>JAJZRS010000006.1 GCA_021802545.1 Pseudomonadota bacterium
AAACTGAGAACAGCGGCAACTGAGTACATGAGCAAACTTGAGCAAAATCCAGAACGGGTTCGCTCCTACTTCGGCGACCCCCGCGTCGCTTATGCTGCTTGATACTTTATAGCTGCCGGATCAATAAGCACGGTTTTCACGACTGGTAACACCGAGAAATAGGGGGCTGCTCCCACTATTACAAATTAAGGATAAAAAATGAGTAGCAAAGACAATTACAGTAAACAGAAGTTCGCTGCATGGGGGGGGACGGCTGCCATTTTGGCTGGGCAAGGTGCATTGGTGAGGAATATGGGGCCAGCGCCAGGGTTTCAAACAGGCTTTCTAGGATTTATGAAAAGCTCAGCTAGAAGTGCATTTATGAGTGCTCCATGGCAGGTAAAGGCAGCGTCGGCTGCAGTGATCGGTGCAGGCATGCTTGCCAATAGTCCAGTGAGTCCCTTCCCCGTGATAAAAGAAAAAGTGAGGAAGGGATTTGAGGAATTTAACAAAAAATAACCAGAGAAATAGCGGGCTGCCCTCTTTTCTTTTGAGCGGCAAGACCGCTAAAAGCGAGGCCACTCCCCAGTTATGATTGGTCCGATAAAACTGGGCAGGCCAGAGGGCTGGTTGGTGAAATTGACCGCAGGGAAAAAAACAAGGAGGCTGGGAATGGCTTTGGTTAGGGAGTCTTGTGTGCTTGGCGTGGTGTCTGACGCTCCGAGGTCGCGAAGCAAATACCCATCCTTTCCTTCCGCGGATATTTTTTGGACTAAACCGGGAGCCGATCATGTCCAGTGATAAGAGAGACCCCCTGACGCATCACGGACGCCCGCTGGGTGACACCACCCAGGAGAAGAGGCCGCCACTGCAACGCAGCAACAGCGTGCGGCGCATGGATCGCAGCGTGCTGGAGCATATCGCCACGCATTCGCCGGTAAAGGAGGAGAGTCAACTTGCCACCCGCGAGTTGATGGTGCGTCGTGAGATGCAGGAGATCAGTAGACTTCAGACCTCCTCCCATACGCAAATCGCGGCAACCAAGCCGATCAGCCGTACGGGGGTCGATGCACTTCGTTACTCTCAGAGTCTTGCCGAAGAGGCTTACGACAAGGCCAACATGGGGCAGAAGTTCCCTGTTTTCGGCAGCAAGACCACCCCGGACGTGATCGGCGTCTCCGAAAACCATGGTCGCGTCGGCGTCGGCTTTTCCGGCGACAAGGAGAGCTATCCGAGCGGCGGCAAGCTGCTTGCCCAGGGAATGCTCGAACTCCAGGGGCAGTACGAACAGGGCAACAAAACCACGGCCTGGAGCGGGCGGCTGAAACCGGTCCCATTCGAGTCGACGATCAGCGAATCGAGCCTGGTGGAGAAGCGGACCATCTGCGCTGCCACCCGATCCACCGCCGCCACTTTTCCCGAGTTGGGGCAGGAGAAGCGCGAGATCCCTCGCGAGGTTTTCTCGGAACGGGAGAGCTTGATCGAGGCGCAGAGCGGAAGCTTTACCGGCAAGAAAGTCAAACCTCATCGCTCGATCAGCTCGCACATAGTCAGCCTGGATACAAATCCTACACAGGTTTCGTCGCCGATGCTCACACGTTCTCACAGTCTGCAGAACTTGATGGAGTCCTGCGACGTGTGCAAGCGCGAATTCGATGAACTCGAGAAGAAACGAGACACCAAATAGCGGGTAATGGGGGGCAGAGCAGAAATCTGGGTCAGAACCCATTTTTCAAAAGACACGAAAATTTCAGCAGTCTGTTAAGTAATTTGATTGATTTAAAAGGAGAAAGTAATGTCGAGTTTGGGGCAATGGGGAGATCTGACCGAAATGCAAAAGGTCAAGAAGGCGCTACCCCCTAAAGAAAAAACGGAAACATTCACTGAAAAGCGGGTTGGAACGCAAACGCGGGAATTCCAGACTTTGGAGGGCCGCGGGCGCAGCCTGTCCATCTCGGAAAGACATGAACAGCGCGTGAATACGGTTATTTCCGGCACCAACACCTATACGTCGGGGCCATGGGTACATATCGGGGATACAAATCGTCAACATGTGCATCCTGGGGGTACATCACACACGCCAACGGATGCGCCGGGGATGATTGGGGGATCGACAACCACGCCGACACAGAGACAGCAATTGGATGACCTACCGTCAACGACAAGGAAGTCCACTACTGTCTGGAAGTGATATATCAATTGTCGCCGTACGTTGGGTTTTGTTCTGCAACTGACGAAGTCGGAGACTTTGATAGATGCACCTATATTTATGGAGGAAATGAAATGAGCAGCAAAAGCAGTACTTCCAGTTTGAGCAGCAGTCACGGAGGTAATCGTGGTCCGTCCCCGGTTCTCCTCAATTAATGCAATATCCTGTTTGGAGGTGATTTATGTCGTCGCGAGGAGGAAAAAAAGGGGGTGGTGATTTAGGGCCAACCCCATGGGAATCAGAGAGTGCAGGGCGCACGGCAAGTACGCATCCGGAAACCGGCATGGGATTAGTGACGACCGACTTTGAGCCGATTCCCTATGACTATCGTACTGGGGAGCAGTACAGCAGTTATCCCCATCTGACCCCACAAGTGGGTGATCGCCCAGAGCATGTCACCAGCTCCCGGTCTCTTGGTCCTATCGAAGACCCATCGGAGCAACGTCGACTCAATCTGTATGTTCGTACCCACCAGGACAATGTTCGCGGTGCGCCATTACAGGTGGATCGGTTTTTTGCAGCAGACCGAGATTCAGGAGAGGTATTTCCTGCAACAGTAAAACTCAACCCGGATGTTCATCAAAAGAAGGGGGCGATGCCTCCAACCCGAGGGGACACCGTGTCATCGATAGATATGTCTAAATTGCGGGTCGATGTCGGAAGCCATGTTGACGAAAAGCACCCCCCACTCAGCCCAAGGAGCAGACTGAGATAACAATTCCACAAGATGATGCTCGACAAGCTGTTGCTTGCTGCCGATGCATGAATTCTGGAAATCGGGGGCTGAGCCCACTTTTCCGAACCGAAACTTCGACAATAGGGAAGAAATGATGCCAAAAACAAGGAAAGTATTTAGAAAAGGTACATACGCATTTGTACGCGAAGAGCCATCCACATCGCTAGAACGGACTCCGAAAGGCGGCTTTGGCGTATCAATAGATGAACATGCGGACGGCTCAAAAACTGTAACGAGGAGGCAAGGGGTCATCATAAAGCCAATACAGAAAGCAAGAAGAGATCTCGGCGACAAGGGTTCAAAAATCAATACCAAGCAGGCGGGCCGGAATGTACGGGCACACGGAATTGGAGATCGGTTTGGCGGGCCGCCCAGCGAATCCAATTTGACGTTTACGTCGCTGGAGGCAAACAAACTAGACTCCTTCGTGGAGGCAAAGATGGCGACGCGCATGAAATCGAAGCCCGGCTCCCAGCATTTTATGACCGTAACCGAAGAGATCACGCCGACTGGCGCGCGTGCAAGCAAAACGACGATTTTGCAAAGGCCCGGAAGTCCGACGCAAATGAGATGCAATGTGATAACGAAACATGAGAAGTGATTTGTTGAGGGCGCGAAGTTTCGTTTTGGTAGGGCCGAAAACAGTAGGGAATAAAAGCCTTCCATGAACGAAAACGGTAAGCGTCCTCGTAGCGAGAGCGAAAGCGAGTTGTCGCCAATGCTTCAGCAGAAACGGTCGCAGCCGCCTACCCTGGAGCCAATGCAACGGATGACGCGGAGTACGGCCGATGCAATGATAGCAAGAGGCGAAGAGGTGCATTTTCCTACTCTCTCCTATGGAGGCAATGGAGGCCACGGGAGCATGCTCTCCATGCGCACAAAGCCTGACAGCGGAGAGTCCGCCACGCTCAACAGCACCCGGATCGAGAGCAATCTGGTGACGCAGACCAACAGCAAGGCCTACAAAGAGGACACGACGAAAATCCACTGGAAAGGAGGACGCGATTCCTCCGGAAAGACTACCGGCCTGGCGCCATTCATCACTGAACGGGATGGGCAGGGTTGGTCTACGGAACATGAACAGGCGCGCAACAAGCTCAGTGGCGACCTGATGAAGCGGACGGGATTTACGCCGCTCGACAACGGGTCTTCGAGCTGGGGGGCGGAGAACTCCCATCTGGTGGCGGGATCGCTGTGGGGGCCGAACGACGCGCTCAGCGCGCCCGCGGCCAGCGTCCACCAGAATACTGAATGGCTCGCCATCGAAGAAGGGATCAAGGCGCTGAGCAAGCGCTCCGACCTGGGCGGCGAACTGCGCTTCAAGACCACGGGCTACGTGCACGAGTCGGGCGAGCACAAGGGCACTCTCAAGGCGGCGCGTTTCAAGATCTATGTCGGCGACAAGAAGGTTTTCGATCACCTCACCGACGGCCAGCGCGGCAATATCGACGCTGAGGAGGCAAAAGCGCTCAAGTCGCATGTGGAGGGGCTGAGCAGTACGTCGTCGGCCGTGAATCCCGCGCACTCCAAGCACTTCGGGGACACTGGCCCGGCGAAAGGCGTCGTCGGCAGTGCCCCGACGCTCAGCGAAGTGAAGGGAACGGGTTCCCGCCTGCCCAGCGAATCCTCGCCCATGTTCACCGACGTGCGGCGCTCGGACAACACGACGCTAACGGGAGGGGAGGCGATTACACACGCAAACAGCCTGCACAAATGAGCGCTCACCTGAACAGGGAAATGGGAGGCAGAGATCAATATTAGGGAGTTTCTGCAATTGATGCAGTCGGAAACTTTGATTGGAATATCTCGATTTCTGGAGGAAATGAAATGAGCTGCAAGAGCAGTATTTCCAGTTTGATTGGAGATTTTGTGATCGAAAGGGTGAAGCATGTCCCCGACCTTTCGAGTGGCGCTTGGGGATGAAGCAAGCATGAATGCGGACTGTAATTTGTATTTATATGGATCAATCGAACCTTGGTTTTTATTAAACATTAAAGGGGGGCGCCATGTTTAGAGCAGCATTAACAACAGCAGAGTTGCTTCATTACTGGAGGAGGAAACCATGAACCCAACGCGTTATCGCCATGCTTATCTTCATTCCACCGAGGCGGGGGAAAAAGAGCATGTTGTTGCAGCGGCATTGGAGCTGAGGAAACACAAGACCAAGCCGGGGGTCCAAGCGGGCCATCTGTTTGTCGACAGCCATGCGGCATTTCAGGCAACCCAACAAATCCTAACGGCTGAAATGCAAAACATCCCACGCGACCAATACAAACGTTTCAACAGCACTGCCGATTTACAAAAATACACCAATCTCAAACATGCCCTCAACAATATGGTCAACCTTGCCGATGCCAATTCGGTGGCCACTTTGACCAGTGCGAAGGACAAGCTTTACGTCAAAGGGCACGGCAGTCCAACCAACGATAAGGGCATCAGCACGGTCGTTCGAAAAACCTTAGCCCTCGAAAACGATACCTTTCTGAAAGGATCGATCTCTGTTCGCCATCAAATACGGGACGTTGCCACCGGTGTCATGAATGTCGGCGAAAAACTCGGCCAGGAGCATTTGGATGTGCGCATGACTTCATGCGGGAGCGGAGGTGGCTACGATTTTGATTCCACGCGGAACACGTTTAAGGAAATCGGGGGGCATGGCGTGGCCGGAAGTCTGAAACATGAACTGCTGCATCGCGATGCCAATCGGACATACACCGTGCATGGCTACCGGGGCTCGACCAATTCGACCAACCCGACCAAGGTGGATGACGCATTCACCCATTTTAAAACCAGCGCAAAATTTCCCCAATTCAATCCAAGCACCTCGGAGCACTTTGATGCGCTTGCTAATTCATTTCCACACATGACAGACATACACGCTGTCAAAGACAAAGTGACCATTGAACGAACGCAGACAGCATTGTCGGAATTTCCCGCTCTGCAAAACAGAGCGAATCCTGTCAATCAATTGCTCGGGCAACACTCCATCAATCAAGCTTCTTTGAAACTTTATAAGGAAGAAGAAAAGGGGGTTCAAATCGATATGCGCCGTAGTCACGCGAGGGTTCGGGTCTAATTGCCGAACTGAGTTCAGTACATGAAGGATCAGGTGAGGATGGAGGCGGTTGATAGAAGGATGAAGCTCAGAAAAAAGGAAAACGTAAATCAGGATCTGATGTGCTCCACTAAGCGCAAGGTGCGGAAAAAGATACGCGTGACTACGCACTCGCAGTCCTTGGTGAAGTTTTTCAAATAAATTTGAGCGGGGCGCTCGATATGGAAGTTACCGGAGAATGAATTGCTTTCGAAACTGGGCTTTCTGATCCTGATCTCGGCCTTCGGGATGCTGGCCGTCATGTCCGGGCTGACGATGCCTCAATCCTTGAGGCAGAAGCTGCCTGCCTTGCCTCCCGGACTGGCGAAGCAGTTTCCAGCCCTTTCGAAACTGACCCTGCCTGCTCTTCCGGGAAAAAAGGCTGCCGCGCCTGGCGCGGTGAAAGCGCAGTCCAAGAAGCCTCCTCCTCCCCCTCCGATCGAATCGCTGATGATTCCATCCCCCTTGCCTGCCAAGGGAAGCTATGCTTTGCAGCTCGGCCTTTATCCTGAAAAGGAAGGCGCGCAAGGCATGGCTGCCAGGGTGAACGGCTTCAAACTGCCCGGAATAGGAGCGAAGACGATGGAGGTCCAGGGCAGGGACGGCAGGAGCTGGTTCGTGGCTTACGCGGGAGAGGCGGAAAACCCCGCCGACCTTGAGGCGACCAAGATCAGGCTGGAGGACATGCTCTCGCTGCAATCGCTCCGCCCGATTCTGATTCCTCAACCGAAAGCCTGAGAATTTCATGGACGAAGACTCGATTCGCAGCCGCTACGGCAGTCCTCCGGTTCGCAAGAAATTCACTTTCGATGACGGATCGAACAAGTTCTCTTTCGTTCAGGAGCGGGGGAAGAAGGGCGGTTCCTTCTCATTCGCCCATATTGAAACGGGCAAGGACGGAGCCCAGAAGGGTTTCGGATTCAAGGCCTTCGAAAAGGATGGGAAAACGGGATTCCATGTTGCGGGGCTCGGCAAGGGAGGCGGCTTCTCCTTGAAGTTCGGCGACTCAGGGAACAGGCAATCGCTTTCCATTATGCTGCATGGGGGAATGGGAGGACAGAAAAAGGGCGGGCTGTCGATGACCATGAATTTCGGCGGCGGCAAGGGACATTCGGCGAATGCGGGAGGCCATGGAAAGGGATTGAGTCCCTTCATGAGCATCGGCCTGGGCGGCAAAGGGGGGCAGGGAATGAAGGTCGGCATCGGCAAGGGAGGAGGGCTTTCCCTCTCCGTCGGCTTCAGGCAGGCGAAGCCCAAAAAATGAAGAGCCGTGTTCCGGAAATGAAATCCGGAAAAACTGCTTCAGCCTATCCGTCCCTTCAATGGATGGGGGCGGTTCCAGCCCGCCTCGCCGTAGCTGTCGACGAAGCAGATCTTGACCTGGCTCATGCCCACCGAACAGAACCAGATGCGCACGTCGGCCTCGTTCCTGTCGCGCGTGATGTACCAGAGGGCGTCCCCCTTGGCCTGTCCCTGCACGGGAACGCGATGGACGCAGAGGTCGGCCATTCCCCGATCGACCAGGGCTGCCCTGATCTGCGCGTCGGCCATCGTGGAAGACTGGAATGCGATCGCCATTTTTCACCTTACGAGCCTGAGCCATGAGCCATTTGATTCATCTCCTTCTCGCGCGCCGCGCGCTTTTGCTGAAGCGGGTCAAGCCGGAAGGCGAGCGCTGCGAAGTGCTCGCCTCCGCGCATCCCGTGCCTGAAGACGCTGAAGCGAAAAGGCGGCGCGCTGCGGAAAGCCAGGGCGCAACGCCGGGGCCAAGGGCAAGCGAATTGCACACCATCGACATTCCGCTGGATCCGCGCATCAGGGTCCAGCTCAATTACCAGATGCAGCAGGAAACCAATACTTTGCACAAAGACGAGCAGGCTAACGAGGGAAGAAAAAAGCCCTGACTGCGCCGGGATCACGAGATGGATTATACTTCCAATGCGCGGAAAGCCGCCATTGCGGCAGGATTTCATTGATCGGGGGGGGAAACATGAGCGGAACTATCGCAGGGTCCGACGGCAGGCAGCGCTGCAGATGGTGCGCTGCCGCGCCTGAATACCTCGCCTATCACGACACGGAATGGGGGTTTCCAGTGGACGACGACAGGCGCCTTTTCGAGAAGATTTGCCTGGAAGGCTTCCAGTCTGGACTCAGCTGGCGCACCATCCTCGCCAAGCGTGAAAACTTCAGGTCGGCCTTCCACCATTTCGACTTCCGGACCATTGCGCGCTTCGACGAGAGCGATGTCGAGCGTCTTCTGAAGGACGAGGGAATCGTCCGCCATCGCGGCAAGATCGAGGCGGTCATCAACAATGCGCAGCGCGCGATCGAGCTCGTCGGACGCGAGGGCTCGCTTGCAAACTATTTCTGGAAATATGAGCCTGCCAATCCGGGCAAGCCCCAATCCGCGTCGACATCCCAAGAATCCATCGCGCTGTCGAAAAATCTGAAGAAGCTCGGCTGGAAATTCGTGGGGCCAACGACGGTCTTTGCCTTCATGCAGGCCATGGGGCTGATCAACGACCACGCCGATGGCTGCGCGGTCAGGGACGAAGTGGAGCTTGCGAGGAAGAACTTCGGACGCTGATCAGGGCGCCATTTTCCAGTTCGACCGCTCCATCCTCAGTATTTCAACAGCGGCCTCGGTGAGCCCGTAGTCCTTCACCGGGTCGGCCTCGAACCCGCCGCAATCGGAGAGGAACGGGTCGCAAATGAACATTCCTTCGAACAGGAAGCAGACGACGGGGATGCCTGGCTCGAATTCCGTCCCTTCGGGCATTTCCCGGATATCCCAATCCTTCGAAGGATCGGCCATCTTCAGCTTCTCGCACAACGCTTCGATTTTCATGCGCTACCTGCTCTTGCCGTCTTCCTTTTCGGGAACATTGGCGCCTTCCTGCTTCCTGAGATACGCATCCCTGTCCCGCTTGTATTCGTCGTAACCGGGCTGTGATTTGGCGGGCGTGCCCGACATCGATCCGTCCTGGCCGAGCGCGTGCTGTCGAGCATTCAGCCCATCATAGACATGCCTTTCCATGTCGGCGCAACCGGAGAGCGCGGCCAGCATGATGAATGCCATCCATATCATGTCAGCTCCTTTTCAGTGAATCACGAGATAGGGGTCCATTCTCACCGATTCCAGCCTGTGCCCCTTCAGGGTCACTTCGCCGTCGAGCCGCCTGTCGCCCGTGTCGCTGAATTCGAACCGGTAGGTCCTGACAAGCGCAAGCCTTCCCGAATATCGCGAAAGCGACAAGGATGAAATGCTCACCGTGTCGTCGAGAAACTGAACGTCCGCCGAAATACAGGCGCGCCTTCCCGCTTCCCTGGCCAGTTCGCCGGCGCGCAGGCTGTCGAGCCAGAACCAGGCGAGCAGGGCGAACAGGAAGAGGAAAAAATAATCCATCGCTGCCATTCTACCATGCAATATTTTCTCCGGTTTGCGTCACCAAGCCGCAATATCCATCCCGTATATTTCTCCGGCTGCAGATTTCGAGCACATCGGAAGATTCCTATGCCGCTCCGCGCATTCCCATGAAACAATCAGCTCATGCCGATGTTCCTGAAAATGCATCAGGGTTATTCTGCAGGTGCGTAAATTGGGAAAATTTTGACATGGACATCTTTCTTCAGCCCGGCGAGCTCTATTTCGGCGACAGCGATACCTGCATCAGGACGGTGCTCGGTTCATGCGTTTCGCTGACTTTCTGGCACCCGAAACTGCTGGGCGGCGGGAACATGTTCCCGAAGCTGAGCGCCGGAAAATACCACATCGGGCTGAACAACATCAGGATGGCGCGCAAGCTCGTCGCTCAGCACGGCTTCAATTGCATGTCGGAGCATCTGGGCGGCACAGGGCACAGGCACGTGATCTTCGACATCGAAAGCGGAAACGTCTGAGTGAAGCATGTCGAGATTGCACGCGAGGCCGACAGGCGCAAGGCTGCCACTGCCTGAGTCCACAGGCAAGACTAGAATGAAATGGCATACATCGAAAGGATGACGATGAAAGCCATGATCCTCGATACACCGGGCATGCCCCTGAGGCTCGCCGAAATTCCGATCCCTGAGCCCCAAGAGAACGAAATATTGCTGAAGGTGCATGCCTGCGGCGTGTGCAGGACGGATCTTCACGTCACCGACGGCGAGCTCGAAAAACCTGCTCTTCCACTCATTCCCGGACACGAAATCATAGGAACGGTCGCTGAAGCAGGCGCGCATGCGTCCAGGTTCAGGATCGGGCAGAGAATAGGGGTGCCCTGGCTGGGAAAGACCTGCGGGCATTGCAGATACTGCAGGAGCGGACGCGAGAACCTGTGCGATGATGCGAAATTCACGGGATATACCCTGAACGGCGGATATGCAGAATATGCGGTTGCGAACGAGAACTACTGTTTCCCGATTCCGGACGCCTATCCTGATGCAGAGGCAGCGCCCTTGCTGTGCGCAGGGCTCATCGGCTACCGCGCGCTGCGCGCAGCGGGGGACGCCGAGAAAATCGGAATATACGGTTTCGGCGCCGCAGCCCACATCGTCGCCCAGGTGGCCAAATGGCAGGGAAGGAAGATCTACGCCTTCGCAAGGCCCGGGGATAGTGAGGCACGGAAATTCGCGATGGATCTGGGCGCGGTCTGGGCGGGTGATTCGGGTGAGGCGCCTCCGGATGAGCTTGATGCGGCGATCATCTTCGCTCCGGTGGGTTCCCTCGTTCCGGAAGCATTGAGAAACATTTCGAAGGGCGGAATTGCGGTCTGCGCAGGCATACACATGAGCGACATTCCGGGTTTTCCCTATTCGATTCTATGGGGGGAGAGGAGGCTTTGCTCGATCGCGAACCTGACCAGAGGCGACGGCGAGGAGTTCTTCGGGATCGCGCGTCAATCCGGCGTCAGGACGGAAATCGAGACGTTTCCTCTCGTCGATGCGAACGAAGCATTGAAGCGGCTGAAAGAGGGTAAAATCAGGGGAGCTGCAGTCCTCCTCGCGTGATGTACAATAGCGCTTTCACTTGGACAATGAAATGGCGGATTCGATACCATTCAGGATAGACGGGGACGTCGTGGGGTTCACCGCGGTCGAAGTCAGGCCGACAGGCCTGAATTTCTACGGCCCGAAGGGCTTCTTCAGCCCGGCGATGGTTTCCAAAAGCTTCGCCTATATCGACATCGCCGACATCGAGCTCGTCGTCAACAAGTTCGGCGCGGACAACGTGACCATCCATTTCAAGGAGGCTTCGAAGCTTCCGTTCATCTTCCAGACCTACAAGGACGCGGGCCCGAGAATCGCTGCGGCAGTCAAGGCAGTGCTGCAGGACTGACGCCTCGCATGCATTTTGCTTGCTTCATCATGTTCAGCCTTTTTTGTCTGAAAAATGACAAGGCGATATTCCGGATATGACCATGAAGCATAGCGACGAACTGATCCAGACCCATCCTTCGCTCGGCATTTTCAGGCTGGCTGCGCTTTCCGCATGCAGCGACGGTGCGCTAGACGAAGAGACGCTGGAGAACATGTTCGAACAAGTGGAAAGCGGCGCGCTCGCCGGCCTGTCGCCGCTCGACGCCTGGGGGGAGATGCGGCCTGGCCTCATGGCGCAGAAGCCTTCCAACATGCTGAGCGCACTTTATGCGTGCGGCGCGCTGCAGGAAGTGCTGCCCGAAGTGTCCGCGCTGTTCGGCGTTCCCCAGATCGCGGACGATCCGCCCCAGGTCGATATCGGCCTTCATCTGCTGCGCGTGCTGGACCAGGCTGCATCGCACAATGCGCCGCTCTCGGTGCGCTTTTCGGCGCTCGTCATGAATGTCGGCAAATCGGATTCCCCGCCCGAGCATCTGCCCATCCATTACCGCCACGTCGAACGCGGCCGCCCCAGGATAGAATCGATCTGCAGGCGCTTCGCCCTGCCTGAAGACTGCCTCGATCTCGCGCTGCTTGCGCTCCAAGAATGCGAACGCGTGCACAGGGTGTCCGAGGTGCGCGCAGGTCCGATAGCGGACATGCTGGAGCGGCTCGACGCGTTCGACAATAGAAAGCGCTTCGACCTATTGATGATGCTATGCGCATGCGATTTCCTGGCCTACGGAAAGCAGGCAAATTATCCCAAGTCAGCCCTGCTTTACGATACGCTGCATGCCTGCTCTGGCATCGACGGGAAGCGGATGGCGCAGGGTTTTCCGCAGGCGGAAGCCAGGGACGCGCTGCGCCAGGCGAGGGCTGCCGCCATCGCCAAAGCGCTGCGTTCGGAACGCTGGTCCTGAGCGTTCAGTATTCCTTGTAGGGAAGGAACTTGCCGCTCATGACGATGTGCACGCGGTCTCCCTTCGGATCGGGTTCCCTGCTGATGTTCATCGAGAAATCGATGGCGCTCATGATGCCGTCGCCGAATTCCTCGTGTATCAGCTCCTTGATCGTGCTTCCGTACACGTTCACGAGTTCGTAGAGGCGGTAGATCAACGGATCGGTAGGCACAGCAGAGGGCAGAGATCCCTTGTAGGGGACTACCTGGAGCATCTCGACCGCCTCGTCGGGAAGCCCGAGCATCTCGCCCGCCTTTTCGGCCTGTTCTGAATTCAGGGTCATCTGCCCCAGCAAGGCGGCAGTCGTCCATTCCTTGCTTTTTCCGATGCCTTGCGCGAGCTCGGACCACTTGATTCGTTTCCTGTGCTTTGCGGCCAGGACGAGTTCCGTTGCTTCTTCACGAGTCATATCTTTCTCCTGAAATCGGATTGCCGAAGAAAAGAACATAACATGGCTGAATTCAGTTGTCCTTGCGGAACCTGTAGGCGATGGCCGAAATCACTGCGCCCTGAGGATCCTGGATCACGCAGAAACGGCCAACTTCCGGTATGTCGCGGGGAGGCACGATGATCTTTCCGCCGAGCTCCGCGCATTTCGCTGCAATCGCATCCGCATCATCCGGTGTAGAACGCCTTGGCCGCTTCCACATCGGTCGTCATCAATTCGCACCAGCTGAAGAAACCTTGTTTCGTGAACCGTTCGTCCATGCCGTTCTCCCTGTGATGTTTCCCTACAGTATAGGCGCCATGATGCGGATTGAACGGGGATCGCCTGATCGGGTGCTATGATGATATTCATGATCGATGCGCGGGATGGGAGGTATCCATGGGCAAATGCATGCCGGTGTTCCTGTGGGCGAGCCTTTCCGCATCAGCGGCGGGGCCCGTCGTGAGCACGGCCATTTCGGGACAGGGCATTACGGTCGAAAGCTCGGTCTTCCTGCCTATCGAACCATGCCAGGCCTATTCGATGCTGAGCGACTACGCAGCGCTCCCGGAATTCATCCCGGGCCTGAAGGAAAGCAGGCCGGTGCGCCTCTCTCCCACCGAGGCCAGCGTTGTCCAGATCGGCGAAGTGCAGGTCTTCATTTTTACCGTCAGGATGGAATCGAAGCTGGACATGAGGGAGACGCCGGGGAAGCGCATCACCTTCAGGCAGGTCAGCGGGGATTTCGCATCATACGGAGGGGAATGGGATTTTCTCGGCGTTCAGGGTGGAACGCGCGTCAGCTATCGCGCGAGGATGACTTTCAAGCCCTATGTTCCGCTCACCCTTGCCAGGTCTGTGCTTGACGAGGACGTCTTGAAGAAGTTCGAGGCGATAGAAAAAGAGGCGGCAAGGAAAGGCGGCTCCCTGTCATGTTCCGGGTAGCCTTTTGGTGCTATGATCCCGCCGAAAGGAGGAGAAATGAATCACGTCGAAGACCTGCTCAAAAGCCTTTTCATCATGGCATCCCTCGTCGAGGCGAGAGACCCTTACACCGGCGGGCATCTCTGGCGCGTGGCCCAGTTCTCCCAGCTTCTCGCAGCCAAGGCGGGATTGCCGCCCAGAGACATCGCCAGGATAGCGCTCGGCGGTTTCCTGCACGACCTGGGCAAGATCGGGGTGCCGGATGCCATCCTCAACAAGCCTGACAGGCTGACCGATGAGGAATTCGAAGTGATCAAGACCCATCCTTCCGTCGGAGGCAGGCTCTTGTCGGGCCATCCGCTCGCTGAATTGGCCAGGGACGCCGTCCTTTCCCATCACGAGCGGCCGGACAGGCAGGGGTACCCCAATGGCCTTGGCGCGGATGAAGTCTCGGTCGATGCGAAGATCGTGGGGATAGCAGACGCATTCGATGCCATGACGAGCACCCGTCCCTACCGGCGCGGGATGGCGCTTGAGGCCGCGCTTTCCATTATCGAAAAATGCCTGGGAACCCAGTTCGACCTGGAACTGGGGAAACTGTTCCTGTCCATGGGAAGGGAAGGGGGGCTCGACCATGTCGTCGGGCATTCCGACGCAGGCATCCCGCTCCAGGAATGCCCGGAATGCGGGCCGACCATCGTCATCAGGCGCGACCAGGAGAACGGCGATTTCGTCTATTGCAGGAAATGCGGCTACAAGACGACGGTGATCAGGGAGGACGGAACCTTTTCCATCGCAGAGACGGACGATCACGGCAATGCGGAAGAGCTCGAGCCTGAAGTCGATGTCGCCCTGATCGACGAGCTCGTCATGGAAGCGGCAAGCGTCATCGGCTGATTCAGGTCGATATTTCCGGGTGCTTTTCCCTGACGAGATTGTCGATCAGGTCCATAACCTCGTTGCTCGCGGATTCCGCACCCTGCATGGCCGAAATGATCTTGTCGTGCATTGAGGTTTTCGTCTTCCACTCGCCTTCCATGGCATCCAGCATGCCGCGCACGCAGCCATGCACCCTGCGGTGCGGCTCGAGCAGCTTCCCGTAGGAGGGGAGTTTTCCGAATTTCTGCTTGCCTTCGCCTTCGTTGTACCATTTTCCCAGGCGGCAGTTGTCGTGGTCGACGCTGACCGCCCGCAGGCTTTCATCGTCGGCATGGTCGATCACGACATAGGCGCGCTGCTTGTAGACCACGTGGTCGACCTTGACCAGGGACGCGAAACTCAGATCCTGGACGTAGTTCGCGTTCGTCATGGTCTGGGTGGCCGATGCATAGAAGCTGTTGAATCCGGACTCCATCTGCCCGATGACGGACTGAGAGGCATCCGCGCTCTCCTTCATTTCCTCCGAATCGGTCAGCATGGAGGCTGCGTCTTTCTGCAGGGTCAGCATGATCTCGCCTATCGATTCGGAAGCATGCTTGGTGTTTTCGGCAAGCTTCCTCACTTCGTCGGCGACGACGGCGAATCCTCGGCCGGCTTCGCCGGCCCTGGCCGCTTCGATCGCTGCATTCAATGCGAGCAGGTTGGTCTGGTCGGCGATCGAATTGATCAGCTCGACAGCCTGGCTGATTTCTATGCTTCTCGCGTTGAGCCTCTCGATCGTGTCGCTCGCCCTGTGGATGCGCTCTGCGATGCCGTTGAGGCGCTCGACAGCTTCCTTCACCAGTTCCTTGCCCGTGTCGGCATCGGCGCTGGTCTTGCTTGCAAGCTCCGTGACTTCTTCCATCTTGTTGGTGATGACCTTGAGGTCGTCCTGGCTCGAGGCGAGATTGCGCAGCAGATTGGAGGTGTTGAGATGGTGGGCGCGCGAGACGAGGCTGGACATCATGGCGTCTCTTTTCTGTTCGGCCATCCCGTCGAGCAGGACGTTCTGGTTCTCGAGCCCCTTCCTGAAGTCGCCGTGCAGGCCGACAGGCATGGTATGGCGGTAGAATTTCCCTTCCAGGTTGCTCCTGAAGGTGGTTTCCTGCTCCCTGAAGAAGGCGCCGAGCTGGTCGAGCATGTCGTTCAGGTCCCAGCATAGGCGCCCGATCTCGTTCTTGTCTGACACGCCGGTGATGCGGCTGTTGAAGCGCCCCTGGGCAACCTCAGAGATCAGATTGTCCAGCTTGGGCAGGGGATCGAGCCAGCGCCTCACCATGATTCCGCCCGCCGCCGCCGCGATGGCAGTGACCAGGGGGAAGGCGATCAATATCGGGCTGAAGGCGTGAAAGGCGTAGGCGATGGGAAGTACCGGAAGGGTGAGGGCAGGGGCCGCCCAGAGCAGTCGAACGATGTTAGAGCGTATGGATGAATTCGTCATAGCTCATTCCTTTTTGCGAAAGAATATCGAGGAGAAGCTTCGTGGAAGCGGCGATGGCGTCCTTTGCGCCTGCGCGCTGCTCTTCTTCGAGCATGATGCGGTAGACATCGCCCATGGTCTTGACGACGGCAGGATCGGGCTTCCTTCTCACCGAAAAGTAGCCGGTGATGTTGCCCTGATGGTCGAGCATGGGGGTGACATTGGCGAACACCCAGTAGAAGCTGCCGTCCTTTGCCAGGTTCTTGACGTATGCGCTGCATTCGTCGCCCGAGCTGATGACATCCCAAAGCAGCTTGAAAACGGCGCGCGGCATGTCGGGATGGCGGATGATGTTGTGCTGCGTGCCGAGCAGCTCTTCCTCGCTGTAGCCCGAGAATTCGATGAAAATTCGGTTCCCGTATGTGATCCTGCCTTTCAAGTCGGTCATCGAAACGATGAAATCGTTTTCGCGCATGACCTTCTCGACCCCCGTCGGTGATATCTTGTTCTTCATGACCCCTCTTCCTGGAGTTGAATTCGGCATTTTTGCCTACTACAAGGATACCCTATTTTCGTCTAAAGAGTTAATATCATTATCTATGTGGATACAGAAGGAAATCGGGCTTGAACCGAAGGCGAGGGGCTTTCATCTCGTCACCGGCGAGATACTCGGCGAGCTGCCCGAAATCGGGAATTTCAGGGTAGGCATGATGAATCTCTTCATCCTGCACACGTCTGCATCGCTCACGCTCAACGAGAACGCGGATCCCACGGTCAGGCGGGATTTCGAGACCTGTTTCGACAGGATTGTTCCTGAAGGGGACTATTTCCACAGCGACGAAGGGCTGGACGATCTGCCTGCGCACGTCAAGTCAAGCCTGCTCGGCTCAAGCGTCTACATTCCGATTTCGAACGGCAGGCTGAGGCTGGGCGCATGGCAGGGGATCTATCTGTGCGAGCACAGGAATCATGGAGGCACCCGCCGGATCGTCGTCACCCTGCACGGGGAATAGGCTCATCGCCAGGCGAGGATGTTCGGGGTCTTTCTCGAGGAAGGCTCTGTTTTCACGGCAGGATATCCGATCACGATCGGGGCGATCGCCTCGAATTCGGCTGGGATGCCGAGCTCCGTTTTTGAAAGGTTGATCGCATCGACTGAAGAGCCGATGACGCAGGTGCCGATCCCCATTGAGCAGGCGGCGAGCATCAGGTTCTCGGCGGCGAGCCAGCAGTCCGCTTCAGAGAAGGTCGAGGGCTTCGCGCAGATGACGATCAAGGTGCCAGCGCCGTGAAAGACGTCGAAATCAGGATCGGAGAATGAAGCCGGCGCATGGTGAAGCTTTTCGAGGAAGAGCGGCTTTGCCCTGTCGGACAGCGCCTTCAGCAGCTCACGATCACTGACCACGACGAAAGCCCAGGGTTCGAGATGCATGGCGCTAGGCGCCCTGACCGCTGCATCCAGCAGCCCTTCGACGGTTTTCCTGGAGATTTTCTCTTCCGAATAGCTTCTCACCGAAGCGCGAGAAAATATCGACTCGATCGCGCTGCTGTTGTTCGATGCCATGCACATGATTTCCTCCTGCTCCATCTGAGGATAGCACAGAGGTCAGATTTCTTCTCTTGCGATGCGCAGCGCTTCCGGAACATGGATCGTGGAAGTCGGAAAGGCGACCTCAGCGCCGTGGGCGGACACGATGTCGATGACCTTCAGCAGAACGTCCTCCTTGACCTCATGGTACTTGATCCATTCCGTCGTCTTCGTGAAGGTGTAGATGAAGAAATCCATGGAGGAAGGGGAGAACTTGTCGAAGGCGACGATGAGCGTCTGGCTCTGGTCGATTTCGTCGTGCTCCATCAGCATCTTCCTGACGTCGCGCACGATGGCGCGCATCTTGTCAGCATCGTCGTATCTCACCCCGATCGTTTCGTGGATACGCCTGTGCGACATGCGCGAAGGATTCTCGACGGCGATGGTGGTGAAGGTCGAATTGGGCAGGTAGAGGGGGCGCTTGTCGAACGTCCTGATGCGCGTGAGACGCCAGCCGATCTCCTCGACCGTTCCCTCGATGTGCCGGTCGGGAGAGCGTATCCAGTCGCCGACCGAGAAGGGGCGGTCGAGATGGATCATCAGGCCGCCGAAGAAATTGGCGAGCATGTCCTTCGCTGCGAAGCCGATCGCGATGCCGCCCACGCCGCCGAAGGCGAGCACGCCTGAAATGCTGAATCCGAGCGTCTCTAGGGCGACCAGGGTGGCCGAAATATTGATGGAAAGCCTGATCAGTTTGGCGATTGCGGCGATGGAAGCCTTGTCGTGGCTCTCGCCGAAGTTGTCCTCCGAGCGCTTGACGAAGCGGATGAGGAACCATGCGATGCAGAAGATCACTGAAACGTTGCGCAGCGGCTGGACGATTTCGAAGAGCGCGACATGCGTTTCGTGGCGAACGATGTCGACCGCGAGCGAAATACCGAGGATCCAGATGAGCAATGATACCGGGCTGCGCAAGGCGTCGACGAAAGAATCGTCCCAGGGATTGGGGGTGAGCTGGAGCTTTTCAAAGAGACGGTCGAGAATCTTTTTCGAAGCGAAATCGAGCAGGAGGGTCAGGAGGACGATGACGAAAATCTGCGCGGCAAGTCCCCACGAGCTCCCGAGCGATTCGAACCATACCCTGAATTTTTCGAAAGAAGACATGAATGCTCCTGCTGCAAGACACGCAGCACTTTATCAAAAAATGCGCATCGCGTCGCCTGCGTCACGCTTAATAAAAAGGTAATACTGTACCTATAGAATGTGTCCAAAGCTCTCATACGCGCGCAAAGGAATACACATGAGCGACAGCCAGTCCGAGACGGAATGCGCAACTCTCAGCCTACAGGATATTCCCGTCATGAAGATCCTTTTCGAAAACGACATGCCGCAAGGCGGCGAGCTGGACCGCCTGGTCAAGTTCGACCTGCTCGACGAGATCATCGATAAGTGCGCGCTTTCCGCCGTATTCCAGCCCATCATCGACATGAAAACGGGCCTTGTCATGGGATACGAGGGGCTGATTCGGGGGCCATCCGACAGCCCGCTGCATGCGCCCATTGCGCTGTTGAGGACGGCCGAGTCCTGCGGCAGGCTTTTCGAGCTCGAGCGCCTTTGCAGGAAAGTGACCCTCGAGAGCTTCGTGAGGCAGAAGCTCAACGGACAGCTTTTCCTCAACATCAGCCCGGAATGCCTGATGGAGCCGCTTTTCAAGGACGGCGAGACGCTCAGGCTGGTCAAGGAGCTTGGCATCAACCCCGACAGAATCATCATCGAACTCACCGAAGCGCATCCGACCTACGACTACTGCCTGCTGAGGGATGCGGTCAACCATTACCGCGAGATGGGGTTCAGGGTGGCGATCGACGATTTGGGCGAGGGATTCTCGAATCTCAGGCTCTGGTCGGAGTTGCGGCCCGATTTCGTCAAGATCGACATGCATTTCATCCAGGGCATCAACCAGGACGCAGTGAAGCACCAGTTCGTCAGATCGATCCAGCAGATTGCAGAGAAAACCGAAACGAGCGTCATCGCCGAAGGCATCGAGACCATGGCCGAGCTTGCCGTGATCAAGAATCTCAATATTGCGCTCGGACAGGGCTACCTGATCGGCAGGCCGAACGCCAATCCGGTGATCGTGGCTACTCCCGAAATTTCGAGGGCCCTGACCAAATCCTCGGGCTTGAGGGGGCCGCTCAACAACAGCGCGACGGCGAAAAAAATTCTCAAGAAAGTGTCTCCCGTCACGCCGACCACGCGCAATCAGGACGTCTTCCAGATATTCACTGAAAACCCCGATCTTTATTCGCTCCCTGTCGTCGACAACATGATTCCCGTCGGGCTCCTGAAGCGGCATCATGTCATCGAGAATTTCGCGAAGCCGTTCGTGCACGAGCTTTTCGGCAAAAAGTTTTGTGCGACGATGATGGATCCTTCTCCCATGGTCATCGATCAGAACATGGGGTTGCACGATCTCAGCAACCTGATCGTCTCCTCGGGAAGGCACCATCTCCTGGACGGCTTCGTCATCACAGACCAGGGAAAATATGTCGGCATGGGAAGCGCGCACGACCTGATGCGCGAAATCACCGAAATCCAGATCAACATCGCAAGATATGCGAATCCTTTGACCCAGCTGCCGGGGAATGTGCCGATCAACGAGCACATTGACATGCTGCTCGCTTCTGAAGTGCCGTTCTGCGCCTGCTATTGCGATCTGGACAATTTCAAGCCTTTCAACGACGTCTACGGCTACAGGCGCGGAGACGACATGATCCAGTTTTGCGGCGAGGTGCTGTCGGACATGTGCGATTTCGAGCGGGATTTCATCGGGCATATCGGCGGCGACGACTTCATCATCCTTTTCCAGAGCCAGGACTGGCAAAAGAGATGCAGCGACGCGCTGGTCAATTTCGACGCCATGCGCATCCGCTTCTTCTCCGACGAGCACAGAAGGGATAAGGGATTCACCACGCAGGACAGGAGAGGCGAAAGGGAGTTCGTGCCGCTTACCAGCCTCTCGATCGGCGCTGTGCCGGTTCTGCCCGGCATGTACCACACACACCATGAAATCGCAGAGGCGGCCGCCGTGGCCAAGAAGCACGCGAAGAAAACATCGGGAAGCAGCCTCTTCGTCGAGAGGCGCAGAGCGTCCTAGTTACCAATCCTCTTTGGAATCAGTCTCGAAGAAGTCCAGGTGCTCGGCGAGCGCAGGCTTGAGGGACTCGCGTTCGAGCGGCTGTTCGAATGGCGCTTCCATTTTCTTCCTGAAATACAGGAATGCGCCTGCGCCGATGCCGAGCAGGGCGAGGGCTGCCGCAAGCCAGATCCAGGGGAATGAACTGTCTGCTTTTTCGGCCTTTGCATTGGCGAGCATCCTGTCCGCAATCGCGACCTTTCTTCTCAGGTCTGAAAGATTCGCTTCCAGCGTTTTGATCTGCGACTGGAGCTGAAGCAGCTGGACCGTCTGGCTGTCTGCCTTGGCCACCAGCTGCTCTTCGGTGCGGCTCATATCCACGGCAGCTTTCGGCCCAGGCGCCGCTTCCTGTTTCGGCGCTTCCGACACGATGGCGAGCCGGAAGGCCGGCTTTTCGACTTTTGGCTTGACTTCAGGAGGCTTGACCTCGGGCGCCTTCGGCTGAGGCGCATGGGCCTTGGCCGCCACCTTTGCTTCGGGCGCTTTCGGGCCGATGTAGGGAATGCGCAGCTTCGATCCGGCCTCGAGGTGGTTGGGAGAGAGCTCCGGGTTTTCCCTCAGCACGGAAGCGACGAAACGCCTTTGCGCCATGGTGCTGTAGGGATAGAAATCGTGAGCGATGCCGGACAAGGTATCGTTCTGCCTGACCGTGAGCAGCGTGCCTTCGAATTTCCTGGGCTGGACGACTTTTTCGGCAGGCTTCGCTTCGATGCGCCTGATCGGGTTGGCGGCAACGGGCGAAACAGGCGCGCTGACAGGATCGAGAAAGGCGGTGAACGCCTTCTCTACGGTGACGCTGCTGCATCGCAGCTTGAGCTTGAGCGAGACGATGGGTTCGTTGATTCTCTGCGCCGTCGAGATCTTGACGATGCGCGGGCCAGCCGTGCCGAGCACGTCGAGGCGCGCCGTCTTGATCTGGAACAGTCCGTCGCTGGAAGGAGATGGATCGAGCGCGACGCACGCGGCATCGATCGATTCGCCATTCGAAGGATTGATGGCGATCATGGCCCTGAACGGCTCGCCGAGATGGGAATCAACCTGCATTTCGCCGATTTCCATCGCGCAGGCGCAGCCTGAGTAGGCGAGGAGGAAGACGAGCGCTTTCAGTTTTGCCTGACGCATGGATGCATGAGCGGGTAAGTTGTGTTTAAGTCGGACGCTGCGCCTCAGATCTTGAATCTCGATACCGATTCCTGGAGCTTGACGGCAAGCAGTTCCAGCTGATGGAGCGCCTGGGAAGTCTCGCCAATCGAGGTGGAATTCTCCTTCGCAAAGCCCGCGATCCTTTCGACGCTTTGCGCGATCTCGTGGCTCGCAGTGCTTTGCTCCTGCGTCGCGCTGACCATGGAACGGATCTTCTCGAGCGTGTTGAGCGCCCCTTCATTGATCTTGGCGAGCGATTCGGACGCTTCGTTCGTGAGCGAGACGCCCGTGGAAACTTCCCGGCTGCTCGTGTCCATGATGGAGACGGCATGCTCGATTTCCTTGCAGAATTCCTCGATCATGCTGGCGATGTCGGTCGTCGCATTGCCTGTCCGCTCCGCGAGTTTCCTGACTTCGTCGGCCACGACGGCAAATCCTCTGCCCTGTTCGCCCGCCCTGGCCGCTTCGATGGCGGCGTTGAGCGCAAGCAGATTGGTTTGATCGGCGATTTCCTTGATGACCATGACGATCTTGCCGATTTCGTTGGAACGGTGCTCGAGCGAGGAAATGAGCTGAGCCGATTCCTTGACGTAACCTGCGACCTTCGTCAGTTCTTCGGCCGCGTTGGTGGCGACCTTCTGCCCCGCCTTGGACAGCTCCCGCGCGGTATTGGCGATCTCTTCCGTGTCAGTTGCGCTCTGCGCGACTTCCCTGATCTTCGTGCTGATGCCTTCGACGCTCATCGAAGTGGACATGGCAGCGGAACTCTGCTGATTGGAGCTTTCCGAAATCCTGGAAGCGGAGCTTGCAAGCTGGGTGGCCGATTGGGAGACATCGTCCGCATAGTCATGGACCTGCCGCACGATTTTCTGGAAGTTTTCGGCGAGCGCATTGAAGGCCTTCGCTGCCTGGCCGATCTCGTCATTGCTTTCGACCTCGACGCGCTGGGTGAGGTCGCTGTCCTGCTGCATGCGCATCATGACGGCCTGGAGGTTCTTTGCAGGCTTGATGATCGTGCGGATGAACCAGCCGATGACGAAGAAAAGCAGCACCTGGAGGGCAAGCTGGCCGATCCAGAGTCCCATGTTCACCCGCTTGAGTCCCGCATAATCTTCGGACAGATCGAGCACGATGCTCGCTGCGCCGTTCGAGCTGCCGACTTTGACATGGTGGCACATCAGGCAGTTCGTTCCCCTGAAGTTGGTGCTTTCGATGAACGGGATCACCGCCCTCAAGGCGGGTTTTCCGTCAGGAAGCGTCGCCCGCTGGAAAATAGGTTTTTCGGAGGCGAGCGCCTGTCTGTCGATGTCGTCCCTGGCCTGCTCTTCGGGCAGACCCGGCCCGAACTGGTCGGATACCTGCTTGGCGCGGATGATCCTGAGTTCGGCAACGCCGTCGGAGTCGCCCATTTTCCTGACCATCAGCTTGCGATTGGCAGGATCGGAGATCATTCCGGTCACCATGAGCATGTTCATGCCGTTGAGCAGGCCGTCAGAGGATATCTGGGCGCGATGCTCGGCCTCCTTGAGCATCCTCTTCTCGAAATGGTCCATCGTCCATCGCTGAGATACCGCAAGCACGATGATCAAGAAGCCCTGTATCAGAATTTGCAGCTTGGCCTGGATACTCAGAGAGTTCCAAATTTTTTTCATGGTCCCTCCCCAGTGTTTTTATACTGGCTCAGCCACCCTTTTCGACTGCGTGAAAAGCGTGGACTTCGTCGCCGATTCCCCGGTAAGCAATTCTTCCATGTCGAGGATGAGGACGATTGAGCCGTCGCCTGAAAGGGTTGCGCCTGCAACGCCTTTCGGCTTGATCCCCTTGAGGGGCTTGATGACAACATCTTCCCTGCCGACGAAATTGTTCACGGCCAGGATGAAGGATTTTCCGCCCGATTTCATGAGCACCCCGTAGACCGGCGGGGCATCCTGAGGCCAGTCGATCATTTCGGCAAGCGCCCTGATCGGGAGCACTTCGTCCCGCACGACCATGGTGGCGCGTCCCGATACCGATTGAACCTGTGCCGGATTGATCGGGATGATTTCCCTGACCATGGCGAGCGGAACGGCAAATGACTGTTCGCTGACCTGTACGATCAGGACGGGAAGTATGGCGAGCGTGAGCGGCAGGTAGATCGAGAAAGTGGATCCCTTGCCCGGCATGGACGAGATTTCTATCCTGCCGTTGAGCTTCTGGATATTGGTCTTGACGACATCCATTCCGACGCCACGTCCGGAGACGTTGGAGATCTGATCCTTGGTCGAAAATCCTGGCATGAAGATGAGGCCGAGGCTCTGCTGCTCGTCCATGCTGTTGATCGCTTCCTCGTCGGCGATGCCTTTTTCGAGCGCCTTGCGCCTCAGCGCGGCTGCATTCATCCCGCGGCCGTCGTCCGAGATCTCGATGACGATATGGTCTCCGGCCTGAACAGCCGAGAGCTTGACGATGCATTTTTCAGGTTTTCCTGCGAGAACCCGCTCCTCGGGGGTTTCGATGCCGTGATCGACGGCATTCCTGATGAGATGCACCAGCGGATCGGAGAGCTCCTCGATCATGGTCTTGTCGAGTTCGGTTTCCTCGCCGGAAATTTCGAGTTCCATTTCCTTGCCGAGCTGCCTTGCCAGATCGCGCGCCATTCTCGGGTATTTCTGGAACAGGCGGCCGACAGGCTGCATCCTGGTCTTCATGACCGCATTTTGCAATACGCCGACAAGCAGATCGAGTTCGTTGACGGCTTCGTCCAGGTCCCTCAGAGTCTGCTGATCATTCTTGCCCTGAAGTATGTTGTTTCTGAGGCAGTTCAGGCGGTTCTTCGTCAGCCCGATCTCGCCCGACAAGTTGAGCACCTGGTCGAGCCTGGCCGTGTCGATCCTGATCGTGGTTTCCTTCTCGGCGGCGCCCTTGTCCGAATCGCGCCGCGGTGCCTTGGGCGCTTCCGCTTCGCGCCTTGGGGGCTTGGGCGCCTCAACCCGAGGCTCGGCCGGTTTTGAAGGCTGGGAGACGGCAGGCACGCCGCTGACGCCCTGGTAGAGCGCTGCCCAGTCTGGTCCTCCGGAAGCGGGAGCTGCTGCAGGCGCTGGCGTTTCAACCTTCGGGGCGGCAGAAGAGGCAGGTGGGGCTTCACCCTTGACGATGGCCGAGAGCGTGGCGAGCAGCGCAGGATCGGCCGGCTCGGGCTGGGAAAAACGGGAGAGCGAGCTGAACATGTCGCGCACGATGCCGGTGGCCGCGAAAATCGCGTCCATGATGGCCGGCGTCATCGCCAGTTCGCCGTTCCTCAGCTTGTCGAACAGGTTCTCGGTGAGATGGCAGAGCTTCACCATTTCATTGGCATTGAGGAAACCCGCGCCACCCTTGATGGTGTGGAAATTCCTGAAGATGTCGTTGAGCAGCTTCTTGTCGCTCGGATCCCTTTCAAGGTCGACGAGCTTGTTGTCGACATCGGACAACAGATCGCCAGCTTCTTGCAGAAAATCCTGCAGCATTTCCTCGTTGCCAGCAAAGTCGTTCATTTTATTCCCCTCAGAAGCCCAGGCTTTCCAGAAGTTCGTCCACCTGCGCCTGGTTGGTCACGACATCGACTCTTCCATCCGCCTTGATCACAGGGCCGTTCATCAGTCCATCAGGAACATCTTCCTTTTTGGGCATGTTTTCGATCAACAATCCGATGAGCTG
Organism: Pseudomonadota bacterium; assembly: GCA_021802545.1. Taxonomy (GTDB): domain Bacteria; phylum Pseudomonadota; class Gammaproteobacteria; order Burkholderiales; family JABEVD01; genus JABEVD01. Next base: position 25,546 of record JAJZRS010000006.1, read on the forward strand.
CGATTCTACAGACCTGACGATGTCCACCACCTTCTTGATGACCTGTCCTGTCAGATCCTGGAAATCCTGGGCCATCATGATTTCCGTCAGCTGGGCATTGGTGGCCTTCACCTGGCCGGGCACATCGCCGAGATAATCGCGGGTCTTCACAGCCAGCGACTTGAATTCCTCGACGGAAAGCTTGTTGTCGAACGCCTTCTGCCATTCTTCGGAAAGCGCACTGGCGCGATCGCCTATTTTTTCCTGGAGGGGCCTTGCGAGCTCGATGGAATTCAGCACGCGTTCGGCTGCCTGCTGGGTCAGATTGGCGATGTAGGCGAGCCTGTCGTTCGCATCCGGTACCGAATTGACGACCTTCTCGATGGATTTGTCATAACCGAGTTCGCGTAGCGCATTGTAGAGCGTGCGCGTGAGCTGCCCGACCTGCGCGAAAACAGGCGCGGTGTCCTCGCCGCTTTTCTGCACGGCGGCCATTTCCTGGTGCTGCTGTGAGACGGAGTCGAACAGCGCTTCCAGATCAGCCGAATCCTGCTCTGCCGGCTTCTCTTCCTCAGGTGCGGGTTGGACTTGTGGAGTAGAAGCTTCCGCGTTTCCGGCCTGTACGATCGAATCGAACAGCGCTTCCAGGTCTTCGGAGTCTTCCATTGTCAAATCCCCATCGTCTTGAAAATCTTGTTCAATTTCTCGTCCAGAACTGCAGCCGTGAAAGGCTTGACGATATAGCCATTCGCGCCTGATTGGGCCGCCTCGATGATGTTTTCCTTCTTGGCTTCAGCGGTCACCATCAAAACTGGAAGGTGCTTGAGCGTGGGTTCCTTCCTGATCGACCTCAAAAGCTCGATGCCGCTCATGTTGGGCATGTTCCAGTCGGATACGACGAACTCGAATCCGCCGCCTTGCAGTTTTTTCAGGGCATCCAGCCCGTCCTCGGCTTCGGTCACGTTGGGAAAGCCAAGTTCTTTCAGAAGATTGCGGATGATTCTGCGCATCGTCGAAAAATCGTCGACCACCAGAATTTTCAGATCGGCCTTCGCCATAAAGTCTCCATGATCAACCCGTTGCGCGCCTGCGCAAAATGGGGATTATTCCGAATAAGGGTGTCTTTGGTCAATTATCTTTCCAGATACTGCCGCATCGTTTCGGCCAGGACCGCAGGATTGAATTTCGCGACATAGTCGTCCACGCCGACCGTTTTTCCCATCGCCCTGTTCGCTTCAGAAGAAAGCGAAGAGTGCATGATGACCGGAATGCCCGAAAAGCGCTGGTCCGATTTGATGTTGCGGGTCAGGACATAGCCGTCCATTTCGGGCATCTCGGCATCGACCAAAATCAGCCTGAGCCTGTCGTGCAGCGGCCCTTCCTTTTCGAGCGCTGCGAGGCCCTGGAGCTTGTCCCAGGCCTCCCTGCCGTTGTTTGCCTGATAGTATTTGACGCCAAGCTTGTCGAGCACCTGGGTGATCTCCTTGCGGGCGACCATGGAGTCGTCCGCGAAAAAGATCGTTGCTTCGCCGTCCGTCTGCACAGGCGTCACGCTGGGAATGTCCGGCTCGCCGAATGCCTGCACGAGGATCTGCTCGACGTCGAGAACCGAAACGAGCCTGCCGTCTTCGAGTTCGGTGACCGAAGTGATGAGGCCTTCGTTTCCCGTCAGCATGGTTTCGGGAGACTTCATTTTTTCCCAGTCGACGCGGATGATCCGGTCGACGCTTTCCACCAGAAAGCCCTGCGTCTGGCGGCTGTACTCGGTCACCATCATGGTTTCTCCGACGCCCCGCCTGTCGATATTGAGAAAACTGGCCAGGTTGAGGACAGGGATGATGTTGCCCCTGAGCGAGATGATCCCGACCACGCCCGTGTGCATGTTGGGCGTTTTGGTGATCGGCGGGGTTTTCGTCACTTCCCTGATCTTGAACACGTTGATGCCGAAGATTTCGTTCGTGCCGAGCGAGAACAGCAGGATTTCCATCTTGTTCGACCCTGCCAGGGTGGTGCGCGCGTCGATGCTCGCCAGAAGTGTGGTGTCTTGATTGTTGCCGAATTCCATCTTGTTTCTCCTACGCGAGCCTGCGCTTCAAGGCGGCTGCAAGCTTGTGGGGCTCGAATTTGGATACGTATTCGTCCACGCCGACAGATTGTCCAAGCTGCTGGTTCGATGTGCCGGATAGGGAGGAGTGCATGATGACGGGGATGCCGGCGAAGCGGTGATCGCTCTTGATCATCTTGGTCAGGAGATAGCCGTCCATTTCAGGCATTTCGACGTCGGTGAGGACCAGCTGGATGAGATCCTTCACCTGCGTGTGGGTTGCTTCGGCGCGGTTCGCGAGATTTTGCAATTCGTCCCAGGCTTGCTTGCCGTTCACGGCGCTCATGTACTCGACCCCCATCGCCTTGAGGGTGGACTCGATCTGATGCCTGGCCACCGAGGAATCATCCGCGAAAAAGATCGTGCGCTTGGAATTCAACGGTTCGATGCCCACGAAAAGGTGGCTGTCGTCGAACCGGCTGGTTTCGGAGAGGATCTTTTCGACGTCGAGCAGCATGACGAGGCGGCCGTCATCGAGTTCGGTCACGGCAGTGACGAGGCCGCCCATTCTTGCCGTCAGCATTTCCGGCGGAACGCGCATGGCCGACCAGTCGAGCCTGAGGATGATGTCGACCCCTTCGACCAGAAACCCCTGGGTATGGCCGTTGTATTCGGTGACGATCAGGATTTCTGGCTTTTTTTCCGTCTGGATGCCTGCGTATTTGGCGATGTCGACGACCGGGACGAGGACGCCTCTCAGGCTCACCATGCCCTCGACGGCCTCAGGCATGTCCGGAGCGCGGGTGATTGCGGGAGCGCGCATCACTTCCCGAACCTTGAACACGTTGATGCCGAAGCATTCGTTTCTCCCGCTTCTGAGATCCGTTCCCAGGGAAAACAGCAGAATCTCAAGCTTGTTCGTGCCCGCAAGTTTTGTGCGCGCATCGATATTTTTCAGTAGTTCGGACATGCCGACCGCCTTTTATTTGATTTCAATACGGATCTGCGATGCGTTTATGTCCAGTCGATGCATCAGCATTGCTGTAAAGCATACATTTTGCGAAGAAAAGCGTCTACATCGGCGTCATTAAAATCCATCGGTTTTTCATGCGGCTTTTCATGCGAGACGCGATCCGGAGGAAGTTCTTCGCACTCTTCAATCTGCCATTCCAGCGATTCCATGCACATCATTTTGACCATGATCGCCTCCCAGTCTGGACTATACCCATTATAACGGATTAATGGCGAAAAAGTTTAGATGCGATTTGAAGTTAGCTATAATCCGCCATTCCGTCGGACACCTGATCATGAAAATCCTCCTCGATATCTCCTCGCACGGCTTTGGCCATATCGCCCAGACCGCGCCCATCGTCAACGGCCTGAACCGGCCGGATTTCGAATGGACTGTTCGCTCAGGCGCGCAACATGAAATCCTGAAGAGAAAGCTGGATTTTCCATTCGAGTGGATTTCGGAGGCTACGGATATCGGGATGGCGATGAAAAATGCGATCGACGTGGACGTCATTGCCACGGAAAAAGCCTATGCTTTTCTTCATCGCGACTGGGAAGCCAAGGTCGAGAAGGAAGCGCAATGGATATCTTCTTTCGACCTGGTATTGTCTAACGTATCCTATTTGCCGTTGAAGGCCGCGCATCTGGCCGGCGTCCCGGGTGCCGCCTTCTGCTCGCTCAACTGGGCGGACCTTTACTGGCACTACTGCAAGCTCAGCCAGGGGGCCGAAAAGATCCACGAGCAGATCCTCGACGCCTACCGCAGCGCTCAATTCTTCAGGATCACGCCTGCCATGCCGATGCCTGATCTCGAACAGGCGATAGCGATCGGCCCGATCGCAGCCATCGGCGCCAACAGGCGTGATGAGATCAGGCGCATGCTGGGAGTCAAGCCCGGCGTCAAAATAGGGCTGATCTCGATGGGCGGGCTGCCTTTTCCCATTCCTTTCGAAAAATGGCCGGATCCGGAAAATATCCACTGGATCGTGCCGACGGATACGGGCCGCTCCGGCATGACCGCATACACGAAGCTTGCCATGCCCTTTTCAGACCTCGCAGCGTCAGCCGATGTGCTGGTGACGAAGCCCGGCTACGGGAGCTTTGTCGAAGCGGCCGCAGCCGGCATTCCCGTGCTCTACGTGCCGAGGGGAGATTGGCCGGAGGAGGAGTATCTGACGGGCTGGCTGAAGGAGAACGGCAGGTGCCTCAATTTGGACAGGGCGTCTTTCGAATCAGGAAAGCTGGAAGATGCCTTGGATGCGCTGCTTTCCCAGCCCGAGAAACCCGTTCCTCAAATGAGCGGGGCAGCCGATGCGGTTTCCCGCATCGGCGCGCTCATCACTTGAACACGACCTTGGTGACAATGCCGTGCTCGAAGACGATCGTCGCAAACTGGTCCTGTTTTCCCGTCGCAGGATCGAAGGTGAGGTTTTTGTACACCCACAGGATGCCGAGCTGCTCCGCATAATCGTTGTCGAGGTAGGGCTTGCCGAATTTGGCCATGACGACGCTGTCCGGTTTGCCCATGACGGATTTGGTGAATTCATCCCTGGAAACGGGCTTGTGCGCGACCACAGGGGAAGGCGCTTGCCTGGGCTGATCGCATCCGGAAAGCCCGAATAGACCGAAGAGCGCAAATGCGAGTAGGAGTTTGTTCATGATGCAGCCCGATTCCTTTTGAAGCCCCATTATACATCGGCCCCGAACAGATTGAGCAGTCCGTCGAGGCCGACGTGGTTGAATGCGTAAGTGGCTTTTTCCCTGACGACAGGCTTTGCATGGTAGGCGATGCTGATTCCGGCCTCATGCAACATCTTGAGGTCGTTCGCGCCGTCGCCGATGGCGATCACCGCCTCCCTCGATAGGGCGAGCTTTTCCCTCACGCTGTTCAGCCAGTCTGCCTTGCCCTGGGCGTCGACGATCTTGCCGAGCACCTTTCCTGTCAGTTTTCCGTCGATGATTTCAAGCGTGTTCGATGCGGTATAGTCGAGCCCGAGCCTGCCCTTCAGCCTGTCGGTGAAGAAGGTGAATCCGCCCGAGACGAGCAGCGTCTTGACGCCGTTCGCCTTCAATGCGTCCAGCATTTTTTCTGCGCCCGGGCTCAGCCTCAGGCGCTCTTCGTAGACGCGCGCCAATGCCGATTCTTCGAGCCCCTCGAGCAGGCCGACCCGGCGCTTCAGGCTTTCCGAAAAGTCGATCTCGCCGCGCATGGCCGATTCGGTGATGGCGGCGACCGCGGGTTTGATGCCGAGCATGTCCGCGATTTCGTCGATGCATTCGATCGTGATCAGCGTGGAATCCATGTCCATGACGACCAGCCCGAAATCAGAAAGCTTCAATGATTCGTCGACCTGTGCGAAATCGATGCCAGATTCAGCGCAAAGAATGGGAATTTCAGGGGAGTTTTTCGCACCTCTCAGCCTGTACGCCTGCTCTCCGATGCGCTCGAACGCATTTGCATTGGCAACCATGACGAACTTCTCGAGCGTCTCCTCGCTGAGTTCTTTTCCATGAAGAATCAGGTTCATGCTTTCCATTTCTCCAGAAGTTCGACGTCAACGAAATCCTTTCCGAAAGCGTCACCCGCCATCAACCTGAATGGCGCGTCAGGTTCGCCGAGATCGGATACGACGGCGACCGCGCCGCTGAAATCCTGATTCTGCGTGTAATCGGACACGGTGACCACGGTCTTCACGCCCGAGGCGAGGCTGGAACGCAGCCCGTTTTCGGAGTCTTCCACGGCGATGCATGCCTCGGATACTAAGCCAAGCTTGTCCATCGCCCAGAAATAGATATCGGGAGCGGGTTTCTTCTGGGGCACGATGTCGCCTGCCGCGATGAGGTCGAACCAGCTCACCGCATCCTTGTCCAGGCTGCATTGCAGCAAGGTGGTGACGTTCTCCGGGGTCGTCGTCGTGACCACGGCAAGCTTCAATCCCTTGTCCATGGCCTCCTGAATGAGCCTTCTTGCGCCGGGGCGCATCGGAATCGCGCCTGATTCGAGTATCTCCTTGTAGAAAGAGGTCTTTTCCTTGTGCAGCTGGATGACGAGATCGTCGAAATCGGAAGGTTTCACATAGTCCTGCCTGTAATTTTCCACGTAATGCCTGATGCGTTCCTTTCCGCCGGTGACCTCGAGCAGCTTGCCGTAAAGCGCGACGTCCCATCCCCAATCGAGGCCGAATTTTTCGAATGCCTGGTTGAAGGCTATCCTGTGTCCGTCACGCTCGGTATCGGCGAGCGTGCCGTCCACATCGAAAAGAATGGCCGTAAGACTCATGTTTTCTCCTGCAAAAAATTGAACAATGACTTGATTTTCTTGATCCTGCTCTCCACGTCCTGGAAGCTGCCCTCGGCCTTTAGCTTGTCCTGTCCGGAAAGCTTGATGCCGCGCTCGCTCGCAACCAGAAGGATGATCCTTTCCGGATCGATCGGCGGCTTGGGCACGAATTGCAGGACGATCGCCGATTCGCTCGCGTCGATCTTGAGGACGCCGAGCGATTTTCCATGAATTCTGAGCCGGTGTGAATCGACAAGCGCTCTCGCAGGGGCAGGGAGCAGGCCGAAGCGATCCACCAGTTCCTGGTAGAGCGCGTCGATTTCCTCGTCGCTTTCGCAGCTGGCCAGCCGCTTGTACAGGACGAGGCGTTCGTGGATGCCTTCGCAATATTCCTGGGGAAGGAGGGCGGGCGTGTGCAGGTTGATTTCGGTGGTGACGCCGAGGGGGTTCGCGAGATCGGGCTCGACGCCCTGCTTGAGCGAATTCACGGCGGCTTCGAGCATCGAGTTGTAGAGCGCGAAACCGATCTTCTGCATCTCGCCGCTCTGGGATTCTCCCAGAAGCTCTCCGGCGCCCCTGATTTCAAGATCGTGCATGGCAAGATAGAAGCCTGCGCCCAGTTCTCCCATGTGCTTGATCGCATCCAGCCTTTTTTTCGCCTGGGCGGACAGCGCTTCATCGCCAGGCGTCAGAAGATAGGCGTAGGCCTGATGATGGGACCGGCCTATCCTGCCGCGCAGCTGATGGAGCTGGGCGAGGCCGAAGCGGTCTGCCCTGTCGATCAGGATGGTGTTTGCGGTCGGCACGTCGATTCCCGTTTCGATGATGGTGGTGCAGAGCAGCACATTGAAGCGCTGGTGGTAGAAGTCCCGCATGACGCGCTCGAGCTCCCGCTCGGGCATCTGCCCATGGGCGATTTCGATGCGCGCCTCCGGCAGCAGCTTTTTCAGCTTTTCATGGACAGCATCGATGGTTTCGATCTGGTTGTGCAGGAAATAGATCTGTCCGCCCCGCTTCAATTCGCGTGAACAGGCTTCCCTGACGATGCCGTCGCTGTAGCTGCAGACGAAGGTCTTGATGGCCAGCCGCCTGGCAGGCGCCGTCGCAATCATCGAGAAGTCGCGCAATCCTTCGAGCGACATGGCAAGCGTTCTCGGAATGGGGGTGGCGGTAAGCGTCAAGACGTCGATTTCCGCCCGCAAGGATTTGATTTTTTCCTTGTGACGCACCCCGAAACGGTGCTCCTCGTCGATGATGACGAGGCCGAGTTCCTTGAAGGAAACGTCGTTCTGGAGCAGCTTGTGCGTGCCGATGACGATGTCGATTTTTCCAGCCGCAAGTCCTTTCAGGGCGTCCTGCTGCTCCTTTCCCGAGCGGAAACGCGAAAGCTCTGCGACCTTGACCGGCCATTGCGCGAAGCGCGCGGAAAAATTCTGGTAATGCTGTTCCGCGAGCAGGGTTGTCGGAACGAGGACGGCAACCTGTTTCCCGCCCATGACGGCGATGAAGGCGGCGCGCAGCGCGACTTCGGTCTTGCCGAATCCGACGTCTCCGCAGATGAGGCGATCCATGGGCTTGTCCGAGCACATGTCGGCCTCGACCGCGCCGATTGCAGCAAGCTGGTCGGGCGTTTCATCGAAACCGAATCCATCCGCGAAAGCATCCAGGTCGTGCTGGCTGCAGGCGAAGCGGTGGCCCTTGCGCAGCGCGCGCTGGGCATAAAGGTTGAGCAGTTCGGCTGCCGTGTCGCGCACCTGCTCGAGCGCTTTGCGCTTCGCCTTTTCCCAGTGCCCGCTGCCGAGCTTGTAGAGCGGCGCCTGTTCGGACCCGCTGTAACGGCTGATCAGGTGGAGCTGGGAAACCGGGACATAGAGCTTGTCGTCGTCCGCATAACCCAGCATCAGGAATTCCGTTTCGCCGTCGCCGAGATCGAGCGTGACAAGCCCGAGATACCTTCCCACGCCATGCTGCTCATGCACGACAGGGTCACCTGTGTTGATCTCGGAGAGGTCGCGCAGCACATTGTCCGAAATCGATTTTCTCGGCCGGTCAACCTTGTTCCTCGCATGATTCGCATAGAGTTCCGTTTCTGTGACGACGGCGATTTTTTCGTCAAGAAGCGAAAAGCCGGTCAGCACGGGGCCCCAGCCGAGCATGAAGCGTTCGTTTCTCGACAGGAATTCGGAGAAGGATTCGCAGGGGACGGGATCGAGCCCGTATTCCCTGAAGTAATCCAGCATGATCTCGCGCCGTCCCAGGCTCTCTGCAAGCACCAGCACCCTGCCTTCGAATCCGTCCAGGTACGATTCGAGATGGGCAAGCGGGTTCTCGGCCCTTCTTTCGACCTGGACGGCAGGCAGAGGCGCGCTTTTCATCGCCTGCTCGCCCTCATCGTGCATCTCGAGGCGCTTGAACCGGGTTATGCCGGAAAAGAAAGCGTCGAAAGTGAGGAACATGTCCTCTGGGGGAAGCACGGGATGCAGCTTGTCCCCCTTGATGAGCGCATGGCGCGACTTCGTTTCTCGCCAGAAATTCTCGATCGATTTTCTGACGTCACCGTGCAGGCAAAGGGTCGCATCGTCAGGCAGATAATCGAAAATCGTCGCCGACTTTTCGAAAAACAGCGGCAGATAGTATTCGATTCCGGCAGGCGCAAGACCGTTGCTGACATCCTTGTAAAGCCTTGTCTTGGATGGGTCTCCTTCGAATTTTTCCCTGAAGTTGCGGCGGAACAGGCTCCTTCCTTCATCGTCCATGGGAAATTCGCGCGCCGGAAGCAGCTTGATCTGCTTCACGGGATAGATGCTGCGCTGCGTGTCGACATCGAACGTCCTGATGTTGTCGATTTCGTTGTCGAAAAGGTCGATCCGGTAGGGAAGGGGGCTGCCCATCGGGAAAAGGTCGATAAGCCCTCCCCTGAAGCTGTATTCTCCAGGGCTCACGACCTGGCTCACGTGAGAATAGCCCGCGATCGCCAGCTGATGCCTCAGCTGACTCGGGTCGATGGTTTTCTTCTGCTCAAGAAAAAAGGTATAGGCCGCGAGGAATTCGACAGGAGGCAGTTGATAGAGGACGGTGGTCGTCGGCACGACGACCACGTTCAGCTCCCGCTTCATTATCCTGTACAGAGTGGACAGGCGTTCCGAGACCAGATCCTGGTGCGGCGAGAAGCTGTCGTAAGGCAGTGTTTCCCAGTCCGGGAAGAGCCCGACCTCGAGTTCGGGGTGAAAATAGCGGATCTCCTCGAACAGGCGCTGTGCATCGAGTGCTTTTTCGGCGACGACGACAAGCGGCTTTGCGGCAACTTTCGAAAGGAAAAGGGCGTCGCTCGATCCTGCCGGGACGGCGTATCTGGCTTTAACTGCTGGTGGCATGGCTGCAATGCGGATTTTGACTGCGATGCATCATTCCGCGGGTAAATTGGTTTATTATAAAATATTTCGGCACTCTGGCGTTACCCGATTATGGATACCAATGTCATTCTCACCTTCGTCGGCATAGCCGCGGCAATTGCCGCGGCCGTCTATCTGGGAGGCTCCAGGCTGATCGGGAAGAAGCCGGGTCAAGGCGGCGATCTGAAGCGGGTCGAGGACGTCACGAAGGCCTATTTCAGGGAAAGCGACGTCGAAGCCAAGGTGAATTGCGTCATCGTCGAAGGCAAGGGACTGGTTGCGCTGATCGAGGTCGATCCCCAGGTGAGGTTCAGGAGTTCCTACATCATCGAGCAGACCTTGCGCGAGCAGATCCAGCGGCTCACCGGGAATAGTCTTGTGCAGGTTTTCTGGCGTTTTCCCATGATTGAAAAACTTGCCGATGCCACGAATGCCGGTCCTGCCTTTGTTGCTGCGAAGGGGAAGGCCGTCGATCCCCATTACGACATCGGAGAGGTTTCCTGGGAGGAATACGAGCGTGCGATGAAAGGCGAGCCGGTCAGCCAAGATATTGGCTGAACCAGTTGCGCGCATCGATCGCAACCTGCTCCAGTTTTCCCGGCTCCTCGAAGAGGTGAGTTGCACCAGGGATGATCTTCATTTCCTTTTCACAGGCAAGAGATGCGAACGCGCGTCTGTTGAGCTCGATGACGACATCGTCGTTCCCGCCGACGATCAGGAGGGTGGGGGACGACACCTTGCCGAGTTCCTGAATGCTTGCCAGATCGGGACGGCCGCCCCGGCTGACGACGGCATGGATGGTTTTTCCGAGCCTGGCTGCGGCCTTCAGCGCGGCTGCAGCCCCGGTGCTTGCCCCGAAATAGCCGATTTTCAGATCCTTCGTCCGCTCGTCACGCTGCAGCCAGCCGGTCGCGTCCTGTAGACGCTCGGCGAGCAGCATGATGTCGAAACGCATATCGTAATCGAGATCTTCCTCGCGGGTCAGCAGGTCGATGAGCAGGGTTGCGATGCCTGCATCGTTGAGGGTTTTCGCGACGTAGTTGTTGCGCGGACTGAATCTGCTGCTGCCGCTGCCATGGGCGAACAGGACGATGCCCTTCGCGCCATGAGGCAGAACGAGTGTGCCCTCCAGGTCTGCATTACGCGCATTGACGATGACGTCCATTTCATCCCCCTATCCTGACCGGAATCCGTTTTCTGCCGAATCCGCCCGGCGTCTCGTCGAACCGGCCGGCGACCTCCGTTCCGCAATCCGGGCATCTTCCATCAGCCGTCGTGCGGTATTCGACGAGTTCATGCCAGTCGCGCACGATGAGGCTTGTCCTGCAGGATGGACAGGAAGTCGTTCCGCCCGACCTGTCGTGAACGTTTCCAGTATAGACGTATTTCAGGCCGGCATCCTTCGCGATCCTGCGCGCTTTCTCGAGCGTCTCGTGAGGCGTTCCGGGAATGTCCTGGAGTTTGTACTCTGGATGGAATGCGGTGAAATGGATCGGGACTTCCGCGCCCAGATTTTCCAGGATCCATGCGCACATGGCCGAGAGCTCTTCGGCAGAATCGTTCATGCCGGGGATCAGGAGCGTGGTGATCTCGAACCAGACATCGGTTTCGCGCTTGAGATAGATCAGGGTATCCAGGACGGGCTCTAGATGCGCGCCGGTCAGCTTGAAATAGAATTCATCCGTGAAGGCCTTGAGGTCGACATTGGCGGCGTCCATTTTCGAATAGAAATCACGCCTCGCCTCGTCGTGCATGTAGCCCGCCGTCACTGCGACCGTCTTGACGCCATGTTCGTGGCAGGCATCGGCGACGTCCATCGCGTATTCGGCGAAGATGACCGGATCGTTGTAGGTGAAGGCGACGCTTTTGCAGCCGGACCGCTTTGCCGCGACGGCGATCGCTTCCGGGGAAGCCTGGTCCATCAGGCGGTCCATGCTCGATGACTTGCTGATGTCCCAGTTCTGGCAGAATTTGCAGGCGAGATTGCATCCTGCCGTGCCGAAGGAGAGCACGCTCGATCCGGGATGGAAATGGTTGAGCGGCTTCTTTTCGATGGGATCGATGCAGAATCCGGAAGACCGGCCGTAGGTGGTGAGGATCATCCTGCCATCCTGATGCTGCCTGACGAAGCAGGCGCCGCGCTGACCTTCCCGAAGCCTGCAATCGCGCGGGCAAAGGTCGCACTGGATGCGCCCGTCTTCGATTTTGTGCCAATAGCGGCCTATTCCTTCCATTTGTCGACCCCGTACCTGAAAAGCTGCACTTCATCGGACCAGAAGCCTGCGGGCAATCCGGCCTTGCGCTTCAAATGGGAGAGAAATTCGGCGGGTTCCGGCAGGCTTTCCCAGACCTGGGGAAGAAAGGTGCTGCGCCTCCCCAAGCATTCGAAAATGACGCCGTCGATTCCGGGGCGGAGGGAAGAGAGCGCATCCGTTTCATCCGCAAAATGCATTCTGGCAGGCTGCGAGAGGAGGGAAACTTCGATCTTCACAGAAGGCCATTCTGCAACGGAGAGCGGCATGAATCTTGGGTCGGAGAAGGCTGCAGAGAGGGCATTCTGCCGCGCATCGGCGTGAATGGGGCGATATGCTTCAAGCGTGCCTATGCATCCCCTGAGTTCTCCGCCCATGGTCAGCGTGACGAATGTCGCGCCCCATGCTTCGAATTCGGGAGGAAGGTCGGGATCGGGACAATCGATGCCAAGCCCCCTGGAAATCGATGCGCGCGCGATTTTCAAAAGCGATTCGCCGTTCAAGCCGCCTCCCCGAAAGTGAAGGAGGCATAGCCCACCACGCGCCTCTTGTCCCCGGCCGTGTCCCCGGAATTTTTGATGTCGACGAGCCTGGGCGCAAGTTTTCTGCGCTTCGCTGAAATCAGCAGGCCGTTGACCGGTGTTGCGCCGCATGCCTGCTCGTGATCGATCGAAGGATCGAGCGCCATGATCGCATCCGCAGTGATCCTGTCGATTTTGACCGCCTTGTCGTAATCATGGAAATGCGAAAGGTCGGAGCTTGCCAGAACGAGCGTTCCCGGCTCGCCCAGGAACATGTCGATGACTTCGGAAACGGCGGCGGGATCCGCATCGCCTACCAGGAGCGGGATCAGGGTGAAATTTCCGAGGACATGCTGAAGAAAGGGAAGCTGGACTTCGAGCGCATGCTCGAGCCGGTGCGCTTCCACGCTTTCGATGAAGCCTTCCCGGCGCGCAAGTTCATTGCAGACAGGGTCCAGCGGAACGCATCCGAGCGGCGTTTCGAAGTGCGTTGCGCAAGGCAATGCGATTCCCCTGAACCAGAGGCGGTGGGCCGGTCCCAGCAGGACGATCTTGTCGAATTTGCGTCCTCTGAGCTTCGTATAGGCAGCTCCGGCCACCGCGCCGGAATAGATATAGCCGGCGTGCGGCACGATCATGGCGAGCGGATCGCCATGACCTTCTGGGGTCAATGCGTCGACTGCCGATTCGAGATCTCTCCCGTCCGAAGGGTAGAAGGAACCGGCGCAGGCTGCAGGTCTGATTTGTGGCATGAGATTCCTCAATGGTTTCGCGATTTGACAGCATTTTCTAGAATAAATTCAATCGCAATGCGGTTTTACTCCATTGCGAACTGAAGTATGATATGGGGATGGAGAGTAGCCAAATCAAATGACCGACATCCGTGAAGCGCTGCAAGAATCGTCGGACAGCGAGGCGATCTTCCGGACCGTCATCGAATCCACTCCCTTTCCCATTGCACTCAAAGACAAGGAAGGGCGAATCGTCTATCTCAATAGCGCCTTCATCAGGACGATAGGTTACACGCTTCTAGACATTCCCGATTTGGCGACTTTTCATATGCTCGCCTATCCGGATAGCGCCTATCGGCAGAAGGTGACCGAGGATTGGCAGAAGAATCTGGATGCGGCCATCGGAACAGGAGCCCCCTCCGCTCCGACGGAAGCCGACATCGTCTGCAAAGACGGCCGGGTCAGGACATTCGACGTGAGCACAGCTTTTCTCGGCAATCATTTCGAAGGCGCGTATCTTATCGCTCTGTACGACGTCACGGAAAGAAGGCGGCTCGAAGAAGGGATACGTTTTCAGCAATTCGGGCTCGACCATGCGGGGGAGGAGATCCTCTGGATTGGATGCGACGGCCGCATTCTGGAAGCGAACGAAACGGCCTGCCTGAAGCTCGGTTATACGAAGGAGGAGCTGTGCGCGCTGACTGTCGGTGACATCGATCCCCAGTTTCCCTTCGAGCAAGCATGGGGCGCGCACTGGCAGCAGCTCAAGCAAAGCAAAGTGCTGCGCCTCGAATCCCAGCAGCAGCGCAAGGACGGGAAGATTTTTCCGATCGAGGTGGTGGCCAACTATTTCGAGTACGGCGGGAGCGAATACAATTGCGCGCTGGTGCGCGACATATCCGACCTCAAGATTTCGGAGGAAAGAAACCGCGTCCTCGTGGAGATGGCGCCAGAGGCGATCACCGTGCTCGATGTGGATATGAACCGCTTCGTCGATGCCAATGCCAATGCAGAGCGCCTTTACGGCTGCAGCAAGGAAGAATTGCTGAAGCATTCCCCGTTCGACTTCTATCCCCCCGATCAGCCCGATGGCCGCTCCATACAGGAATCCATCGATGCTCACAAGGCGCTTGCGCTTGCCGGAGAGGAGGTGGTGTTCGAGCGCATCGTGAGAAATTGCCAGGGCAGGCTCGTTCCGTGCGAGGTACGCCTCGTCAAGCTGCCTTCGATAGAGCGCAGGCTGATCCGCGCCAGCATCATCGATATCACGGGCAGGAAGAATGCGGAAGCCAGAATCGAACGCCTCAGCAAGCTTTACAAGGCGCTCAGCGAAATCAACCAGGCCATCGTGCGCATGGACGAGGAGGCGGAGCTTTTTCCGCTGGTGTGCAGGATGGCGGTGGATTTCGGCGGCGTGAAAATGGCCTGGATAGGCCAGCTTGGCGCAGAGAACAGGATCTTGCCCAGCGTGCGTTACGGCAGCGGCATCGAGTACCTGGAAGGCATCGTCATTTCCTCGGACGAGAGCGTGCCCGAAGGGCGCGGGCCGACCGCCATCGCTTTCAGGGAGAACCGCGGTGTCGTGGTCAACGATTTTGCGTCGAGCGGCATGACCCAGCCCTGGAAAGCGCGGGCCGAGCGCTTCGGACTCATGGCGAGCGCGACTTTCCCGATTCCAAAAGGCGGCAAGCCTTTTGCCGTGCTGACCGTCTACCATGACAGCCGAAATGCATTCGACGCCGAAATGATCGATCTGCTCGACGAGATGGCGAGGGACATATCCTTTGCGCTGGACAGTTTCGACAGGGAGCGCGAAAGGGCGCTGTCGAAGGAAGAGCTGGCGGCCAGCGAGCGCCATTTCAGGGCCTATTTCGAACGCGCCATGGTGGGCATGGCTGCGACGAGCACGGAGAAGGGGTGGATCGAAGTCAACGATGCGCTGTGCAACATGCTCGGCTATTCCAGGCAGGAGCTGGCCGGCATGACTTGGGCGGAGCTCACGCACAAGGATGATCTGGCCGAAAACGAGTCGCTCTTCAACCGGATATTGCGCAATGAGATAGACGGGTACGTGTTCGACAAGCGATTCATACGCAAGGACGGCTCGCTGCTCTACGTGCACATTGCGATCAGGGCGGTGAGGAAGGCCGACGGATCCCTCGACTACACCGTGGCGATCGTCGAGGACGTCAGCAGGAGAAAGCATGCCGAGGGCAGGGAGAGGCTGAGAAACCGGGCGCTCGAATTGCTTGCAAAGGGGACGCCGCTCGACGAGATCATGGAATTCGTGGTGAAGGGCGTCGAGGATGAAAATCCTTCCATGATCTGCACCATTTTGCTTCTGGACAAGGAAGGGAAGCATCTTCTGAAGGGGGCGGCTCCCAGCCTGCCCGCATTTTACAGCGAAGCCATCCATGGGGCCGAGATCGGGCCGGAAGCAGGCTCTTGCGGCACGGCCGCCTATCTCGCGCGGCGGGTCGTCGTCGAGGATATCGCCACGCATCCCTATTGGAAAAACTACCGCGAGCTCGCAGCGCGGGCGAACGTCGCCTCATGCTGGTCGGAGCCGATTTTCGGTTCGTCCGGAAAGGTGCTCGGCACCTTCGCCGTGTACAGAAAGACGCCGAGCGCACCCGGGGAAAACGATCTTGCGCTCATCGAAAGCATGGCCAGCCTCATCGGCATCGCCATCGAGCGCAAGCGCATCGAGGACGAACTGCAGCTTGCCTCCATGGTATACAACCATACGGGCGAGGCAACCATGGTCACGGACGAGCAGAACAGCATCATCGCAGTCAATCCGGCATTCACGCACATCACGGGCTACAGCCAGGACGAGGTGCTGGGAAAGAATCCGAAAATACTGAGTTCGGGCAAGCATGACAGCGATTTCTACAAGGTCATGTGGGAAGAAATCAGGACTTCGGGAATGTGGCAGGGCGAAATATGGAACAGGAAGAAGAACGGCGAAATCTATCCCGAATGGCTGACCATCAATACAATCCATGATCGGGAAGGTCAGCTGCATCGCCATGTCGCGTTCTTTTCCGACATCACCGACAAGGTGAGAAGCGATGAGCTGATCTGGCGCCAGGCCAACTTCGATCTGCTCACAAGCCTGCCCAACAGGCGGATGTTCTACGACAGGCTCGAACAGGAGATCAAGAAATCGAACAGGAGCGGATTGCCGCTCGCGCTGCTCTTCATCGACCTCGATCGCTTCAAGGAAGTCAACGATACGCTCGGCCACCAGAAGGGAGACATCCTGCTCGTCGAGGCGGCGCGCCGCATCGTTGCCTGCGTGCGCGAATCGGACACGGTTTCGCGCCTGGGAGGAGACGAATTCACCGTCATTCTGTCCGAGCTTGCCGACACGGACCATGTCGAGACGATCGCCCAGCACATCATTTCGAGTCTCGTCGAGCCTTTCGTTCTCGAAAGCGAAATCGCCTACGTTTCGGCAAGCATAGGCATCACCTTCTATCCGAACGATGCTCGCGACGTCGAGCAGCTTCTGCGGAATGCCGATCAGGCCATGTATGTTGCGAAGGATACGGGGCGGAACCGGTTCTCCTATTTCACCCGAACGCTGCAGGAGAAAGCGCAGTCGAGAGTGAGAATGCTCAACGACCTGCGCGGCGCGCTGGGCTCGAACCAGTTCGAGCTCCATTTCCAGCCCATCGTCGATCTTTCCACCGGATTGGCCAGAAAGGCCGAGGCGCTGCTGCGCTGGCGCCATCCCGACAGGGGAATGGTCAGCCCGCTGGAATTCATATCCCTTGCCGAGGAAACAGGGCTGATCATCGACATCGGGGATTGGGTTTTCAGGGAAGCTGCCCGCTGGGCGGGCCGCTGGACAGCGCTTTGCGGCGGCAATTTCCAGATCAGCGTGAACGAATCGCCGGTGCAGTTCCAGAACGAATCGAAAAACATCGACGCCTGGCTGGACCACCTGGAAGCGCTCGGCATTTCAGGGCAGAACATCGTCATCGAGATCACGGAGGGGCTGCTGCTCAATGCCGATTCCGGCGTCACCGACAAGCTGATCCATTTCAGGGATGCGGGAATAGGCGTGGCTATCGACGATTTCGGCACGGGGTATTCCGCCTTGTCATATCTCAAGAAATTCGACATCGATTTTCTGAAGATCGACCAGTCCTTCATCCGCGATCTTTCGACCGATCCGAGCGACATGGCGCTGGCGGAGGCGATCATCGTCATGGCGCACAAGCTCGATCTGAAGGTCATTGCAGAGGGGGTCGAGACGAGCGAACAGCAGCGCCTGCTGCAGATGGCGGGATGCGACTTCGCCCAGGGTTATCTTTTTTCGAAGCCGCTTCCCCCCGATGAATTCGAGGCATTTCTGGAGGCTTGGGTCCCATGACGAAGCTTTATGCGCTTGTTCCCGCAGCCGGAACGGGTTCGCGCATGGGGGAAGGCATTCCCAAGCAATACAGGATGCTTGCAGGAAAACCCATGATCCGGCATGCGCTTGAGGCATTCTGTTCTCATCCCGCCATCGAGCGCGCCTATGTCGTTTTGGCCGAGGACGATGCGCATTGGGGAACATTCGACTGGTCGCCTCTTTCTGAAAAACTCGCCGTCCTCCATTGCGGAGGGCAGACGAGGGCGGCGAGCGTCTACAACGGGCTCGAGCGCATGGGAGCTGGTGACGATGACTGGGTGATGGTGCACGATGCGGCCAGGCCCTGCATCGACAGGAATTCTCTGGACAGGCTGGTCACCGAACTCAGCGATGACGAGGTGGGCGGGCTGCTCGCGCTGCCCGTCGCCGATACGCTGAAAATGGACGACGGCGGAAGAAGAGTATCCAGAACGGTTCCCAGGGAGGGGCTTTGGCAGGCACAGACACCGCAGATGTTCCGCAAAAAGCGGCTTCTTGAGGCATTGAGGCTCGCCCCTGACAGGACGGACGAAGCCGGTGCGGTTGAAGCGCTGGGGCTTTGCCCGAAACTCGTTCCGGGCGACCCGAGGAATTTCAAGGTGACCTATCCGGGAGACATTGCATTGGCTGAAACGATATTGAGGGAAAGAGAATGAGGATAGGACAGGGTTACGACGTGCATGCGCTCGTTCCGGGGAGAAGGCTGGTCATCGGCGGCGTCGAAATTCCCTTTGACAAGGGTCTCCTGGGACATTCGGATGCGGACGTGCTGCTTCACGCGATATGCGATGCGCTGATCGGCGCAGCAGCGCTCGGCGACATCGGCAGGCATTTTCCGGATACGGACAAGCATTTCGAGAACGTGGACAGCAGGATACTCCTGCGCCGCGTCGGCAAGCTCCTCGAGGATTCAGGGTTCAGAATCGTCAATATCGACGCCACGATCGTGGCCCAGGCGCCGAAAATGGCACCCCATATTCCGCTCATGGTCGAGCGCATCGCAGAGGACCTGCGCATTCCCGCCCGCGACGTCAACGTCAAGGCGAAAACCACGGAGCGTCTCGGCTTTGCAGGCAGAGGGGAAGGCATGGCCGCCGAAGCGGTAGCCCTCATCGAAAACGCCTGATGCGCGTATTCTTTGCCGTCTGGCCGGACGAGCCCTCGCTGATACGGCTGGAAGAAGCAGGCAGCAGGCTTTTCGCAGCCTGCGGCGGGAAGAGGACGAGAAGGGAATCGATCCATCTCACCCTGGCCTTCGTCGGTGAAATCGAGGAAGGCGAGCTTGGCAAGCTGAAGGAAGCAGCGTGCAGGGTGTCGGCAAGCGCTTTCGAGATCGTGCTGGACAAGCTGGGCTACTGGAAGCACAACAAAATCGCCTGGGCGGGATGCATGCAGGTCCAGAGGCCGCTTCTCGAACTCGTCTCCTTGCTCGAGGCGGAGCTGAAAGCGTCAAACGTTGCGCTCGATGCGCGCCCCTATGTTCCCCATGTCACGCTGCTGAGAAAAGCCGAGCGTCCGGAAACCATTCCCGACATTCCCGACATTTCATGGGCCGTTTCCGAATTCACCCTGACGGCGTCATCGCCTTCCGGTTACCAGAATCTGGCCAGCTGGCCGCTAAAGGTAGATGCATGACTCGAGATGCCCGGCCAGGGCTCTCTCGTCGAGCTTGGTGTAATCCTTCTCGAAATGGTCGGACATCATGCCCATCAGCGCCTGAGAAGCATTGTTCTTGATGAGGCCCATGAACTGGGGCGGGGCGATCAGGATCAGCCGCTGGAATTCGTTTCCAGTCCTGCCCTGTTCGAGTTCCCTGGCGAGCTTCAATGCGAATTGCTGAGCCTCGTTCTGTTTGGGGTCGGTAGGCGGCACGTAGGAACCATGCCCGTTTCCTGCGCTCCTGTTGTGTCCTGGCCTGTCCGAGACCAGATCGGAGGCTTTTTCCCGGCTCGCGCCATGCTCGTATTCCCTGAGTTTCTCGAGGCCGCGCTTGGGGCCATTGTTCATGTAAAGATTGGCTGAGCTTGCATTGGCGACGAGGATCCACGTCGTGGTCATGATTTTCTCCTTTTGAAACGAGGCGGGCAACTTCACAATTCCATTATAATACAGGCTTCATGGAGTCCAGGTTTTGAACATACTCGCTTTCGATACGTCCAATGAATACTGCTCGCTCGCTCTTTTGAGGGAGGGGCATATCGCCGTGCGCGAGACTCTGGCCGGCCAGAATCATTCCGAGATGATCCTCGCCATGCTCGAGGATGTGCTGCAAGAGGAGGGGATGCCGATGAGCGAAATCGATGGCATCGCTTTCGGCGCAGGCCCTGGCTCCTTCACCGGGCTCAGGATCGCCTGCGGCGTGGCTCAGGGGCTTGCATTCGGATCGGATATACCGGTTGCCGGAATCGGAACGCTTCACGCCATGGCGTCAAGCATGGAAGGCGAAAGAATAGTCGCCTGCCTGGATGCGAGAATGGGCGAAATCTACCATGCGGCATTCGAACGGATTGATGGGAAACTCGTCTGCGTCAGCGAGCCCGGACTCTACCGGCCCCATGAAGTGCCCCTGCTCGATGGAGCGGGCTGGTCAGGCTGCGGGAACGGATTTTCTGTGGATGGCCTGCTCGATCGCTATCGGGGATGCATGGCCAGGGTGGACGAAAAAGTGCGCCCGCATGCGCGGGAAATCGCTTGTCTGGCATTGGAGGAATTTGAAAGCGCTCGCGGGACGGATGCCGCGCTGGCCGCCCCGCTCTATGTCAGAAACAAGGTGGCGCTGAAGGAGTCAGAGCGTTGAGTTTCGATCTGTCCTTTCGCCCGATGGGATTCGATGACCTCAACAGGGTGATGGAGATCGAGAATGCAGTCTACGAATTTCCATGGACGCGCGGCAATTTCGCGGACTCGATCGAAGCAAATTACCATTGCGTCGTCATGGAAAGCGGGACATTTCTTGCGGGGTACGGCGTGATGCTGCTGGCGGCAGGCGAGGCCAATCTGCTCAACTTGAGCGTGGCGAAGAACTGGCAAGGAATGGGCATGGGCAGGAAACTGCTCGATCATTTCGTCGGCATGGCGAAAGCGCAAGGGGCGAGTGCCTTCTATCTCGAGGCGAGGCTTTCGAACAACGTTGCTATCGGCCTTTATTCGAGTTCCGGCTTCATTGAGCTTTGCGTCAGGCCCAACTATTATCCTTCGGCTCAAGGGCGCGAAGATGCAGTCATGATGAGGAAGATGCTTTGAAGGAAGCTGCGCTCGAAGAAATGGGGCTCCTCCCCGTCTGGAAAAGGCGGGTCTTTGAGGAGAAGAAGCTTGAGGAGGCGGTCTCAGGCCTCATGGGATGGGATGAAATCCGTACCGCGATCGAATCCTGCACGGCCTGTCCGCTGTCGAAGGGGCGGAACAAGGTCGTGGTCGGCGTCGGCAACAGGCAGGCGGACTGGCTCTTCATCGGCGAGGCTCCTGGGGCGGAAGAGGACATCAAGGGAGAGCCCTTCGTCGGCCAGGCTGGAAAGCTGCTCGACAACATGCTGTCCTCGATCGGGCTGTCCAGGCAAAGCAATGTCTATATCGCCAATACGGTCAAATGCAGGCCGCCCGGCAACAGGAACCCGGAGCCCTCGGAGATGGCGGCCTGCCGCCCGTATCTCGTGAGGCAGATCGAGCTCATCGAACCCAAACTGATCGTGGTCATGGGCCGGGTCGCCGCACAATCCGTCCTGGATTCAGAGGCGTCGATTTCCGCTTTGCGGGGGAAGGTCCATGCCTTCGGAAAAATTCCCGCCATCGTCACCTACCATCCGGCCTATCTTCTGAGGAATCCTTCGGACAAGGCGAAAGCCTGGGAAGACCTCCGCTTCGCATTGAAAACGATGGAGCCGCTCAGGTAGTGCTGGCGAGGTATTTGCGGGAAAATCCGTAGATGAGCGCCATCGACGTGCTGATGAAGACGCCGAACAGGACGATGATCCAGTCGATGTTCACTTCCCATTTGACCATGCCCGTATAGAAGCCGAGCAGGAGCAGTATTCCGATGTTCTCGTTGAAATTCTGCACGGCGATGGAGTGACCCGCACCCATCAGCACATGTCCCCTGTGCTGCAGCAGGGCGTTCAGCGGGACCACGAAGAAGCCGCCGAGCGCGCCGATGAAGAAGAGCGCGACCGAGGCGATCTGCCAGTTCGTCATGAAGCTGATCGAAATCACGAGCAATCCCATCATGACCCCGGCAGGAAGCGATCTGGCCGACTGCTCGAGCTTGATGAAGCGCGCAGCCATAAGAGAGCCCACTGCGATGCCGAAGGCCACGATGGCCATCAGATAGCCCGCTTGCTTCTCGGAGAAGCTGAGCACCTGGCCGGACCAGCTGATGACGACGAACTGCAGGGTTGCGCCCGCGCCCCAGAAAAGCGTCGTCACGGACAGGGAAACCTTGCCTTCCTTGTCCTTCCAGAGCAGCTTGAAGACATGCCAGAAATCGTGCAGGGCGAAGGCCAGCGTCTTCTTCGGCATCCTGTGGTCGATCGGGACATGGGGAATGAACAGGTTGAAGACGGCCGCTATCGCGTAGAAACCGATGATCATCTTGATGGCAAAGTAGGGATCGACGGCGGAAAGCACGCCCCCGACGATGAAGCCGATGATGATCGCAACGACCGTCGATCCTTCCATCCATCCGTTCGCCGTGACGAGCATGCTGGGCGGCAGTATTTCCGTCAGGATGCCGTATTTTGCAGGCGAATAGGCTGCGGCGCCAATGCCGACGATGCCGTATGCGTAAAGCGGGGGCATGCCGAAGAGCATCGTCCCGCAGCCGAGCAGCTTGATCGTGTTGCTGGCGAGCATGACGCGTCCCTTCGGATAGGCGTCTGCAAAGATGCCGACGAAGGGGGCGAGCAGAATGTAGGAAAAGACAAAGAATTCCCTGAGGAGCGGTTCGTGCCATTCAGGCGCAGCCAGGAGCTTGAGCAGGGCGATGGCGGCAAAAAGCAGAGCATTGTCGGCGAGCGCTGAGAAAAACTGGGCTGAAAGTATGATGTAGAAACTGCGCTTCATCTGATCTGTTTTCGTTGTGGTTCGGATTTATACCATGAAAGAAGCGGGCTGCGAAGAGATGCAGCTACACGGCAATCCGGATTTGTGGTTGAATTACGGTATCTATGAGCAGACCCATCCAAGCCAGAATCAACCTCGACGCGCTTTCTGAAAATCTTGCCCGGGTCAGGCGCTATGCGCCGGGATCGAAAGTGCTTTCAGTGATCAAAGCCAATGCATACGGACACGGACTCATCCGGACGGCGGGCGCGCTTTCCGCATCCGACGGCTTCGCGCTGCTCGATCTCGAGGATGCGGTGCGGCTCAGGCAGGCGGGGTTCGGTCAGAAGATCGTGCTATTGGAAGGCTGCTTCTCAAGCGATGAGCTTCATGCGGCTTCACGTTATTCAATCGATATCGTCGTCCATTGCGTTGAGCAGATCGACATGCTCGAGCATGCTCAGCTCGAACAGAAAATCGGCGTTTTCGCGAAATGCAACACCGGCATGAACAGGCTTGGCTTTTCCCCTTCCGAATTTCCGGATGCGGTATCGAGGCTGGAGAAAAACGCCAATGTCTCGGACATCGTTCTGATGACCCATTTCTACGGCGCGGACGGCAATGAAGGGGTGACCGGGCAGATGGAGGTTTTCGGGAAGTTCAAGCTGAACCATCCCCGCAGCCTCGCCAATTCTGCAGCGCTGATCCGCTATCCCGAGACGCGCGGTGAATGGGTGAGGCCAGGGATCATGCTCTACGGTTCTTCCCCTTTTTCAGAGACGAGCACGCAAGGCCTGGGACTGAAGCCCGTCATGACGCTCATCTCCCGCATCATTGCCGTCCAGGAAATCAGGGCAGGGGATGGCGTGGGCTACGGGCCGATCTTCAGAGCCGGGCAGGACATGCGCATCGGCATCGTCGCATGCGGTTATGCGGACGGTTTTCCGCGCCATGCGCCGAACGGGACGCCGGTGCTCGTTCAAGGAAGAAGGACAGCGACCGTCGGGCGGGTTTCGATGGACATGCTCTTTGTCGACATTTCAAATATCCGGGATGCGGGAATCGGTTCGGAGGTCGTGCTGTGGGGCGAGGGGAACCCCGTGGAGCAGGTGGCGCAAGCCTGCGGGACGATCAGCTACGAGCTCCTCTGCGCGGTCGCGCCCAGGGTTCCCGTTTCATATTGCTGACATGGCCAAGCAGAAAACAGCCTACACCTGTACCGAATGCGGCGGATCGAGCCCGAAATGGCAGGGGCAATGTCCCCAATGCGGGGCATGGAACACGCTCGTCGAAACCGTCCTGGAGCCCGCATCACGGTTCTCTGCGCTTTCCCAGACGAGCTCGATCAGGCGCCTCTCGGAGGTCGAAGCGGCCGATTTTCCGCGTTATCCGACGGGCATCGCTGAATTCGACAGGGTGCTGGGCGGGGGGCTGGTCGAAGGCGGCGTGGTGCTGATCGGAGGAGATCCCGGCATCGGAAAATCGACGCTGCTGCTCCAGGCGCTCTGCCTCATGAGCGCTTCGATGCGGGTGCTCTACGTGAGCGGGGAGGAGTCCGCGCAGCAGATCGCGCTCAGGGCGAAAAGGCTGCAGGTCGATGCGGGCTCGGTCGAAATCCTCGCCGAGATCCAGCTCGACAAAATACAGGGCGCGCTGCTTTCCCATCAGCCGAGGATCGCGGTGATCGACTCGATCCAGACGCTCTATTCGGATGCGCTGAGTTCGGCGCCGGGTTCGGTTGCTCAGGTGAGGGAATGCGCGGCCCAGCTCACCCGGCTTGCAAAGCAATCCGGCATCACCGTCGTCCTGGTCGGACATGTCACGAAGGAGGGCGCAATCGCGGGCCCGAGAGTGCTCGAGCATATCGTCGATTCCGTGCTTTATTTCGAGGGAGATACCCATTCGAGCTTCAGGCTGGTGCGGGCGTTCAAGAACCGCTTCGGCGCGGTCAACGAAATCGGCGTCTTCGCCATGACGGACAAGGGGCTGCGCGAGGTGAGCAACCCTTCTGCCCTTTTTCTTTCACAGCATGAAAAGGACGTGGCGGGCTCGTGCGTGATGGTGACGCAGGAAGGAACGAGGCCGCTGCTCGTCGAGATCCAGGCGCTCGTCGACGAGGCGCATGCGCCCAATCCGAGGCGGCTTTGCGTGGGACTCGACCAGAACAGGCTGGCGATGCTGCTCGCCGTGCTGCATCGCCATGCGGGGATCGCCTGCTTCGACCAGGACGTATTCGTCAATGCCGTGGGCGGGGTCAGGATCATCGAGCCCGCATCCGACCTTGCGGTGCTGCTGGCGATCGTATCCAGCCTGAAGAACAGGGCACTGCCAAGGGAACTCGTGGTATTCGGCGAAATCGGGTTGGCAGGGGAAATCCGCCCCGTCCAGCGGGGGCAGGAGCGCCTCAAGGAAGCGGCCAAGCTCGGGTTTTCGCGCGCCATCATACCCAGGTCGAACAGGCCGAAGGGCGGGATCGCCGGCATGGAAATCATCGCGGTCGACCGTCTGATCGATGCGATCGATCATTGCCGCTAGCTACCAGGGCGGGCCGGAAGAAAACCCGAGCGTCTCGATCGCGTCCACGTAAAGCAGGAAGAAATTCACCAGGATCGAGACGGCGGCCGTGAGCTTCCACGCAGCCAGCCTGTTCCTGCTTGCCAGCGGGGTTTTTCTTGGCGGAGAAATTCTCGCGTCCTCGCCGCGCTCGAGTTCGAGCAGGAGTTCCTCGGGCATTTCGAAACGCCTGGCAGGATCTTGCGCAACCGACTTCATCAGGATGTTCTCGAACCATGCGGGAATGTCGGGCCGGTATTTCGTCGGCAGGACGGGATCGGCAAACGAAGGAAATTTTCCGTCTGCTATTTCTCCGTACGGATATTGCTCCGTCAGAAGAAAATAGAGTGTGACGCCCAGCGCATAGAGATCGCTCTGGATTCCTGCTTCTTCCCCGGCAAAGAGTTCCGGCGCCCTGTAGTTCGGGCTGCCTGAAAATTGAATGTTTTCCATCGCAGGTGAAGAAGCCGATCCAAGATCCAGGATGCGCACTTTCCCGTCCTTGCCGAGATGCAGGTTCTCCGGTCTGATGTCGCGGTGAACGATGTCGAGGCGATGGATCGCCCCCAAACCCTTCGCGATCTTCATGCCGATCTGGGCCACCTCGTTCACGCTGAAGTGATGCCTATCCTCGATCATGGAGGCCAAGGTCTTGCCTTCGTGCCAAGTCGACAGGATATAGAGAAAATGGCGATTTTCGGGCGTGACATACTGGGGAAGATTGCTCGACACCGCTCTCTTGCCGAGCCATTCCTCCATCATGAGGTTGTTTCTCGCCTGATCGTCCAGGACGAATTCAGGACTCAGCGTCCTGAGCACCAGGACGCGCTCGCCGGATGCTTCCTTCACCTTGTAGGCGAGCTTCTTTCCCGCTGCGTGAAGCACGTCGAGCACTTCGTAATTGTCCACTTTCTGCCCCTTGACGAGCATGGGCGGCAGGGGAAGGCAAGACCCTTCGAGCAGCATGTCCCGCAGGTTGCCTTCGGCCACTTCCTCGATTCTCAATACCTGGGCGGTGATGTTGCCTTCGCTCCCCGCTTTCAGGGCTTCATCGATCATGATTTGTGCGGCTTCTTCCGGATCGGTATGCTTCATCAGCAGGTCCTGCATCCTTTTTTGCCCGAGCGCTTCCCATGCACCGTCGGATGCGAGCAGGAAGATGTCCCCTGGATTCAGCTCGCCTTCCGAATAATCGACGACGAGATGGAGATCCAGTCCTACGGCGCGCTTCAGCACGTGCTTCCCTGCGTCTTCCCTGACATGGTCGCGCGTGAGGAGCTGGAGCTCGTTTCCTCTCAGCCTGTAGATTCTCGTGTCGCCGACATGAGCGATGGCATAGCGGTTGCCGCGCAAGACGAGCAGGCTGAGCGTGCTCGCCATGCTCGCGAATTCCCGATGGGCGGCGCCCTGGGCGAGCAGCCATCTGTTGGCCGAGGCGAGCAGTTTGCCGAGGGCATGCGGGATGTCCCAGGTCTCGGGCGTGTCGTAATAGTCGCTCAGCACGCTGAGCACGGCATATTCCGCAGCCTCTCTCCCGCCGGCGTTGCCTATGCCGTCAGCGACAGCGGCAACGATTCCCTTGCTGGCAAGAAGCTCTCCTTCAGGCGCGACGAGTCCGAAGAAATCCTCGTTTTTTTCCTTTACTCCGGCATCGCTGACTGCGCCGAATGCAATTCTCAGCGGCATGATTTTCCCCTTGTCGAAAATGGCGAACTTTCTGTTCAGATTCGACAAAGCAACTAGCATGCCAAAAAATAACGATTGATTATAAAAAGAATTTTATACGCGGGCAGGAAATTGTGCACCGAAAGGGTGCAAAATCAGATCGGCATTCATGCCGTTGAACCGGCAGCCTCCTGGAGACGCTATCGCCATTGTTGCTTTATTGTGTCAAACTGACCCTAAAAATCTATAAGGAGGGGACGTGAGCGAACTTGATCATGAAGGCTACGAACAACTCGGTCATCTGGTGCGCCAGCTTCACGGCACGCTGAAGGAATTGGGCTGCGAGGAATCCATGCAGAAGATCGCGAGCGATCTTCCCGATACCCAGGACAGGCTCAATTATGTCGTCCAGATGACGGAACAGGCTGCGCAGCGCGTGCTTGAATCCGTCGAGAAGGCGATTCCCATCCAGACCGAACTCGAAGCCCAGGCTGCATCCCTGTCCAACGAACTGAAAAACGCAAAAGATCCCGCCAGCCTCTCCGGAAAAGTGCAGGATTTTCTGGACAGCATTCCGAAATTCGCAAGCGAAACGTCATCTCATCTGACAGACATCCTGATGGCGCAGGATTTCCAGGATCTCACCGGCCAGGTGATCAAGAAGGTCACGCGGCTCGCTCAGGAAATGGAGCATCAGCTCGTCAACATCCTGCTCATCAGCAGGGGAGATTCTCGCAGCGAAGAAGGCCTGATGAACGGCCCCGTTGTGAAAAACGAAGGGCGAAGCGACATCGTCACGAACCAGCTCGAGGTCGACGACCTGTTGAGCAGCATGGGTTTCTGAGGATTTTGTATCGTATTTAAAACGATACGAAGGCCCGCCCGCGGGTTTTTGAAGCTGCCGGCGATTTTTCCAAGGATTGCGGTAAATCCCCTCAATCTGCTGTATTAAATGAAATATTTCGTCTTTCCTGTTGACATTCGTATGGAAAATGGCAATATTGCCAAAAACATTACGAAGGGGGCGAAATGAGCAGCAGGAACGTCGTGATCACCAGCGCGGGGTTGAGGGCGCTTCAGGACCATGCCATGACCCGGGTGGCGAATCAGGTGCTCTGGCATCTGGTCAACGAACTGCCTCCGAACGGAGAAATCGTCTCGAAAGCTGCGCTCGAGGAGAAGCTTTCGATCACGCGTCCCCAGCTCAGCAACACGATCAAGTTTTTATGCCAGGCGGGTTTCCTGGCGCGCGGCGCCCGCCACGGGCTTTCCTACCATTACAAGCCCAATCCGGTCTTCTTCCGCATTCTGGCCTAGGCGTCGGCAAGCACTTCGAAATCCCCGGCAGGATATTCGGATGCATCGAGCACCTCGATTTTTTCCACCCTGGACAAGGGCGGTCCGATCCTGGCCCAATCGAGCATGAGCTCGATTGCCTCGGGCGCGCCGCACAGATACGCCTCGACGGTGCCGTCGCGCCTGTTCCTGACCCAGCCGGAAAGACCGATCCTGAAGGCTTCGTCCTGCATGGAACTGCGGTAGTTCACGCCCTGGACCTTTCCGTATATTCTCGTCATTTTGGCGGCCATGGTCCTTTATAACCGATTCGTTCGGATTCTTCAATGCGGTATAGTCATGCCATGAAAACCACCATGTGCTTCATCAGACACGGCGAGACTGACTGGAACGTCGAGAAGCGGATACAGGGCCAGACCGACATTCCGCTCAACGAAACAGGAAGGCGGCAGGCGCTCGCGATGGCCTTCAATGCTGCGCATCACGAATTCTCGGGGATTTACAGTTCCGATCTCTCGCGAGCGCTGGAGACTGCGAAGATGCTCGCGCAAAGGCGCGATCTCGAAGTGTCCTCTTGGGATGCGCTGAAGGAGCGGCATTACGGGATATTCCAGGGAATCACGGGCGAGGAGGGAAAAATCCGCTATCCAGAGGCCTATTCGAAATACAGCGCGAGGGAGTCAGGATACGATTTCGAAACCGGAGAGAGCCTCGATGCATTCGAGAAAAGGGTGGTCGATGCGGTCGAACAACTGCGGCATCGTCACAAAGGCGAAACGATCGCGGTGGTGAGTCATGCCGGTTTTCTCGACATCGTCTACAGGCGGTCGACCGGCAGGGCGCTCTCGGCCCAGCGGGACTTCAAGATTCCCAATTGCGCCCTCAACTGGTTCAGCTTCGACGAGCACGGCTGGCATCTCGACAGGTGGGACGACCATCACCATCTTTCGACCGTGCTGACGGAATCCGCCGAATGAAATGGCAGAAAAAAATGGCTGGCCTGAAGGATCAAAACCACCTTCCCGTTTTCAACTTGTATTCGAGATAGGGCTTGCCGAATTTTACCTCGAGGTATTTCTCTTCCTTCAGAATCACCCCGTAGTGCATGAGAAAAATGAGGGGAAACAGGAATGAGAGCGGCCAGAAGCTGTTCAGAAGCAAGCCAGCCCCGACGTAGAGCATCGTCATGGCAAGATAGATCGGGTTTCGGCTGATTCTGAAAGGGCCGCCTGTTGCAAGCGCCATCGAGCTTTTCCTCGGGTCTGCGCTCGTGCCCATCCTTTTCATCGTGACGAAGGACCAGCGCGCGATAAAGGCGCCGGATGCGGCGAGAAGGAACCCGAGCACCTGGAGCATGTGCGGGGCATCCAGGAGCGGCCAGGGAAATAACAGGTTCAGGGCAGCGCCTGACGCGAGCGATCCGAGATAAAGCAGGGGAGGGGGGGCGATGACTCCCGCCGTGTCGGAATTTTCCATCGTTCCCTAGACCGGGACGACTGCAATGAGATCGTCGCCGTATTTCGCGATCAGATCGTCTTCGTCGGGCTCCCTGCCGAAGACCACGAGCTCGCAATGCGGGCCTTTCGTCACCACCCATGCGACATAGGCATATCCGTCCCTGTAGGCCTCCGACTTGATGTGTTCGATCGCATTCTTCATCGTCGAACAGGCTGGGCATGCGATTTCCTTGATGACATGCTCGCCGGTAGATTTCAGGCAGGGCGGGGTTTCGCCTTCTTCGAGCGCATGGGACTTCATGCAGGGCAGCTCAGACAATGCCCATTTCCGCTCATCCATGTCCGCTCCGCAGTCGAAAACTCCAGTTTAGCGTATTTCTTCCTGATGCGCGCTTGACACTGGAAAGTCACTTGAACATAATAAACCGCACCACAGACATGGATATATAACCATGCCATTGGTAATGTTAACGCGTAGAAATTCAATATACTTCATAAGGGAGGTTTGGAATGGATATGTCGGCATACTGGCATTTTGGAATCATCTGGGCAGTGGTTGCAGGGTTTTTCATTCTCAGCACCTGTTATCTCAAGAACAAGCAGGGCTGACCTCCGGCGGGCCGACCGGCCTGCCGCATTGAAAAGGGCTGCGATGATTCGCAGCCCTTTTTCATTTGGTGCGGATTTTGGGGCTTTCAGGTGCGCAATTTGCTTGCCTGCCGGGAATACCTTTAAGAAGGGCATTCCTGTCGTGTTTCCTACATTCCGTTTCACCATTCCTGCGATTTCCGGGAGAACCTTTTTCCGCTGCGGCAAGGCATTGCGGGAGAATGAACATGCATGACGCATGGAAAAAAGAAGAATGGGTCATCTGGAACGGCTATTACGGCATCGTCACGGTGGGGACGCTGGGCAGGATAGAGGTGAATGAGGAGGGCAGAAGCGCATGGATGGATCTGCCCTACGACATGCTGGGGCCGTTCAAGCTGGACGAGCTCGAGTCGCACGGCAGGATCGAATTCGCCGCCTGCATCGTCATGTCGCGCAAAAGATGGCATGAAGACCAGGATGAGCTTCGCAGGGAATCCCTGGAAAAGCGCAGGGCTGCCCAGGCGCGCATGAACGATGAATTCTCGAACTTCTTCGGCGGGCATGGCGGCAAGCGCAAGTCATTCGACGAGAAGCAGCATCGGGAGGCACTGAATCTGCCGCTTGATGGGAAGCTCGATCCTTCCCAGATCAAGGCCGCTTTCAGGAGGCTCGCCCAGAAGGTCCATCCTGACATGGGAGGGACGGACGAAGCCTTCGTGCGCATCACGGAAGCGCGCAACGCGCTGCTCGAATGGTCCTGAAAACCGGCAGCTCATAAGCCGATTCTGCCGGTTTTTTCATGGTGCTGAACAGCCCTTTCCAGCAAGCGATAAAGCAGGCGATAAAGATTGAATTATCAACTCCGTTTCGGCATACTGGACAAAAGCAAAAGCAACAAAACAACAATTAAGTAAGGGGTTTTGCCGTGCATGAGACGTACAACAATTGGCTCAATGCCGAGCTTTCGGCTGCGCCTTTCGAACGCCAATCGCAAGACCCGAATCAGCTGCGAAATTCCCTGCTCCGTTTTCCGGCCGGAAGTCGAATCCAGAACTTCGCCAACTTTGCGTCCGCCATCGTCAAATCGGCCGGCCTGGCGCTTGCGCTCGCCGGCTGCGCAGCGCAAACCCACAACTTCATCGGGAGCGCAGATCAATCGCAGCATGGGCAACAGCCCTTCGCGAACATGGTGGGCAAGCTCGATCCGAATCCGCCAAAGGGTGCATCGGAATCGCAGGTAAAGGCTGCAGAGGCAGTGCGCTTCATAGAGCAAGCGAAGCTGGCGGAAGCGAGCAAAACGATCAATGCCGCCTTGCAGCTGGACGATCGCAATTCCTATCTGCATTTCCTCAACGGGTTCATTTACCAGCTGCAGGCCAGGCAGGGCGATGCGCAAAAGAACATGATGGCCATCGAGGGGTACCGCCTGGCGCTGCGGCTTGATCCGGGCAACTGGATCGCGCAGGAGTTCCTGGGACTGGCTTACATGGACATGAAACAGTTCGCGCAGGCAAAGGAGCAGTTCACGCAAGTGCTGCTCATGTCCCCCGACAGCAAGGTCGCCATGAACGGGTTGATGCTCGCCTCCTATCTGACGGGTGATGTGGGCACGGCCTGCGCCATGGCCGATCAGTTCAGGCGGCACGCAGCGGCGCTCCCGCCCGAGTTCATCCGGTCGAGCGTTTCCGTGTACGCCTCATGCGGCGAATTCGGGAAGGCTGACCGCATGCGGGACGAGTTGGGCAAGCTCTCCACCGATCCCGATCTCGTTGCGGGAGTGAACCGTCGCCTATCTCAATGGAAGGATTACTACGGCGGGCGTCTCGAGCAAGTTGCGGATGCGTTTTCGATAGTGAGCCGGCCGGCGCAGGACAAGAGCGAACTGCCTGCCGCACCACCGATGCCTGCCCCGACCCAGCCTGCTGCGCCATCAGAGCAGCCCCCTTCGCCCGTCGACCGCGCGCCTCAACCGGAAGGCAATCATGGCATGGTCCTGGTCGATGTGGTGATGCTGTCCACGCTGGAAACGATCACCACGTCCACAGGCGTCAACCTGCTCAACGCGTTGACGCTACAGCTCGGCTCCGCGACGGCACCCGCATTTTCCAAAACCTTCAGCGGCTCCTTCGACGGGACGACGAACACTTCCAACACGCAAATCACCCGGGCGGTGACGATCCCGGCGCTCTCTTATTCCCTGAACATCGCCAATGCGGTAAACAACGTGAACGAGGTGCTGGCAAGGCCAACGCTTGCCGCGATAGAAGGGCAGCCCTCCGAGTTTTTCGCTGGCAGCAATCTCAGCGCTGGCGTGCTTTCGACCACCACCCTGGGCAGCCCTTCGGTTGTTCCGGTGGACAAGCGGTTTGGCGTGCAGCTCGCAATCACGCCATCCTTCGAACCGAATGGAATGATCAAGCTGAAGGTCAACGCAAAGCGCACTTTCCTGAATGCAACGCCGAACACAGGCAATTTTGCCTACCAGTACGACATCGACGAGACCTCGACCGACGCGAACGTGGTGATGAGGATGGGCGATACGCTGGTCCTCAGCGGCCTGAGCGAGAAGGAGACCACAAGCTCACGCAACGGCGTGCCGGTGCTGCAGGATGTGCCCATCGTCCAGTATCTCTTTTCAACGAAGCGCGACATCGACTATCAGCGCTCGGTGCTGATACTGATCACGCCGCGCGCGCCTGTCTACGCCGACAAGGCCGAGCCGAGCCCAACCGGCCGCACGAGCGAAAGCCTGAAAGCCCTGCGCAGGAGAATGGGCTTTTCCGGCGCAATGCCTTCCAACATCGATTCCATCG
Organism: Pseudomonadota bacterium; assembly: GCA_021802545.1. Classification (GTDB taxonomy): domain Bacteria; phylum Pseudomonadota; class Gammaproteobacteria; order Burkholderiales; family JABEVD01; genus JABEVD01. The sequence goes on from JAJZRS010000006.1 coordinate 58,570, forward strand.
TGAACCACATGAAAACAACTGATTTCTACAGGCAGTTCCGGCAAACGGACGTCGTCATGGAAAAATGGGATCGCAGCCGCACGACTGCGGATCGGCTGCGCCAGGCGCTCGATTTTCTCTACTACTGACAACTGACGCGCCAATCGCATACCGTTAAAAAAGAGGGGAATGAATGAAGATCCGAACAGCATGCCTGGCCGCATTGTTCAATCTGGCCTTGCTCGCCACGCCGATGGCCCATGCGGACACATCGAGTTCCAAGGCGCCAATCAGCGACAACCTGAAGAAGATACTCTCCCTGATACCGGTACCCGGCATCAAGGGGGCGATGAACGGCCTGGTCGACGGGCTGAAGAAAGGTCAAAACGGCGGCTACGCCGCGAAAGCGACCGCGAACGGCGTGCCGCTGCAGCTTTATTTCTTCGGCAGCGGCGTGAGCCAGGCGGCCCTGCTGGTGGTGGACCACGAGATCGATGTGCCGCCCGTCTTCAACAACAAAGCATGGAAAAAACTGGCGGGCGCAAAGCTTTCAGGCACCATCTTTTCCTTTTCAACGACAGACTTCGCACTGGATGTGAGCCAGATGCCGGCCGACTTCAGGCAAGTCGTCGCTCGCGACTACTTCAACGTGAGCTCGCTCAATTTCTCAAGCGGCGCCCAGGTCGCGGCCAGGATTGCGCTGGGCGGCGACATGAAGAAGGTCGTCGAGCAGGACCTGCATTTCACCGTGAAAGATTTCACGCTGCGCGCAGGCGTCGTTGTGCCGGTTCCGACCGATGCTGCCGGCAGCGCATCGCTCGTTGCATCGATGCTGGCTGACCTGAAGAATGTGGACAAGACGCTGAAGGACCAGCCTGACTTTTTCGTCGAGTTCCAGCCGGCTCCGGGTACCCGCATCCAAGCTCCGCTCGGCATGAGCCAGCTGGTGCTCACGGACGCGACGATTTCGCTCACCGGCCATCTCGTGCTCGGCTTCCGGGGCAACATGTTCGTGCCGAGCGGAAAGAAATTCATCACCTTCTTCAATACGCCCCTGACCCCGGCGGGGGTCATGGATTTCGGGGACTTCGAGTTCGGCATGGCTGCCCAGACCGCCACGCTGAGGGAGTTGGCCGAGTTGAGCCTGTGCCTGAACCCCGCGAGCCCCAAAGTGCCTGGCGGCAGCTTCATCAAGGGCATCGGCACATACAGGAACCAGCTCAATGCGCTGCTGAAGCCCCTGTCGGTGTTCGAGATCGAGAATCCCAACCAGGTCGGGGAATACGAGTTCGGCAACAAGAACAAGCCTTTCCCTCCCAAGAGCGCGTTCAACATACTCGTGCTCGGCCCGCTCGCCAGCTCGACAGATTCCAACGGCCAATCGCTCTCCGGACCGTATCTCCAGGCCCTCGGCAACGTGAGCGTGCTGAAGCAGAAGATGGGCAGCTTCAGGCTCACGGTGGGCCAGACCGGGCTGCACGGCTGGGTCGCGTCGGGACTCAATCTCAAGATGGGGCCGCTCGGCAGGCAGAACATCAGCATGCGGGCGAGCGCAGACATCACCCAGGACAAGCAGCTGATGCTCGTGCATGGCGATCTGCTGGGCCGCAAGCTTGACGTGAGCATGGACGCCAACAGCCTCTCCATCGACAGCCCTGCGACCTGCGCCACGCCATTCGAGCTCGAAGAGCATCTCGACTTCCAGTCCGTGGCCACCCCGGATCTCTCGGCCCTGCTCGACAATCTACCCGGCGTGAACGTCGACCCGTCGAAACTCGCCGGCTGCGTCGGAGCCGACCTGAAGAGCGCGTACCAGTGGGTGGCCGGCACCGGCAGCTCCCTCGGGGGATATACTGCGAACCAGGCCAATCAGCAGCTGAAGAACATTGCCGATCAGGAAGCTGCAGCAGCGAAGGCCGCCCAGGATGCGTACAATGCCGCGAAGGATGCGGCCCGTCAGAAGGCGAACCAGGCAACGAACGATGCCATGAACGCCTTCAGGGATGCCGGCAACGCATTCAGGAAGCTGGGGGGCAAGAAGCACAAGCACCACAGCGGCCCCGATCCGAGATTCGCTGAGTCGGTTTTCAACTGGAGTTACTACTACGACCACAATCCCGATCTCGTCAAGGCTGGGGTCGACCTGGCGACGCATTGGCGGGACCATGGCTTCCAGGAGGGAAGGCAGGGCAGCCTCGAATTCAACGCCAGGTATTACCTCAGCCGTTATCCTGACGTGCAGCAGCAGTGCGGAAGCGATTTGCTGTGCGCAACCAAGCATTGGCTATTCGGCGGCGGCATCGACCAGGGCCGTCAGGGCAGCCCCGATTTCAACGTCTATGACTACCTCAACCGGTATCCTGACCTGCAGCAGGCATTCGGCCGGGACAATTATGCCGATGCGCTGGATCACTGGATCAATCATGGCCACGAAGAAGGACGCGACGGCAGCCCGGCTTCGTCCTACGCCGGCCCGGTTTCGGCGCCGGTGATCGCGGGAGGCGGCAGAGGCAACGACTGGAGCGATGCCGACGTGTGCGCGGGCTCGTTTGTGTCCGCAATCCACATGCGCTCGGCCCGCAACATCGATGGCATTGAATTCGGCTACGCCGGCCGCGGCTGGGCGCCCCCCCGCGGCTATACGGGGGGCAATCCCACAGCAGACGTGTATCTCGGGCCTGGCGAATATATCGTCAGGGTGGACTATGGCGGCCTCAATCCCATCGATTACCTGAAGTTCACGAGCAACCTCGGAAAAGTCTACGGGCCTTACGGATCGGGAAGTCCCGCGGGCAGTTACGAGGTGACGCCTGGGGAGAAGCTGGGCTGTGTGTCGGGGCGCGACGACAAGCACATCGAACGACTCATCTTTTCTTCGACCGGGCCCCACTGACCAGAATGTGATTCCTGGAAAGCAGCAAGGGGTTGATCGGAAGATCAACCCCTTGTTTTATCTGGCTCCCCGACCTGGACTGGTTGGCGATTAAACGGCCGGCATCCGAATCGTGCAACCGGCGCTTGCGCGCAACATCCCGTTCCAAGACGGCCGGAAGATTCGCTGCAATTTACAGCGCTGCAATCGCTGGGGTACGATGAATCCATTTGCAATTTGGAAAATTTCACATGACGACATCGGGTGAAAGGTTCTCGGACTCCCTACCCGACATGGGTTCTCTCGTGCAAGGTTTGTTGGGCGAATCGGACAAGCTTTTGCTTGGATTGCTGAATAATGAGCTGATCGGCATCTATGTTATTCAGAACAACCAGTTCCGCTATGTGAACTCGCGTTTCGCAGCGATGTTCGGGTACACGCAGGAAGAACTTTGCTGCGGAATGGGCCCGCTCGATTTAACCGTTCCGGAATACCGGCTGCTGGCCAGTCAAGAAATTGAGAGGCGTATCCAGAACGAAGCCAAGAGCAGCCACTATTCCTTCGAAAGCTTGCACAAGGATGGCAGCAGGCTTCATATAGAAGTGTTCGGCTGCCGCACCGAACTGGATGGGCGGCCGGCAATCATTGGCATGCTGATCGACAACACCGAACGTCGCAAGGCCGAACTTGAAGTGAAGGAGCAGCTTCATTTCACCGCACAACTGATAGATGCCATCCCCAACCCCATCTTCTACAAGGATGAGCATGGCCGTTATCTGGGCTGCAATAGTGCCTTCGAGCAGATGATCGGATGCCGGCGCGATGAAATATTGGGAAAAACAGTCTACGAACTTTCACCCAGGGAGCTTGCGGATGTCTATTATGCAGCCGACAAGTCATTGTTCGACAACCCGGGTATCCAGCGCTACGAAGCCACTGTCAGGTCCGGCGGCGGCGAACATAGGGACGTGTTGTTCAATAAAGCCACCTTCAACAAATCCGACGATAGCCTGGGCGGTTTGGTGGGCATCATACTCGACATTACCGAACGCAAGCATATGGAAAATGCGTTGATGCAGCGCGAGCGGGAATATCGCACCCTGGTGGAAAACACGCACGATGTCGTGGTGCGATTCGACAGTGATTGCCGCCGCATCTACGTAAACAAAGCCTGGGAACGGGTCAATGGCGTTCCTGCATCAGTGGTGCTCGGCAAATCCCCGAAAGAGGCTTCTGTCACCGTAAAATCGATTGCAGGGGATTATGAAAGGGTGGTGCGTGAGGTCATTGCAAGCGGGCAGCCCGGCAAGCTGGATTTGACGTGGCGCAGCGAGGAAGGCGAGTTGTTTTGCTTTGCGATGACTGCAATTCCGGAATTCGACAGCAGCGGCAAGCCAATCACGGTATTGACAGTGGGGCGCGACATCACCAATCGCAAGCGGATGGAGGAAGAATTGGCTGCCCGCGAACAGGAGTGGCGTACCCTGGTTGAAAACTCCCCTGACACCATTGCCCGTTACGACCGCGATTGCCGGCGCATTTACGTCAATCCTGCATTTTGTGCGTTGACCGAAGGCGGCGCTGATGCGCTGCTGAACAAGAAGCCTTCAGAGTATCCCGGTGGGGCAATTTCTGTCAGTTACGAGGCCAACATCCGGGAAGTATTTGCGACCGGGAAGGATGCGGAGTTCGAATTGAACTGGAAAGACAAGACGGGCAACGAACTATGCAGCATCATTCGCCTGACGCCGGAAAAGGATCTGTCAGGCAAGGTGGTGACGGTCATGGGAGTGGGGCACGACATCTCCGAGCTGAACATGCAGCGCAAGGCAATCCATCAGATGGCGTTCTACGACATGTTGACCCAGCTTCCCAATCGGCGGCTTTTTCTGGACAGGCTGCAGCACGCATTGAATTCCAGCGCCCGCACCGGTCAGCACGGTTCGCTGCTGTTCCTGGATCTGGATAATTTCAAGACGCTCAACGATTCGCTCGGCCATGATATCGGAGACATGTTGCTGCAACAGGTTGCGCAGAAGCTGACAACCTGCGTGCGCGAGTGCGACACCGTGGCGCGCATCGGCGGCGACGAGTTCGTCATCATCATGGAGAGCCTCAGCAAGGATCCCTTCGAAGCAGCTGCACAAACCGAAACGGTCGCAGAGAAGATACTGTTGTCCTTGAATTCCCCTTATCGCCTCGACAAGCATGAAGTCAGCACATCCTCCAGCATCGGAATCACCCTGTTCAGCAGTCACGAGCAGAAAATAGAGGAGCTGTGCAAACAGGCTGATATCGCCATGTACCAGGCCAAAAACACGGGCCGCAACAGCCACCGGTTTTTTGATCCGAAAATGCAGGATGCCGTCAACGCCCGCGTTGCATTAGGGAGCGAATTACGCAAGGCGATCGAAAATGGCGAGTTTCAGCTTCACTATCAAATTCAGGTTGATCGATCGGGCAGCCCCACGGGAGCCGAGGCGCTGATCCGCTGGATTCATCCCGAGCGCGGCGTCGTATCCCCTGCGCAATTTATCCACCTTGCCGAAGAAACCGGCCTGATGCTGCCCATCGGGCAATGGGTTCTGGAGACGGCATGCGCGCAATTGCGGAAATGGCAGGAGAATGCGCTTACAAGAAACATTGTTCTGGCGGTGAACGTCAGCGCAAAACAGTTCCATCAGCCCAATTTCGTCGATCAGGTTCGGGAAGCGGTGCGGCGCCATGCCGTCAAGCCGGATCTGCTCAAACTGGAGCTGACAGAAAGCTTCTTTCTGGAGAACATCCAGGACGCGATCGCCACCATGAATACATTGAAGGAGATCCGCATCCAGTTCTCCCTGGACGACTTCGGCACCGGCTATTCTTCGCTGCAATACCTCAAGCGGCTGCCGCTTGACCAACTCAAGATCGACCAGTCGTTTGTACGCGACATTGCGGTCGACAGCAGCGACAAGGCGATCGTGAGCACCGTCATCGCGATGGCGCAAAGCATGAATCTCGATGTCATCGCCGAAGGGGTGGAAACTGAAAACCAGCTGCAATTTCTCCAGGAAAAGGGATGCAACCAATATCAGGGATACTTCTTCGGAAAACCAGTGCCGATCGAACAGTTCGAAGCATCATTAATACAGGCTTCCCGATCTTGACTCGAACCGGGGGCTGAGGATTGACAGTCCTATCAGTCGATCCAGTATTTATGCGGGTTTGAGGCCAACCGTGGCTCCGTGAAATCTAAATGCCCCTTTGTTTTTCAACCCTTTGTTGACTGTGCGGAGCGGCTGAAATGTGTCCAATTCCGCTGTTCGCTTCGCCATGGGTTAACCGGCAGCTATCAGAATCGAGCCGACACACAATATGCCAACTCATTGGCAATGCCTCGGTCAAAGCATCCGGTCGCGGATTATTGCCAACCTTTTCAAGCCAGGCAATTGATAGGGGATATCGCACTAGCTCAAAAGTGGCTCTACCCGTACCTAGGCAAAAGAATGGTGATGACACCATCAAATAGCATTCCTACAGTTTCACAATTTGATGATCTCCTGTAGAGTCTGAAAGACGTTATTTCAACAAGCTCGAAACTGCCCATCAAATTGGAGCGTTTGCCGCTAATGAAATTCAAACCACATATGTGGGTCATTGTCTTAATCCTCCTCTCCACTTGTACGCAGGCAGCCGTCCTGCGCGTCGTAACCGATGACAATTATCCCCCATACCTTTATCGCAACCCTGAAGGCAAAATCCAGGGTTACGAAGTCGACATATGGAAGTTGTGGGAGCAGAAAACCGGCATCAAAGTAGATCTCATGGCGACGCAATGGGCGGATGCGCAACGCAGGCTGCTGGATGGAAAAGCTGATGTCATTGACATGATATTTCGTACACCTGAACGAGAAATTCTCTATGACTTTTCAAAACCTTATGTGAAGCAATCGGTGGCTATATATGTGGATGCGTCGATTTCGGGAATACATAATATTGACGACCTGAAAGGTTTTCAGATCGGCGTCGAAGCGGGCGATGCATGCGTCGAAAAACTACATGATTCGGGGGTGCTCGATCTGCGCCTTTACGATAATTATTCCGACATGATTGAGAGTGCATCGCGGCAACAGATCAAGATGTTTTGCCTGGACGAAAAACCAGCTAATTACTACCTTTACAAACTCAACCTCTATGAAAAATTCAACAAGGCATTCGTGCTCTATCAGGCCTCCTTTCACCAGGCCGTGAAAAAAGGAAATTCTGCGGAATTGCGGCTTGTCGAGCAGGGAATGCAAGAAATCACTTCCCAGGAAAAGGATGCGTTGAAAAAGAAATGGTATGGCGAAGCCTATCCTCAATTCAAGCATTCAAAAATTCTCGCCGAACTTTTGACCGGCTTGATTTTGCTGCTCGCGGCGTCGATGGTATGGCTAAAATCGCTGCGCAGCGCTGTACGATCAAGGACGTCAGAATTGGAGCAGGAACGCGCTCAGCTTCGCACGCTGGTCGAAAGCAGTCCGGACTTGATCTGGTTGAAAAACGAGGAAGGGGTCTATCTGACATGCAATCAAAAGGCAGCGCTGATGCTCGGCAAGACTCCTCAGGAAGTCATCGGCAAGACAGATGCTGATTTGATGGATCAGAATATTGCAGACCAACTCAGGAAAGACGATCTGCGAGCGATTCAATCCGGCCAGCTGGTTTCGGTTGAAGAATGGATGCCTGCCACAGATGGAACCCCCCGCTTGCTTGAGACAGTCAAGTTGCCAATCAGGGGATCAGCGGGAAATTTCATAGGCGTGCTTGGGGTAGCGCGCGACATCACGGAGCGCCGATCAAACGAGCGTGCATTGGCAAATCAAGCCAGTATGCTCAAGGAAATGAGCGGTTTGGCTCACATCGGAGCTTGGGAATTCGATCCGGTCACGGGAGACGGGACTTGGACAGAAGAGGTGGCGCTGATCCACGAGGTTGACACGACGGCCTCTACCAACATGTCCTTTGGTATGAGCTTCTATATTGGGGAGAGCCGGAAAGCCATTGAACAGGCAGTCGATGCCGCAATAACGAGCGGGGCCCCCTACGACCTGGAGCTTGAAATGGTCACAGCCAAGGGAAATCGCAAGTGGGTTCGTACCATCTGCCATCCTTTGATTGAAGAAGGGAAGGTGATACGGATTCGCGGGACGATTCAGGACATTACTGAGCGAAAGCGTGTCGAGGCGCAAGTCGAACACTTGGCATTCCATGATCAGCTGACGAGGCTTCCCAATCGCAGATTGTTCCGCGACCGTCTCGAGCAGGACATGAAGCGCGTGATTAGAGACAAATCCTCTCTTGCGCTGCTGTTCATTGACCTGGACCGATTCAAGGAAGTGAACGATACGCTGGGGCATGACAAGGGCGACATTCTCCTTGTCGAGGCAGCAAGGCGGATCAGGCAACATGTGCGGGATTCGGACACCATCGCTCGACTCGGGGGGGATGAATTTGCCATCATTCTGCCTGACTATGGAGAGACATCGAACATCGATCGAGTTGTGAGGGAAGTGCTGCAAGCCCTCGAAATGCCGTTCGACTTGGGGGACAGGAATGTCGGCCACATTTCCGGCAGCATCGGTATCGCCCTCTATCCCCACGAGGCCGAGAGCATCGATGATCTGTTGAGGCACGCTGATCAGGCAATGTATGCAGCAAAAAGTTCTGGAGCAAACCGTTTCAGCTATTTCACGCGGAAAATGCAGGATGAAGCTCGCAATAAGGTGTGTCTGACCAACGAACTTCGCCATGCACTGGAACTGAATCAGCTCGAAGTGTATTTCCAGCCTATCGTGGATACCCGAAGCAGCGAAATCGTCAAGGCAGAGGCATTGCTGCGTTGGCATCATCCTGAACGTGGAGACATCAGCCCTGTCATTTTTATTCCACTGGCAGAGGAGTCGGGGCTGATTCTGGAGATTGGCGATTGGGTGTTCAAGGAAGCCTTGAGAAACATCGCAACATGGCAGAAAAATACCGGGAAACTGCTTCAGGTCAGCGTGAACAAGTCATCTGCACAATTCATGCGGGAAGATAAGCCACGCTGGCGGGAAAGTTACCTCAGATCGGGGCTGCCCGAGCACGTCGTCACGGTTGAAATTACCGAAAGCTTGTTGTTGTCCGATTCTGAAAGGGTAAGAAGTTCATTTGATTTTTTTAAGGAACATGGCATCGAGCTGTCAATCGATGATTTCGGAACTGGTTTTTCAGCCCTTTCATACCTGCACCGCTTCGATGTCGATTACCTGAAAGTAGACAAGTCTTTCGTGCAGAAGATGACGACAGACGCCTCCAGCAGGGCATTGACCGAGGCAATCATCATCATGGCGCACAAGCTCAACATCAAGACGATCGCCGAAGGCGTTGAAACAGAAGAGCAGCGCGATCTGCTTAAAGCATTCGGCTGCGACTACCTGCAAGGTTTCCTTTTTTCCAAACCCGTTCCTGCGAGCGAATTCGAAAAAATGATTTGTGGATGAACCAATGAAAACATCTGTTTTCTGATCTCAACTGTCAATTGCAATGTAGTTGGGGATCCTCTAACTGCTTTTCACGAGTTGCGGATCGGGGTGAAACGAAAAAGGCGTGCAAATCATGCAAGCCTTTGTTTTATTTGGCTCCCCGACCTGGACTCGTGACCTGCCCCCAAAAGGGATACCTGATGCAAGCCTTTGTTTTATTCGGCTCACCAACTTGAATGAATCAGTGTAACTGGATTTATACCATCGCAATTTGAATATGGTGTGCCTTGAGTTTTATTTGTCAGCAGCATACGTTGAATTTATTTTGGCATTAAATTCTTCTAGTGCCATTGATATAGGTTTTTCATTCTCAGCCAAACCCTTCAACGTGTTTTGACAAAATTCGATTAGCGTAGATGTCGGGACAGTTACCTGAAAATTGATTTTACGTAGTTCCTTGCCAGACTTTTCATCTAGCCCAACGGTTGTTTGGATCTGTATCTTTGATACAGGAATACCAATCATAGCTGATAGCCCATCAGCATAAACTTGAGCAGCAGATGCCATAGACTCAGGTATTACAGAAACGATAGGGGGAGTGCTCATCTCTTTATCCTTGTTGAGTTGTTATCTAGATAGTGTCTTTCATGTGTTGCTACACTCAATTCTGTCATGCTTCCACTTTCTGCAGAGGCTATCGGCAGTAACTCAATGTTTGTTCTAATGGAGAATGGTGACATAACAGAAATATAGAAAGGTTTATGGTTTCCATTAGTAATATCTTGCGCTACTTCATATGCTGATTGCACATGCAATATCGGGAATGTGGTTGTTACTGTTTGAGTCGCATGAGGCGCATCCTTCCAATATGATGTACGTTCCTCAGTTATCTTTCGCGCTGAAATCACAGGCTCCATACCCATGCCGAGCAAAAGGTCGCTCACGGTATCTATAGTCCAATTGCCGGGTGATCCTAGCCAACGAGTGATTTGTTCAGGTTTTCGTTTAATTTTTCTAGCAAGTTTTGCACGACTCGTTTTGCCTGCGCGCTCTTGAGCTGCAAATTCCCTTAGCACAAGTTCGTGGAGTTTATTGCTAAAACGTCCACGAAAATATGCCAACATTACAGTTGGAATCTCTTTGCCACTTTCTTCAGGCTCAGACGAGGTAGGTATTTGATATACAGGCTGGGTAGTCATCATCGTCTCCTGATGATTTAGGTTCGTAGGTTGGGAGTAGTTTTTTCCACTCCGTTTTGCAGCCGACAATTGCATCCCTCCATGCTCTATCTGTAGGGCCTCCCAGGTCAGTTCTGTGCCACCAATTCAAAGCGATAAACACATCTCTATCAGCAAATCTTCCCAGTACTCGGATACTAGGCTTCGGGTCTCTGCTTCTAATTTCCCATACTTCCTCGCGAAATCGAAACAACTGCCTCATGTATGCGTTCTTGCCCCCAAGTAGAGGATGTTCTGCTATTGGAATTATCCCGCCTTGCATAAACCGATCGAAATCGGCGCGCAGATAACCACATCGCTCTTCCCATTCTTCGTTATGCCATGGCCCAACAAGAAGAGAATAGATTTCCTCATTAACGTACATCTGTCGAGGACTTGCTCCTTCGTCTGGCGCCATTATCGGTTGCAACAAATGAAGTCGCCCCTCTTGTACTCTATTTGTAATTTCAGCTGAAATTGACATATAAGTCAATATGTATGTTCGACATATGAATCAATATATTCGTTCTCGAATAGAATCAGTATCTCCCGTCTAAGTAACACGGGGGGCTACAAATACATTCCCAGCAAATCTATCCTCTTTCCCCTGTTCTGACAATGATCTAGACACATTCCATTTACGCAGCCGAGCACCGCACAGTAAGACAAAGGGGAAGTGAACGCTGGAGCGTAGGCGCCGAGAAATCTAGCGGGGAGTTTCCTGCATGAACAACGAGCGCATGGAGCGAACGAATTCCTGCGCCTCCAGCACTGATCTGGCAGCATCTTCGGGTTCAACGGAGTCACCTTTGTAATCGGCGATGAGACGAAGTTCCTCCGCCCGATTAAGCGCTTTTCCAAGTTCTATCGGCACGCGCTTCGTCTTGACGAGATTCAGGCTGAATGCGGTGATCAGGCCGTTGTGCGTTCTGGCGATTTCGGGTTGAACATTGGAACGCGATGTCAGCAAGGCTGCCCGGGCAGCGTCGAACATGGCGTAGTATGCCCGGTTGCAGGCGCCGTCGACATCCCCAGCTTCCAGCAGCAGTTTTGCGGACACAACTGCCTGGTCCGCTTTTGCCATCAAATCAGCGGCGTTCACAGCCGAATGCCGTCACGGTCTATGTTTGCGAGCAGGCGGGGATTGGAATATGCATCCGGATGTACCCATTCCTGTTCCCAGATCGGAAGGGGCTGGATGCGGATACCGGTTTCCAGAAGCACTTCATAGGCCAGGTCGCCCATGTCAAGCTTGGTCGACACGAAATTGCCGGGCTGCCCACGCAGGAGGACGGCCACGTCCGCATCGCTGTCTGGGCGGTGGGCTTTTCTTGCCCGGCTGCCGAAGAGGATGGCACCGGCGAAATCATAGCGATCCGAGACCATTGCGATGAAGGAGCGGGTCGCGTTGATGGTTTCTGCGTCGATGTCAGCGAGAGAGCCCATGCGTATAAGAATAGTAAGAGACTTTAGGAGTGTCAATGAATCAAAAAAGCCCGGTCAGTAACCGGGCTTTTCCTTCATCGATTCTGGCTCCCCGACCTGGACTCGAACCAGGGACCTGCGGATTAACAGTCCGTCGCTCTACCGACTGAGCTATCAGGGAATAGAAGAAGAATTTTAAAGGTTGGCGCCTTTCAGGTCAAGACCCGAGCGCGTCTGCTATCCTGGAAAGCGCCTTCTCGAGGTTCTCCATCGAGGTCGCGAATGAAAGCCTCATGTAGCCTTCCAGCCCGAAAGCGGAACCCGGCACGACCGCAACCCCCGCCTTTTCCAGCAGGTATTCGCAGAAGGCGATGTCGGTGGCTTCATTGATGATGCCCTGTTCGTGCAGATTGGCGATCGCTTCCCTGGAATCCGCAAAGGCGTAGAATGCGCCGCCCGCGTGCAGGCATTTGAGGCCCGGAATCGAATTGAGCTTCTTCACCACATAGACGTGCCGCTTCCTGAATGCGTCCAGCATGGGCAGGATGCAGGACTGGTCGCCGTTGAGGGCGGCTTCGGCCGCGACCTGCGAAATCGAGGTCGGGTTAGAGGTGCTCTGCGACTGCACGTTCTCCATCGCCGTGATGAGCTCCGCGGGTCCCGCGCAATAGCCGATCCGCCATCCCGTCATCGAATAGGCCTTGGAAACCCCGTTCAGCACCATCGTCCTGCCGTAAAGATCGGGACAGGCGTTCAATATGTTGACGAATTTCTTTCCCTGAAGGTTGATGTGCTCGTACATGTCGTCCGTTGCGATCAGCACCTGCGGATGGCGCCTCAAGACTTCCCCGAGCGCTTCCAGCTCCTCGAGGGAATAGACTGCGCCGCTCGGGTTGCTCGGGCTGTTGATCACGACCATCCTGGTTTTTGGCGTGATCGCAGCTTCCAGCTGCTTCGGGGTGATCCTGAATCCCTGCTCGATGCCTGCCTCGACGATCGCGGGCTTGCCTCCGGCGATCACGACGATGTCCGGATAGGAGACCCAGTAGGGGGCGGGAATGACGACTTCGTCGCCTTCGTCTATGGCTGCAAGCGCGAGATTGAAAAAGCTCTGCTTGCCCCCACATGAAACGAGGATCTGCTTCGCTTCGTATTCGAGGCCGTTGTCGCGCATGAATTTCTCGATGATCGCGCGCTTGAGGCTCGGCGTTCCGCCGACCGCGGTATACTTGGTGAATCCGCTCTCGATCGCAGCGATGGCTGCATCCTTGATGTGCCTTGGCGTGTCGAAATCGGGTTCACCCGCCCCCAGGCCGATGATGTCGCGTCCTTCCGCCTTGAGCTTCGCAGCTCTTGCGGTGACGGCGAGTGTGGGGGAGGGTTTGATGGCCTGGACGCGAGTCGAAAGTTTCACTTTGTTCCCTATGTTAGAATTGCCCTTTGTTGCAGTCGAATTATACCGATGATCGTCACTTTCCCCAATAGCGCATACCGCCTTCATCAGCCTTTCGAGCCTTCGGGAGACCAGCCGGAGGCGATAGGCAAGCTCGTGGCGGGAATCGCATCGGGAATGCGTTTCCAGACCCTGCTCGGCGTGACCGGATCTGGCAAGACCTACACCATGGCGAACGTCATCGCGAGACTGGGAAGGCCGGCCATCGTCATGGCGCCGAACAAGACGCTCGCAGCCCAGCTCTATTCAGAGATGAGGGAGTTCCTGCCGGAGAACGCGGTCGAATATTTCGTCTCCTATTACGACTATTACCAGCCGGAGGCTTACGTCCCGTCAAGAGACCTCTTCATCGAGAAGGATTCATCGATCAACGAGCATATCGAGCAGATGAGGCTGTCAGCGACGAAATCCCTTCTGGAGCGGCCGGACTGCGTGATCGTCGCGACCGTCTCCTCCATCTACGGCATCGGCGACCCGGTCGACTACCACGGCATGATTCTCCATCTGAGGGAGAACGAGGAAATCTCCCAGAAGGATGCGGTGAAGCGCCTGGTCGCGATGCAGTACGAGCGCAACGACATGGAATTCAAGCGCGGCGTTTTCAGGGTGAGGGGAGACATCCTCGACATCTTCCCGGCAGAAAGCGGGGAGCTCGCGCTCAGGGTCTCCATGTTCGACGATACTGTCGAATCGCTCTCGCTTTTCGACCCGCTCACCGGGCACGTGAAGCAGAAGGTTGCGCGCTATACCGTCTATCCTTCGAGCCATTACGTCACCCCGAGGAGCACCACATTGCGCGCGATCGAGACGATCAAGACGGAATTGCGCGAGCGGATCTCCTTCTTCCAGCGCGAACACAAGCTGGTGGAAGCGCAAAGGATAGAGCAGAGGACCCGTTTCGACCTGGAGATGCTCAACGAGCTCGGATTCTGCAAGGGGATCGAGAACTATTCGAGGCACCTCTCCGGAAGAAATCAGGGCGAGCCGCCGCCAACCCTGATCGACTATCTTCCGCCGGATGCAATCATGATCATCGACGAGAGCCATGTCACCATTCCGCAGATCGGCGCGATGTACAAGGGGGACAGGTCGAGGAAGGAGAATCTCGTCGAATACGGCTTCAGGCTCCCTTCGGCCCTCGACAACAGGCCGCTCAAGTTCGAGGAATTCGAGCACGTGATGCGGCAGACCGTATTCGTTTCCGCGACCCCATCGACCTACGAGGCCGAGCACCAGCAGCAGGTGGTCGAGCAGGTGATCAGGCCGACGGGGCTCGTCGATCCCAAGGTCGAGGTGAGGCCGGCCTCGACCCAGGTCGACGACCTGATGTCCGAAGTGAAAAAATGCGTCGAAAAGGGAGAGCGTGTGCTGGTGACGACCCTCACCAAGCGCATGGCCGAGGATCTGACGGACTATTTCTCGGAGCACGGCATCAAGGTCAGGTATCTCCATTCGGACATCGGAACGGTCGAGCGGGTCGAGATCATCAGGGATCTGAGGCTGGGCGTCTTCGACGTGCTCGTCGGCATCAACCTGTTGAGGGAAGGATTGGACATTCCGGAAGTGTCCCTGGTCGCGATACTGGATGCGGACAAGGAAGGCTTCCTGAGGTCGGAGCGATCCCTCATCCAGACCGTGGGGCGCGCGGCGCGCCATGCCGGAGGAAGGGCGATACTCTATGCGGACGAGATCACGGGCTCCATGCAGCGCGCGATGAGCGAGACGGATCGACGCCGCAGTAAGCAGATCGCCTACAACGAAGCTCACGGCATCATTCCGGTCGGGGTCTCGAAAGGCATCCGGGACATGATAGACGGGGTTTACGAGGAAAAGAAGGAGCAGGATTCATCTAAATACCTGTCCATGTCCGAGGCCGAAATTTCGAAGGAGATCAAGCGGCTGGAAAAGGAAATGATGATTGCCGCGAAGAACCTGGAATTCGAGAAAGCGGCCAAATTCAGGGACGAGCTCCATGCGCTGCAGGAATCCGTCTTCATGTCCAAGGAATGACGCTAAGGGAAGCTTAAAATTTGGCGCCTATAGTTCCCGTATGCGCGCCTTCCTGATTCTCGCCCTGTTTTTCTCGATTCCGGCATTTTCCGGGCAGTACGATGCCATAGACGCGCACGCGCTATCCGCATCCGCCATGGAAGAGCGCTCGATCTCAAGCCTGGCGGATTACCTGGCCGCACCTGCTAAGGACGACGAGGAGAAGGCGAGGGCGATCTACCGCTGGATGACCGACAGGATAGACTACGACGTCGACGCTTTTATCAAACAGGGAAGCGCCAGCCCCGGCGCTGCGCTCTTTTCCAGGAAAGGGCTCTGTTCCGGGTACGCAGGGCTTTTCGAAGCCCTGGCGAGAGCAGCCGGGCTGGAAGTCGTCACCGTGAAGGGGCAAGCCAAGGGATACGGCTTTTCCGCGGGCGGACCCATGCTGGCGCACGAATGGAATGCAGTCAGGATAAATGGATCGTGGCGTCTGGTCGATTCGACATGGGGCGCAGGCTACGTGCAGGACGGGCGCTTCGTCAGGAGTTTTTCCGAGCGCTATTTCCTGGCTTCTCCAGATGAACTGGCCTTCTCCCATTACCCGGACTCGTCTTCGTGGCAGCTCCAGATGCGCAAGCTGACGCTCCATGAATTCGAACGCCTTCCGCTTCCAGGACCTGCCTTCTTCAATCTCGGCATCACTGGAGAGGACGCATGGCGAGCCGTCTCAAGAGACGATTTCGGAGGAGAATTCGTGCATACCTTCGACACGCCTTACCATCTCGTGTACGTGAAGGATGCGCCGCTCGCCTATCGCCTCCATCCAGGAAGAACGCTGCACTGGATGCTCGAGAGCGCATCGTTCGAAAAGATGGCGGTTTCCTACGGAAAGCGCTGGATCGACATGGACGTTAAACCGGGCGCGTTCGAGAAAAGCCTCGCGGCAGGCGAATCCGGCGACATCACGGTTTTCGGGAAGCTGCCCGGCGAGAGAAGCTACCGCGCAGTGCTTGCCTACCGCGTTCAGTGAAGAGTCTGTCTGATATAATTCAGATCCGATATTAACGCCATGAAGCAAATGAAAAAAACAAGCATCCTGTTCGTCTGCATGGGCAACATCTGCCGCTCTCCCACGGCCGAAGCGGTTTTCAGGCGCAAGGTCGAGGAGGCGGGCGTCTCCGCGCAATTCCATATCGATTCGGCAGGCACGCACGGCTATCACATCGGCAATCATCCGGACGAGCGTTCGATGCGCGCTGCAATGAGCCGGGGCTACGACATGAGTTCATTGCGGGCAAGGCAGGTCGACAGGGAGGATTTCCTGAAGTTCGACCATATCCTGGCGATGGACAGGGACAATCTTTCGATATTGAAGCGCATCGCAGGCCCCGAACTCGAAGCCAAGGCGATGCTCTTCATGGAATATTCAAGCGAATTTCCCGACAAGGAAGTGCCCGACCCCTATTACGGTGGGCAGCACGGATTCGAGATCGTGCTCGACCGGATCGAGAGCGCGTCAAGCGGACTGCTCAGGGCCATCCTGGCAGCCCGCTGAAGCTCATTCTGCGCGCTTCGTCTCCACCTGCATCAAGGGCTCCTGAGCCTCGATGGGCGTGATGTTGCGGGTCCTGCGCCGCCTCGGCTGAGTCCTCGCCTTTTCGAAATCGGCTTCGGCTGAAGTCTTTTCGACCTTCTCAGGATTCGTTTCGACCTGCTGCAGGAGCGGTTCTTCAGCGGCAGCCTTCCTTGAAGCCTTGGGCTTGGCTGCCTTGGGCTTCGCGACTTCGACGGCTTCCACTGCCTGAGGCTTCGCGTACTCGATGGTCGCCTCGATGCTGGCCGGAGCTTTCGCCCGTTTTTCCTGGGCCCTGGGCTTGGCATATTCGATGGTCGCCTCGATCGCCTGAGGTTTGGCGTATTCGATGGTCGCTTCGATCGGCAGGACGGCCTTCGCTTCCTGGCGCTCTCCCCTGGACCTGTCGCGTCTGCCGCGACGGCGCTTGCCCCTTCCTTCTCCTTCGCGCTTCTCCTCGATCGGCTTTTCGACGGGTTCCGCTGCAAGGACAGGCTTTTCCTGCTTCTCGGGCTTCTCGCGTTCGGGACGCTGCTTCTGCTGGGCAGGTCGCTGCTGCTGCGGCTTCTGCTGGGCCTGGCGCTGGGGTTTTTCCCTGACAGGAGCTGCGGGCTTGGGCTGGACTTTCGGCGCAGGCGCTTCTTCCGTCTTGAACCAGGAGAACATCTTTTCGAAGAAGGTTGGCTTCTTCTCCTCGACCTTCACCGTCACCGGCGCGGGCTGATCGGGGGTGATTCCCTTCACGGCGGCTTCCTGCCTGGGTTTTGCTTCCTTCGCAGGCTCGCCCACGACTTCTTCAAGCGGCTTTTCGACGAGCTGGTAGCTTGCAGCGGATTCCGACGATCCGATTTCGTCGTGGCGGATGCGGGTGATCGTGTAGTTGGGGGTCTCGATATGCATGTTCGGGATCAATACGACGCCCACCCTGAGCCTCGATTCGATCGCATGGATGTCGGCCCTTTTCTCGTTGAGCAGGAAGGTCGCGACGTCCACGGGAACCTGGGCGCGCACCAGCGCGCTGTTGTCCTTCATCGCCTCTTCCTGGATGATCCTCAGGATGTGCAGGGCGGAGGACTCGATTCCCCTGATATGGCCTGTGCCGTGGCAGCGCGGGCAGGGCATGTGGCTCGATTCGCCGAGAGAAGGCTGAAGCCGCTGGCGGGACAACTCGAGCAGCCCGAAGCGGGAGATCTTGCCAGTCTGGACGCGCGCGCGATCGTGCCTCAACGCGTCCCTCAGCCTGTTTTCGACTTCCCGCTGGTTTTTCCCGCTTTCCATGTCGATGAAGTCGATCACGATGAGGCCGCCCAGGTCGCGCAATCTCAGCTGCCTGGCGATCTCGTCTGCGGCTTCGAGGTTGGTGTTGAAGGCGGTATGCTCGATGTCCGCGCCTTTCGTTGCTCTCGCCGAATTGACGTCGATCGAGACGAGCGCCTCGGTATGGTCGATCACGATCGCGCCCCCGGAAGGCAGGGAGACGGTGCGCGAATAGGCGGTTTCGATCTGATGCTCGATCTGGAAGCGCGAGAAGAGGGGAATGTCGTCGCTGTAATACTTGACGCGGTTGACATTGGCGGGCATCACGTGACTCATGAACTGCTTGGCCTGCTGGTAGATGTCTTCCGTGTCGATCAGGATCTCGCCGATGTCCTGGTTGAAATAGTCACGGATGGCGCGGATGACCAGGCTGCTTTCCTGGTAGATCAGGAAGGCGCCGCTCTGCAGCTTCGATGCGTTTTCGATCGCGGTCCACAGCTGCATCAGGTAGTTGAGGTCCCATTGCAGCTCTTCGAGGGATCGTCCGATCCCCGCAGTCCTGGCGATGATGCTCATGCCGTGAGGCGTGTCGAGCTGCGCCATGATGTCGCGCAGTTCGTTGCGGTCTTCGCCTTCGATCCTTCTGGAGACGCCGCCCCCCCTGGGGTTGTTCGGCATCAGGACGAGATAGCGCCCCGCCAGGCTGATGTAGGTGGTGAGCGCAGCGCCTTTCGTGCCGCGCTCGTCCTTGTCGACCTGGACGATGACTTCCTGCTTTTCCTTCAGGACATCCTGGATCCTGGCCCGCCCGGCGTCCGAACTCTCGCCCTGGAAATAGCTTTTCGAAATTTCCTTGAAGGGGAGAAAGCCGTGCCGCTCCCCGCCGTAATCGACGAAAGCGGCTTCCAGACTGGGCTCTATCCTGGTGATGACGCCCTTGTAAATATTGCTTTTTCTTTGTTCCTTTCCTGATGATTCTATGTCCAGGTCGATCAGTTTCTGACCATCCACTATCGCGACCCGGAGTTCTTCGGCCTGGGTCGCATTGAACAACATGCGTTTCATTATTTATTTTCTCCCGCGCTCATGACACGGGGTTCTGCGCAACTTCCTGCGCTGTTAGACATCAGACTTCTATACGGAATTCATGATTCAGAGTCAGAGTTGCAATGCCCTTTTTAGGGAAGGGGGTGACGTGCCTTGAGCGCGCAAATCAATTATTATCGCTACTTTGCCTGGTGAGCGAACTTAACCATGGTTACAACAAATTCGGGGACGCTTCGTTCGGAGCGCTCTTCCGGAATGCGTACGCAAATCCTGAAAGATAGTCAAGTATAAGCAAAATGAGTGATGCATGCAAAGAATCTGTCACAAGACAGGTCGTGACGGAAGCCGATGCAGGGCAGCGCATCGACAACTATCTCTTTTCCCATCTGAAAGGGGTGCCGAAAAGTCATGTCTACCGCATCCTGAGGAGCGGCGAGGTCAGGGTCAACAGCAAGCGGGTCGACGCCGCCTACAGGCTGGTCACAGGCGACATTTTGCGCCTGCCTCCAGTCAGGGTCGCCCAGAAGAAGGAGGAGAGGAGGCTGCCCGAATTCGACATGCCCATCCTTTTCGAGGACGACTGCCTGATCGCGATCGACAAGCCCGAGGGCGTGGCCGTGCACGGCGGGAGCGGCGTGAGCTTCGGGGTGATCGAGCAATTGCGCGCGAGCCGCAAGGATGCGAAGTTCCTCGAACTCGTGCACAGGCTGGACCGAGATACTTCAGGCGTGCTCCTGATCGCGAAGAAACGCTCCGCCCTGGTCGAATTGCACCGCCAGATCAGGGAAGGCGGGATCGAAAAATTTTATTTTGCCGTCGTGGCCGGCAAATGGCAAAATCGCAGGCAGGACGTGAAGCTGCCGCTTCACAAGTACCTCACCGAGTCGGGCGAGAGGCGGGTCAGCGTGAATCCTGAAGGGCTGCCTTCCAGGACGGTCTTTTCCCTGATGGAGCAGGGTGACAAAGCGAGCCTGCTGGAGGCCGACCTCAAGACCGGCAGGACCCATCAAATCAGGGTGCACCTGGCACATCTCGGTTTTCCCATTTTGGGCGACACGAAATACGGCATGGATGCGCTGAACCGGGAAATTTCCAGGGCAGGCTATAAAAGAATGTATCTTCATGCTGCAAGAATAAAATTCAAACATCCGGAAGGCAGGGAGATTGCGATCGAATCCAGGCTTCCGGACACCTTCTATAAATTAATGGAATACATGAAGTAGATGGAACAATATTATGATTTAATAGTGTTTGATTGGGACGGCACGCTCATGGATTCGGCCTGCGCCATCGTCGATTCGATACAGGCGGCGAGCATCGATGCGGGTTTTCCTGCGCCTACTCCTGATGATGCCAGGCACATCATCGGGCTCGGACTGATGGAGGCGATGTCGCATCTTTTTCCGGATGCGGGGCGCGAGGATTGCGCAAGGCTCGCGGACTTCTATCGCCACCATTATCTGAAGGCGGTTGACGAAGGCATCCATCTTTTCGAAGGCGCTCAAGAGACAGTCGAATACCTCAAGGCATCCGGCTACCTGCTCGCTGTCGCCACGGGAAAGAGCAGGCGCGGGCTCGATTCGGCCTTCGAATCGTCAGGCATCGGCCATTTTTTCAATGCGAGCCGCTGCGCCGACGAATCGTTTTCCAAGCCCCATCCCGCCATGCTGCTTGAATTGATGGAAAGGCTGGGCGCTGATCCCGAAAGAACCCTGATGATAGGCGACACCACGCACGATTTGCTGATGGCGGCCAATGCAGGCGTCGATTCCCTTGCATTGTGCCATGGTGCCCATACGCGTAGCGTATTGGCGGAACTGGAGCCGCTTGCCTGCCTGAACGATTTTTCCGAATTGCGGTCCTGGTTTGAAAGGAGGGAAGCCCATGTCTGAAAACTGGGAAAGAGAAACGCTCGAAAAACTGGCCTTTTCCGTTCTCCAGGAGCAAAGGAGGGCGAGGCACTGGGGCATCTTCTTCAAGCTGCTGGCCTTCATCTTCCTGTTCGCTCTGCTTTATCTCGCCTATCGGGGAAACAGCGAGATCAGCCCCAAATTTTCCGGAAAGCATACCGCGCTGGTCGAACTCAACGGGCCGATCGCAGCCAATACGCCTGCAAGCGCCGAGGAGATCAACGATAGCCTGGACGATGCGTTCAAGGACAAGGACACGAAAGGGGTGATCCTGCAGATCGACAGCCCCGGCGGAAGCCCGGTGCAGGCGGGCCAGATCAACGACGAGATCACCCGGCTCAGGAAGCGCTATCCGAATATTCCCATCTATGCCGTGGTCGGCGACATGTGCGCCTCCGGCGCCTATTACATCGCGGTTGCAACCGACAAGATATTCGTCGACAAGGCGAGCGTCGTCGGCTCGATCGGCGTGCTGATGGACGGATTCGGGTTCACCGGGACCATGCAGAAGCTGGGCGTGGAGAGGAGGCTCCTGACTGCAGGCGCGAACAAGGGGTTCCTCGATCCCTTTTCTCCGATGAGCGACAAGCAGAAGGCTTATGCGCTCGACATGCTTGAGGACATCCACAAGCAGTTCATTCATGCGGTCAAGGCGGGCCGTGGAAGCCGCCTGAAGGAGACGCCGGACATGTACAGCGGGCTCGTCTGGACGGGCGAAAAGAGCATCGCCATGGGACTGGCCGATGCGTACGGCACGACCGATTCTGTCGCAAGGCAGGTGATCGGGGCCGAGCAGATCGTCGACTACACGCCTAAGGAAAACATCGCGCTGCGCTTCGCCAAGAAGTTCGGCGTCAGCATGGCCGGCACCTTGATGCAGGCGATGGACCTGCGCTAGCCCTTGATCAGGAACACGGAAGGGCGCTTGCCCAGCTCGGTCCCTTTCCAGCTTCTGACCGGTTTCGTCATGATCGATTCCGTATCGAGCGAGAGATCGGTCGCGATTGAGAGCTGGGTGTCACCCCTGCAGTTTTCGACCAGCGCGTCCAGGAGGCGCTTGTTCCGGTAAGGCGTCTCGATGAAAATCTGGGTCTCATCCCGTTCTCTGGATGCCTTCTCGATTGCCCTGATCTTCTTGTCCAGGTCTTCCTTCTCGACCGGAAGATAGCCGTGGAAACAAAAGCGCTGGCCGCCAAGCCCTGAAGCCATCAGGGAGAGCAGGATGGAAGAGGGACCGACGAGCGGCGCGACCCTGATGCCCTTCCTGTGCGCGAGAAAAACGAGATCGGAGCCGGGGTCGGCGACCGCAGGGCAGCCCGCTTCGGATATCAGCCCGACATCCCGTCCGGCCAGGAGCGGGGCAAGCAGCGCTTCGATTTCCATCTTGGAGGTATGCTCGTCGAGGACGTGGAATTCGATTTGCTGCAAGGGGGTTTTCGTTTTGCAGCGCTTGAGAAAATGCCTTGCGGATTTCGGATGCTCGACGACGAAGCAGGAAAGGTCGGCAATGCGCATCAGCACGTCCCGAGGCAGGATGCCTTCCAGAGGGCCTTCACCGAGCGGGGAAGGGACAAGGTAGAGTGTTCCGGTCATGAGCGCTGAAGATAGAGCAAATGGTCGATGCTTGCAAGCTTGAATTCGCCGAGATTTTCCCCTAGAAATGAATTGAAGGGGAAAGGAGTCCATCATGCAAAGACCACTTCAAATCACGACAAGGGATATACCGGAATCAGCCGCTGTAGATGCCCATATCCGCGAAAAGGTCGATAAGCTCGGGCAATTCTATCCGCATATCGTCGGGTGCCATGTCGTCGTCGAAATGCCTCACAAGCACAGCCACAGGGGAAAGCTTTTCAATGTCAGGATCGAAATCAAGGTGCCGGGGAGTGAAATCGTCGTCAACCGTGAGCTCGACGAAGACATCTATGTCGTCCTGAGAGACGCTTTCGATGCGGCGAAAAGGGCGCTCGACGACTACGGCAGGAAGCAGAGGGGAGACGTCAAGTTCCACGAGCCGGTCACGCACGGCACTGTTGCGAAGCTGTTCGAAGAAGGATACGGCTTCATAGAAACGGCCGAAGGGGAACTCTATTTCAGCCGCGACAATGTCGTCAACAATGGATTCGGCAAGCTCGAGGTCGGGGATGAGGTGCACTTCATCGTCGAGCCCGCGGGAGAAGGATTGCAGGCGAAGCGCGTGAGCAGGCGCTGAATGCGCCCGATCTTCCATGCGGAGCTCGTCAACGGCGATACGGGCGACCCCGCCCTTTTCGTCGACATCCTGTTCGCGGGAAGGGCGCTTCTTTTCGACCTGGGGGACCTTTCGGCGCTTGCTCCGAAAAAGATGCTGAGGATATCGGCGGTTTTCGTCTCGCACGCCCACATGGATCATTTCATCGGCTTCGACAGGCTGCTTCGCGTCCTGCTCGGGCGCGACAAGGTCGTATCCCTGTTCGGGCCGCCAGGCATTGCGCGCCAGGTCGAAGCCAAGCTTTCAGCCTATACCTGGAATCTGGTCGGCAATTACGCCTCCGATCTAGTCTTCATCGTGAGCGAGCTTTGTCTGGATGGACATTGCGAGAAATGGGCTTTTTCCAGCAGGCGCGCTTTTCGGCGCGAATCGCTCGGCCATGCCGCGATCGAAAAAGGAATCATCGTCGACGAGCCGTTCCTGAAGGTCCGCTTCGATTTCCTGAACCATGACATCCCCTGCCTCGCCTTCTCTATCGAGGAAAAGATGCATGCCAACATCTGGAAGAACAGGCTCTCCGAACTGGGGCTGGAGGCGGGCCCATGGCTCAGGCATCTCAGGGAGGCCGTGCTCGCCTGCGCGCCGGACGATGCGGTCATCGATGCAAACGGCAGGAAAATGACGCTTGGAGAATTGTGGGGTGCGGTCAGGATCGTGCCAGGACAGAAGCTGGCGTATGTCACCGATGCGGATTTCGACGCAGGGAACCTCGAAAGAATAGCGAATCTTGTGGACTGCTCGGACATTCTTTATATCGAGGCCGTTTTCCTCGATGAAGACGGACAGCACGCGAAGAAGACGCGCCATTTGACGGCGGGGCAGGCCGGAATGATCGGGAAATTGGCGCGCGCAAAGGCGATCGTCCCGTTCCATTTTTCGCCGAGATATTCCGGAAGGGAGGAAGCGTTGAGACGGGAAGCATGCGAGGCGTTCAGCCCTTGATGCAGATTCTCGGGGAAAGATGGGCGACGCGCCTTGCCAGATTCGCGTTTTCCGTGTCGAGCACGACCCTGTCCACGTCCTTGTATGCGCCGGGCGCTTCTTCCGCAGCGCCTCTCATCGATCTGGTCTTGATCAGTATGCCACGCGCCGCGAGCTCATCGATCAGCGCCCTGCCGTTCCAGCGCTTCGCCGCCCGAGTGCGGCTCATCGCCCGTCCTGCCCCGTGGCTTGCCGATGCGAAGGCAGGGTTGCCGGGATTGCCCGCGAGGATGTAGGAGCCTGTTCCCATGCTCCCGCCGATGATGACGGGCTGTCCGGCTTCCCTGTACCGCTCGGGAAGCTCGGGATGATGGGGCGGAAAGGCGCGCGTTGCGCCTTTCCTGTGGATGTGGAGTAATCTTTCCCTTCCGCCCACGCTGTGCTGCTCTAACTTGCAGGTGTTGTGGCTCACGTCGAAGAGCGTCTCGAGTCTGGACCCCGGCAATATTTTCGAAAAGGCCTCCCTGGCGAGATGCGCGAGGATCTGCCTGTTGGCGAGCGCGATGTTGATCGCCGAATTCATCGCGCCGATGTACTGTTTCCCTTCGGGGGACAGAATAGGCGCGCAGGCAAGCTCCCTGTCGGGAAGCCTGATGCCCAGACGGCCGGCGGCCTTGGCGAGCAGGAGCAGGTAATCCGTTCCGATCTGGTGCCCAAGACCGCGCGAGCCGCAATGGATGGAAACCACGATTTTCCCTGTTCTCAGGCCGAAGGCTTGGGCTGCCGTCTCGTCAAAGATTTCGTCGACGACCTGGATTTCGAGGTAATGGTTGCCGGAGCCCAGTGTGCCCATTTCGCCGAGCTGCCTGTGCTTGGCATGCAGGGAGACGCATTCGGGTTCCGCCCCCTTCATCTTTCCTGTTTCCTCGACATAATCGAGATCGAGCGCCGTGCCGTATCCGGAATCGACGGCCCACTGGGCGCCGCGCATCATGACTTCGTCCAGTTCATCGACGCCGAGCCTGATGCGCCCTTCCTCGCCGACTCCCGCCGGAATGCTTCTGTACAGGCTGTCGGCGAGCTGCTTCGCGACAGGCTGGATGTCGTCCCAGCCGAGATTGGCCCTCAGGCATCTTATGCCGCAGGAAATGTCGAAGCCGACGCCTCCCGCCGAGATGATGCCGCCTTCCTCGGCATCGAAGGCGGCCACCCCGCCTATCGGGAAACCGTAGCCCCAGTGCGCATCCGGCATGGTCATCGCACGCCCGACAAGCCCGGGAAGCTTGGCCACGTTGGTGATCTGCTCGAGCACCTTCTCGTCCATTTCGGCGATCAAGGGGGCGCTGCCGTAGAGAAGCGCGCCATCCGCTTCCCAAGAATAAGGTGAAACCATTTTGAGCAGATTGATGTTCATGTCATACGTCGACGATGCAGCGCGCCGCCCATTCCTTTCCTTCCTGTTTGACGGAAAGCCCGGTCAGGGTCGCGCCCTTGACTTCGCCCCCCCTCGTCATGCTGTCGCTCCAATGTTGTCCTATGGCTTCCCCATGCCAATTTTCCCCGTTTCTTTTCAGGCTGAATTCGGAGAAGGCCATCTTTCTGCTCTGCGCTTCAAAAACCAGCCTGTTGAGCCAGGTCACGAGCGCATATTCGAAATCATCCTCAGAAAAATCGATATTTATTGTATGAAGCGGCCTGACTTCGGAAAGATCGCACTGGATGGAAAAGAGCGCTTTCGCAGCCGCCTCGAATGCCTCCTCGACCGTTTTGCCCGTGCCCGTGATGCCGATATCTGCATCGTGCTCGAAATAGCCGTATTCCCCCATTCAGTCCGGCTCCCGCTCGCTCGAGCAGCAATGCGGCTTTTCAAAGAGCACCTGTCCCGTCACGGGATTCGGCCTGAAGGCCGTGCAGCCCTTGAGGCCGAGCTCGAATGCGCGCTCGTAGAGCGAAGCGAAAGCATCGAAATCGAGGCATTCCGGCACGTTGACGGTTTTCGATATGGCATTGTCGACATGCTTCTGGAGGGCGGCCTGCATGAGGAGCTGCTCATCTGGCAGGATGTCGATTGCTGTCAGGAAAGAGGAGGGGAGCTGTGCCTCTCCCATCGTTTTCCTGAAAAGGAGATAGGCCGGGTCACTCACATTGACCGATTCGATGCTCCCGTCGGCTCGCCTCAGATTGCGCGCGTATTCGAATGCGTAGACGGGCTCCAGGGCGCTCGATATGTTTCCCGCGAGCAGGCTGATGGTCCCGGTCGGGGCTATCGCAATGAGATGGCTGTTCCTGATGCCGAATTTTTCGATGCCATGGATCAGGTCTGCAGGAAGATTCCTGACGAATTCGTTCTCGAGATAGGCGCGTTCATAAAGCGGGAACGGGCCCTTTTCCTGGGCCGTTTCGACGGAAGATCTGTAGGCCGCTTCCTTGACCGTTTTCATGATGCGCTCGGCCGTATCACGCCCTTCCTTACTTCCGTAGGGCAGATTGAGCATG
Organism: Pseudomonadota bacterium; assembly: GCA_021802545.1. Classification (GTDB taxonomy): domain Bacteria; phylum Pseudomonadota; class Gammaproteobacteria; order Burkholderiales; family JABEVD01; genus JABEVD01. The sequence goes on from JAJZRS010000006.1 coordinate 85,448, forward strand.
ATGAGGGTATCGGCAAGACCTGTGATGCCGAGGCCTATCCTCCTCGACGACTGTGCGACCTTTTTCTGCTTTTCCAGCGGAAAATGCGAAATGTCGTAGACGTTGTCCAGCATTCTCGCTGCAATATGCGCGACTCTCCCGATTTTCTCGAAGTCGATGGATGCTTTTCCGGTGAAAGGGTGATCGACGAAGCGCGTCAGGTTGATCGAACCCAGGTCGCATGCGCCGTAAGGGGGAAGCGGGATTTCTCCGCAGGGATTGGTCGCGCTGATGGTTTCGCAATAGGCCAGATTGTCCGCGCGCCTCACCCTGTCGATGAAGATGATGCCCGGCTCTGCGCAATCGTAGGCCGAGCGCATGATGCGCTCCCACAGTTCTTTCGCGCCCAGCGTATTGAAGACCTTTCCTTCGAAGACGAGCGGCCATTGCGCGTCCATGCGGACTGCATCCAGGAATGCGTCGGTGGCCAGCACGGAAAGGTTGAAATGATGAAGGGCATTGCCTTCCCGCTTCGCCTCGACGAAGTCCAGGATGTCCGGATGATCGCAGCGCAATGTCGCCATCATCGCGCCGCGCCGCGCGCCGGTCGAAAGAATGGTGGCGCACATGCTGTCCCAGATCTTCATGAAGGAAACGGGGCCAGAGGCGATCATGCCCACTTGCTTCGCAGGCGTGCCGTAAGGCCTCAGCGTGGAGAAATCGTAGCCGACCCCGCCGCCCTGCTGCATGGTGATCGCGCCTTCCTTGAGCGAATCGAAGATGCCTGAGAGCGAATCCTCTATTTTCCCCATCACGAAGCAGTTGAACAGGGTGGATTTGTGCCCGGTTCCGGCCCCAGCCTGTATCCTGCCCCCGGGAAGGAAGGAGAAATCCTCGAGAATCGAATAGAATTCGGATTCCCATCGGCTTTCCTTTTCCAGGCTCGCCAGCGCTTTCGAGATGCGCCTCCAGGTGTCTTCGATGGAATGGTCCATGGCGGCCTCGCCCTCGCGCCACCTGTATTTGGCATTCCAGATCTTGTCAGAGAGGGGATGTGGCATAATGAGTCATGGTTACCGTTGTTCCGCCTTTCGAGCACGCCGATCTTTCGAGCTGGATCGATTCAATCTCTTCAGGCTATGCCCCTCACGAGGTCGAGTCGATCCGCCTTGCCGCACAGTGCGCCGCAGCGCACGATGAAATCCTGCAAAACGGAGAACGCATGCTGGAGCATGCGCTGTCCTGCGCTTCAATCCTAGCAGGGATGCATATGGATTGCGAGGTGCTGCAGGCCTCCTTGCTGCTCCATTGCGGGACGGACATCGCTCCTTTCGGGGAAGGGGTTGCAGGACTCGTCGAGGGGGTTTCGAGATTTTCCTCGTTCGATGTCGAAGAGATCGTGGACCTGGAAGGCATGCGCAGGCTGCTGCTCGCGATCGTGCAGGACATCCGCGTCGTTCTCCTCAAGCTTGCCGACCAGCTCCAGAGCCTGCGCCACCTGGCCGGATGCGACAACGAGGAAGCCAGAAAAAAGGCTGCGCACAAAACGCGCGACATCTATGCGCCGCTCGCGAACCGGCTGGGCATCTGGCAGATCAAGTGGGAGCTCGAGGATCTGTCTTTCCGCATTCTCGAGCCTGTCATCTACAGGAAAATAGCAAAGCAGCTCGACGAGAAGCGCCTCGATCGTGAAAGGTTCATTGACACATCGATCATCGAACTGAAGGATGCGCTCCATCAGGCAAGCATAAGCGGCGAGATTTCCGGGCGACCGAAACACATCTACAGCATCTACAAGAAGATGCAGCGCAAGAACCTGGGCTTCGAGGGAATTTACGACGTCAGGGCGATCAGGGTGCTGGTCGAATCGGTGAAGGACTGCTATGCCGTGCTGGGCATCGTCAACGATCTCTGGACGCCGATTCCAGGGGAATTCGACGACTACATCGCCAAGCCCAAGGAAAACGGATACAGCTCCTTGCATACCGGGGTGATCGCCTCCGAAGGAAAGGCGCTCGAAGTCCAGATCAGAACCTACGATATGCACGATGCCTCTGAAATGGGGGTGGCTGCGCATTGGCGCTACAAGGAAGGCGGGAAGCGCGACTTCAAATTCGAGGAGAAGCTCGTCTGGCTCAGGAAACTGCTCGGCTGGCGGGACGATCTGGGCGAATCGGCCAATATCGCGACGGGGGGACTTTTCGCCGATTCGATCTACGTGCTGACGCCGCAGGGGAAGGTCATCGACCTGCCCAAGGACGCCACACCGGTCGATTTCGCCTACCATGTGCATACCGATCTGGGGCACCGTTGCCGCGGCGCGAAGGTGGACGGCGCGATCGTCCCGCTCAATACCCCATTGAAGACCGGCCAGCGCGTCGAAATCATCGCTGCGAAGCAGGGCGGCCCTAGCATGGACTGGCTCAATCCGGACCAGGGATTCGCGAAGAGCTCGAGGGCGCGCACCAAGATCAGGCAATGGTTCAACAGCAGAAATCTCGAAGCGAGCGTGGCGAGCGGACGGCATCTGGTCGAGCACGAGCTCAAGCGTTCCGGAAAGAGCGGCTTTTCCCTCGAGAAGATGGCCGGGCATTTCGGATTTTCGAAGCTCGACGATTTCCTGGTCGAGGCGGAAAGAGGGAGTATCACACGGCGCCAGATCCACTCTTTTTTGAGGAATGATGAACCCGAGCAGGAAAAGAAGCCTGTTCTGAGAAGCCGGGAAGCGCCGGGCGAAGTGCTGATTGTCGGCGTGGACAAGCTGCTCACCCAGCTCGGCAAATGCTGCAGGCCAGTGCCGCCGGACGAAATCGTCGGTTTCGTGACCAAGGGCAGGGGGGTGATGATCCACAGGAAAAGCTGCGCGAACGTCGCCCATCTCGATCCGGACAGACTGCTCGATGCGGCATGGGGCGGCCCCGGCGGAAAATATGCCGCAGAGATCCACATCGAAGCCTCCGACAGGCAGGGGCTTCTTCGCGACATATCGGATGTTCTGGCGCGGGAACGGGTCAACGTCACGGCGACCAGGACGGTGAGCAGGAAAGACAGGGCGAGCATGCGCTTCACGGTTGAAGTGTCCGACCTTGCCGAACTGCGCAAGGTGCTTGTGCTGATCGGGGATGTGAAAGGCGTGATGCAGGCATCGAGGCGATAGGATAAGATTAGAATATCGTTATTCCGGACACGAAAAATGGACGCTGATACCGTATACGCCAGGACCAGGAAAGGGGAGGAAGCACTCAAGGATGCTCATCTTTCCCTCGAGATGCACGACATCCTGTCCGGCATAGACGGCAAGACCAGCGCCGACCGGCTGGCTGCTTCCTCTTCGTTCCTGTCCAGAGAGACGGTCGATGCCGCCATCCGCGATTTCCTCGAACAGGGCTACATCAAGCCGGCTTTGGAGGAGGTCGCCGAAGAAGCCGTTCCTGATGCGCACGTCGATGAGCAGGTCGAAGAGAAGGTCGAAGAAGCCCCCGCGCGCAATGTCGGAAAAAGCAAGTTTTCCCAATCGGAACGCACGTTGATCGCCAGCGTGCTTTTCCTGGACATCGTCGAATACACCAAAAAGCCGGTTTCGGAACAGTTCAAAATCAAGGAAGAGTTCAACAGGCTCGTCTCCGAGTTCGTGCAGATCATCCCCGAAGACGACCGCATCATCATCGACACGGGCGACGGCGCCGCGCTGGGCTTTCTCGCCGATCCCGAGGCCGTTCTCACGATCGCGATCAGGCTGAGGGATACCCTTGAAGCCGACGGCCACGCGGATTATCCGGGGCTTTACGTGAGGCAGGGGATCAATCTCGGGCCCATCAGGCTGGTTGCCGACATGAACGGAAGGGAGAACCTGATCGGCGACGGAGTCAACGATGCGAACAGGATCATGGGTTTTGCTCAGGGAGACCAGGTTCTGGTTTCACGCTCCTTCTACGACGTGGCGAGCCGCCTCTCGAGCGAGCATCCCAGCCTTTTCAAATACCAGGGCATACACAAGGACAAGCACGGCAGGGAGCACGAAGTCTACGAGGTGATGGGCGGGAATCGGGCCGCGGAGGATGCGCGCAAGCAGCAGAAAACGGAGGATGAGATCCGTGCCGAGCGCATGGCGAAGATGAAGGAGAAGCTCGAGGCTGCAGCCAAGGCTGAGGCCGCAGCCAAGGCCTCAGCGGAGGCGCGCGAGTCGATCGAAGCCGAGGCGAGGCAGAAGGCCGAAACGAAAAAGGCCGCCGAGGTGAAGATCAGGCAGCCGAAAAAGAAGGGCGCAGGCAAGGCGATAGCCGTCTCGTTCATCGTCCTGGCGGCCCTGCTGCTCGGCGCGCTGCCCTTCGTGCCGCTTGGGTTTCTCGCCAAGAGCGAATCCGATTCGATTTCGCACAAGACGGGAAAAACGGCATCCATCGGTTCGGCCTATTTTTCACTGCTGCCCACGCCGAGGATCGTGCTGAAGGACGTTTCTGCAGGCGGCATCAAAATCGAGAAAATGACCGAAGATCTTTTCGGGGCCAAGGCCATTGTCATCCATGGGGTGAAGGCGGATCAGGACGCCCTTTCAGGGCTCGCGGGCTGGAAGAATATCGCCGGCATTCTGCAATTCGAGCAAGTGTCGCTTTCCCTGGATGGAAAGCAGCTTCCGCTCTTCGACGGGGAGGTCGAGACGGGCCAGGACGGATCTTTCGGGCACGCCAGGATAGAGAGCGATGGCATGAGCGCCGATATCGCGCCTGACGATTCGGGATTCAAGATAGAGCTTGCCGCAAAGCGCTGGGCCTTGCCGATGGGTCCTTCCTGCCCGTGGGATGAACTCCATGCCAGCGCGGTCGAAAAAGGCGGCCAGGTCGACATTTCTTCCTTCAAGGCGACGGGCTACGGCGGAAGCGTTTCCGGTTCGGGCAGCATCTCGTGGAACCAGGGCTGGCGCGCCACCGCGCGCTTCAAGGGAAGCGAGCTTGAAGTCGACCAGCTGCTGCCCTATTTTTCGAAAGACGCCAAGCTTTCCGGATGGCTCAAGTTCGATGCTGCGGCATCGATGGCGTCGACGAGCCTCACCGGTCTGTTCGATTCGCCGAGCATAAACGCTGCGTTCGGGCTGCATGACGGCAAGGTTGACAATGTCGATTTCGCCCAGGCGATCAGGATGACTTCTCCCGATGGAACAAGGGGAGGGGAGACGAAATACGATGCGCTGTCGGGGAGTCTCGCCCTGGTCGGGGGAGAATACCGTTACAGCGGTCTCAGGCTGAATTCGGGAATGATGAACGTTGCGGGAAATCTGATCGTGAAGGGCGGCAATCTTTCCGGCGCGGCGGAGGTGTCACTTGCCCAGATTCGTTCTGCGCTGACGCTTTCCGGCAGCCTGGCGTCCCCCGTTATCCGCTGAAAGATAAGCCGTGATTTCCGCGTGTACAGCCTTTTCGGCGGGGTCATAGAGGAAATTGTTGGGATCGAACGCCCTGGCAAGCATGCCGAGCGCGACGAAATAGACCATCCCGATCAGCGCGCCATTCCAGTAGCCCATGAAAACATCGGCGATCGCTGCGATCGTGCCGCACGCATGCAGCACGACGGCAGCCCTGCCGAAATCCTTGGCGGCTGCGGGCATCGTATAGTAATGGCCGTATTTCTCGAGCATGATGTTGGCTGCATCCGAAAGCTTTTTCGAGCGCATGTCCTTTTTCTTCGACTTGAGGCCGGAAAGCGGAATGAGCAGCAGCATTGCGGCGAGAACCAGCGTCGCCCAGCTCCAGGTCTTGGAAAAATAGAGGGCGCCCAGGGATATTGCGCCGATAGCGAGCGATATGGCGAAAAACATCCGCGAACTATGCCAGAGGCTCCAAAAGACGTCAATTGCCTGGAACCGAAGGCTCGCTGACATGCGTCATGGAATTTTGACTATGGCTATTGCATTCGGAACGAACGATAAGAATAATACTGTTTTTGAAACTTGAATCGTTTGGCTGCAGCCGATGTGCAAGGTTAAAGAATGATCGTTGCCTGTTTGTACATGATCGCCGGTATCGTGGCTTACGCTTCGATACACCACTTCGCCATCGCATTCAAATCCCCGAGAAAATCGTTACAGCTGCTCTTCGCCGTCATGTGCGCGCTTTCGGTCGTTTTCGCCATGTTTCAGGCGCTCAATATGCGGTCAGCCAATGTCGCCGAATTCGCCGATACGCTCAGGATCAATCTTGCCGCCATCCTGCTCTTCCTGACCATCCTCCCGTGGTTCATCGGGCTTTATGCCGGGAACATGAAAATGCCCGTGATGGCCGGCCTGAGCCTGTTTTTTGCCGTGCTCACCCTGGCCAATTTCGCGCTGCCCGCCACGCTCCAGTACAGCCATATCGACGGGATATACACCCAGAATCTGCCCTGGGGAGAAGCCGTCACGCGCGCGAATGGGGAAAAGGGGGTCTGGTCCTACATTGCGTTTTTCGGCTTCGCAGTCGAATTCGGCTACGTGATGTATACCCTGGGTGCCGTATACCGCGCAGAACAGCGCCGGGAAGATTTCTGGATGTTCGTCGCATTCCTGATCCTGCTTGGATCCATGCTTGAAGGGATACTGGTGCGATGGCAGATGATCAATTTCATCGAAACAGGTCCGCTGGGCTTCCTGGCTACGGTGATCGTCATGAGTGTGGCGCTGACGAGCGAAATGCTGCAGAGAATGCGCGCATCCGAAAGCAACTTCCGCTCGCTCTTCGACAATTCTCCAACGGCCATCCTGGCAGTCGATTCGGAGAACCATCGCATCGTGCAAGCCAATGACATTGCGGTTGAAATGTTCGGCTACAGTTTCGCTGAAATGCTCAAGAAATCGTTCGACGATTTGACGGGGCAGGATACGCCCGACGTTCAGGAATGCTTCCAAAACTATGAGCTGCTTTCAAAAGGCGTGGTCAAGTACCTCTACTGCGAGAAGACATTCAGAAGAAAGGACGGAAGCAGCTTCACAGCGCTCGTTTCGTCTTCTTCGCTCAGGAATGAAGAGGGAACGGCGCTGCGTTTCATCCACAGTCTGGTCGACATCACGAAGCAAAAGCAGGCGATCAGCGCACTGCAGGAAAGCGAAATCAGATTCAGGACCATCATCGAACAGTCGCCGATCGGGCTGGTGCTCGGCCGGGACGGGGTCATCGTGGAAGCGAATGACGTGTTTCTGCAAATGTACGGATACGGGAATGTTTCAGAAGTGCTCGGGCAGCCGATCATCAGCCATATCGCTCCCCAGTGCAGGACGGAGGTCGAAGAGCGAATCAGGCGAAGGGCATTGGGCGAGGATACGGAGCCTTCCTATGAAACAGTCGGATTGCGCGCGGATGGTTCGCAGTTTCCCGTGCATATATCGGCCAGACGCGTGGAATTGGAAGACGGTCCCATGACATGCGCCTTCGAAATCGACATCACGGCGCGCAAAAATGCGGAAGCCGATCTGCGCATTGCCGCCATTGCGCTCGAATCCAATGAAGGCATGCTCATCGCGGACGCGCAAAACGTGATCCTGAAGGTCAACCGCTCATTCAGCGAAATCACAGGTTATTCGGCCGAGGAGGTCATCGGCCGGAATCCGCACATCCTGAGCTCTGGGCTCCAGGACGCCGAGTTTTATGCGACGATGTGGAAAAGCCTGAAGGATGTCGGCGTCTGGGAAGGGGAAATCTGGAACCGCAGAAAGAACGGGGAAATCTATCCCGAGCGGCTCACCGTCACGGCAGTGAAGGACGCTGCGGGCAACGTCACGAACTATGTCGCCGCTTTCACCGACATTACCGAGAGCATGGCTGCGGCGGAAAAGATCAACCATCTCGCCTTCTACGACCATCTCACCGAACTGCCGAACCAGAAACTCCTCATGGACCGTTTGCACCAGGCCCTGGCTTCCAGTTCGCGGAATGGCCGGCATGGCGCAGTGCTTTTCATCGATCTGAACGATTTCAAATCGCTCAACGACACCTTGGGTCATGCCACCGGAGATGCCGTGCTCAAGCAGGTTGCGCTTCGTCTGTCCGATATCGTCAGGAAGGGCGACACCGTCTCGCGTTTCGGCGGAGACGAGTTCGTGGTGATACTGGATGGATTGAGCAGTTCTTCACTGGAAGCCGCCGAGCAGACCGAGGCGGCATGCAGCAAGATATTTTCTGCAATGCAGCGCCCCATTCAGCTTGGCGCGCATGAATATCAGTGCTCCATCTCCGTCGGAGCGACGCTTTTCGGAAAATCCGAGCAGTCCATCGAAGAACTGCTCAAGCAGGCGGACATCGCGCTTCATCACGCAAAGCGCGCAGAAAGAAATTCGCTGCGCTTCTTCGACCGCAGAATGCAGGAAGTGCTCGATTCAAGAACGGCGCTCGAAAGCGAGCTTCACCAGGCTGTCAAGACAAGGCAGTTTTCCCTGTACTACCAGATCCAGATGCACAGTTCCGGTTATCCAGTCGGCGCCGAAGCCTTGATCCGCTGGCACCACCCCGAGCGAGGCATCATCACGCCTTCCCAATTCATACCGCTTGCGGAGGAAATGGATCTGATCCTGCCGATTGGAGAATGGGTGATCGAATCGGCCTGTTCGAAGATCAAGGAATGGGAGAAGGATGTTGCGAAACGCGAACTCGTCATGTCCGTGAATATCAGCGCAAAACAGCTTCATCTGCCCGACTTCGCAGCCCAGATGATCGATGCGGTGAAACGGCACGGCATCGACCCGCGGAAGCTCAAGCTCGAAATCACAGAAAGCATGCTGCTCGAAAATATCGAGACGACGATCAGCGTCATGAATGAGCTGAGGAAAGCAGGTCTGCGTTTTTCTCTCGACGATTTCGGGACGGGCTATTCCTCCCTCCAGTACCTCAAGATGCTGCCGCTCGACCAGCTGAAGATAGACCAATCCTTCATTCGGGATATCGTCACCGATGGAAACGACCAGGCCATCGTGCGCACCATCATCGCAATGTCCAAGAGCCTGAATCTCGATGTCATTGCGGAAGGCGTGGAAACGCCTGAACAGCAAAGGTTTCTCGAGGCATGCGGATGCAACCACTATCAGGGATATCTTTTCGGCAAGCCGTCAAGTCAGGAAATTTTCGATACTGCGTGCTTATGCAGGTGATCAGCCGGAGGTTCGGGACGAAACATGGGGCGGGGGTTTTGATTGACGGAAAGAATGTAGGCATGTAAAATTCACTTTTTTACTAGGCGGTTAGCTCAGCTGGTTAGAGCGTTGCCTTGACATGGCAAAGGTCGTAGGTTCGAGTCCTATACCGCCTACCAAATTTTTCGTGCGGCTCAAAGCCGCACTTTTTATTTTCAGGACGGACATGCCGGTCATTCGGTTGCCAGACGGATCAGAAAGAGCATTCGATCACACCGTGACGGTGGGTGAAGTGGCGTCTTCCATCGGCGCAGGGCTCGCCCGCGCCGCCATTGCCGGGCGCGTGAACGGCAAGCTGGTCGATCTTTCCCATGCAATCGATGCCGATTCGGATCTTTCCATCGTCACGGAGAGGGATGCCGAAGGGCTCGAGATCATCCGCCATTCCACGGCGCATCTGCTCGCTCATGCGGTGAAGGAGCTTTTTCCCGAGGCGCAGGTGACGATCGGCCCGGTCATCGAAAACGGCTTCTATTACGACTTCTCGTTCAAGCGTCCCTTCACGCCAGAAGATCTTGCAGCGATAGAAAAGCGCATGCTCGAGATCTCGAAGCGCGATCTTCCCGTATCCAGAAGCGTGAAATCGAGAAGCGACGCGATCAGCTATTTCAAGTCGATCGGCGAGCATTACAAGGCCGAGATCATCGAGTCCATTCCGTCCGAAGAGGATCTTTCCCTCTACACGCAAGGGGAATTCACCGATCTTTGCCGCGGCCCGCACGTGCCTTCCACGGCCAAGCTCAAGGTGTTCAAGCTGATGAAGGTGGCAGGTGCCTACTGGCGAGGGGACTCGAAGAACGAGATGCTGCAGCGCATCTACGGCACGGCATGGACAAAAAAGGAAGACCAGGACGCTTATCTCCACAGGCTGGAGGAGGCCGAGAAGCGCGACCACAGGAAAATAGGCAGGCAGCTCGACCTCTTCCATACCCAGGAAGAGGCGCCGGGCATGGTGTTCTGGCATCCGAAGGGATGGACGCTCTACCAGATCGTCGAGCAGTACATGAGGCGGGTGTTTCGCGAGAACGGCTATCATGAAATCAGGACGCCGCAACTCGTCGATCGCAGCCTGTGGGAAAAATCGGGACACTGGGACAAGTTCCAGGACATGATGTTCACGACGAGTTCCGAATCGCGCGACTATGCGGTGAAGCCGATGAACTGCCCGTGCCACATCCAGGTTTTCAACCAGGGGTTGAAGAGCTACAGGGATCTTCCCTTCAGGCTCGCCGAATTCGGCTCCTGCCACAGGAACGAGCCTTCAGGGACGCTATCCGGCATCATGCGGGTCAGGAATTTCACGCAGGACGATGCGCACATCTTCTGCACCGAAGGCCAGATCCAGAGCGAGGTGTCGAATTTCATCGACCTGCTGATGAAGGTCTATGCCGATTTCGGCTTTTCGGACGTGCTGGTCAAGCTCTCCACCAGGCCGCAGAACCGCGTCGGAACAGACGAAGACTGGGACAGGGCGGAACAGGCGCTCTCCACCGCGCTCGATGCGAAGAAGATGGAATGGGAATTGCAGCCCGGAGAAGGCGCGTTCTACGGGCCGAAGATCGAATTTTCCCTGAAGGATTGCCTGGAACGGGTCTGGCAGTGCGGCACGATACAGGTCGATTTTTCAATGCCCGGAAGACTGAATGCGACCTATGTCGCCGAAGACAATTCAAGGCAGGTGCCCGTGATGCTGCACCGCGCAATTCTCGGGTCGCTCGAGCGGTTCATCGGCATCCTGATCGAACACCATGCCGGCGCGTTTCCCTTGTGGCTTGCGCCAATACAGGCTGTGGTGCTCAACATATCGGATGCGCAGGCGGAATATGCGGAAAAAGTCGCGCAAAGCCTGTGTCAAAAAGGATACAGGGTCCATTCGGACTTGAGAAATGAGAAGATAACCTATAAAATCCGCGAGCATAGCTTGCAGAGGCTGCCCTACCAAATCATCGTCGGTGACAAGGAAGTCGCGTCCGGAAAGATCGCCGTGCGCTCCCGCACGGGCGAGGACCTCGGGCAGATGTCGCTGGATGCCTTCATCGAACGTCTTTCCGCGGAATCGTGAAAGCAGTCGGGGCTTAATTTTTTTAGAATTGGAGACGAACTATCGCTCAGGATAAAGAGCCGAGGATCAACGGCGAAATCTCGGCACCGCAGGTGAGACTGATTGGATTGAATGGTGAACAGCTGGGCATCATGAGCCTTTCTTCAGCGAATGCCCTGGCAGAGGAAGCCGAAATCGATCTGGTCGAAATTGCACCGCAAGCTTCGCCGCCCGTATGCAGACTGATGGACTACGGCAAGTACAAGTATCAGGAAAGCAAGAAAAGGCACGAAGCGAAGCTGCACCAGAAGCAGATACAGGTCAAGGAAGTCAAGTTCAGGCCGAGCACGGACGAGGGCGATTACCAGATCAAGCTCAGGAACCTGATCCGCTTCCTTGAAGATGGAGACAAGACGAAGATCACGCTGAGGTTCAGGGGGCGCGAGATGGCGCACCAGGAATTCGGGCTCAGGCTGCTGCAGCGCCTGCAGGCAGACCTCGAGGCGCACGGCACGGTCGAGCAGTTTCCGAAAATGGAAGGCAGGCAGATGGTGATGGTCCTGTCGCCCAAAAAGAAGTAGCAGTAACAGCCGCATTGGCGGCATAACAAGGCGTGTTCGGGTTGTGAAGCATTCCGGGGCCGGAATCACCCGACGCGGTTTCAAATAGAAAGGAAGTAACATGCCCAAGATGAAATCGAAAAGCGGCGCTGCAAAGCGCTTCAAGGCTCTGGGTGGCGGCGGATTCAAGCGCTCCCAGGCATTCCTGCGTCACATCCTGACGAAGAAGACCACCAAGCGCAAGCGCCATCTGCGCGGCACGTCCACCGTGCACGCCTCGGACAAGCGCTCAATCCGCAGCATGCTGCCTTACGCTTAAGGGAGAAGAATCATGTCAAGAGTGAAACGTGGAGTAACGGCGCGCGCGCGCCACAAGAAGGTTCTGGCGCTGGCCAAGGGTTTCCGCGGACGCCGCGGCAACGTATACCGCATCGCCAAGGAAGCGGTGATGAAGGCGGGGCAGTACGCCTACCGCGACCGCCGTCAAAGGAAGCGCCAGTTCCGCGCCCTGTGGATCGCCCGTATCAATGCGGCGTCCCGCGAATGCGGAATGACCTACAGCCAGTTCATGCACGGCCTCAAGAAGGCTTCGATCGAGGTGGATCGCAAGGTTCTTGCGGACATCGCGGTTTTCGACAAACCCGCATTCGCGAGTTTCGTCGAGAAGGCCAAAGCGAGCCTCGCCTGATCTGCAATAAAGGAAAAGGAGGCTCAGGCCTCCTTTTTTTATTTATATGAACGACAATCCAGAATCCATACTGAAGCAGGCGGAAGCCGAATTCGCATCGATCGACGATGCGGCGGAACTCGAGCAGGCGAAGGCGCGCTACCTCGGCAAGGGGGGGGCGATCACCGAACTGCTGAAGGGATTGGGGAAACTCGACCCCGATGCTCGGAAAACGCAGGGTGCTGCGATCAACCGCGCCAAGGAAGGCGTCGAAGCTGCGCTCACCTCGAGGCGAGAAGCGCTTGCGGCCCTGAAGCTCGAGCGGCAGTTGGCGGAGGAGGCGCTCGACGTGACGCTCCCCGGGAGGGGGCAGGATGTGGGCGGGATCCATCCCGTCACGCGCACCCTGGAGCGCATCCAGGAGATTTTCAGCTCGATCGGGTTTTCGACCGCATCGGGGCCTGAAATCGAAACCGATTTCTTCAATTTCACCGCGCTCAACATTCCGGAAGACCATCCGGCGCGCGCGATGCACGACACCTTTTACGTGGACGATGCGCACCTCCTGCGCACCCACACGTCGCCGATCCAGATCCATTACATGATGTCGCATCAGCCCCCGGTCAAGATCATTTCTCCCGGGCGCGTCTACCGTGTCGATTCGGATGCGACGCATTCGCCGATGTTCCACCAGGTCGAAGGGCTGTGGATCGACGAGGAAGTCAACTTCACCCACCTGAAAGGGGTGGTTGCGGATTTCCTGCAACGCTTTTTCGAAAAGGACGATCTGAAAGTGCGCTTCAGGCCTTCCTTCTTTCCCTTCACCGAGCCTTCGGCAGAGATCGACATGGGCTGCGTGTTCTGCGAAGGAGAGGGATGCAGGGTGTGCAGCCACACCGGATGGCTGGAAGTGGGGGGATGCGGCATGGTGCATCCCAACGTCCTGAAGCATGTCGGCTGGGACAGCGAGAAATACCTGGGATTCGCATTCGGCATGGGTCTCGACAGGCTCGCGATGCTGAGGTATGGCGTGAACGATCTCAGGCTGTTTTTTGCCAACGATCTCAGATTCCTGAACCAATTCAAATGAAAATATCAGAAAACTGGCTTAGAACGCTCGTGAACCCCGAACTTTCGAGGGATGAGCTCGCCCATCTCCTGACGATGGCGGGCATCGAGGTCGAGTCCATCGAACCGGTCGCGCCCGTCTTCGAGAAGGTTGTGGTGGCGAAAGTGCTCGAGGTGGAGAAGCATCCGGATGCGGACCGGCTGAACGTCTGCCGTGTGGATGCGGGTGGAGAGCCCTTGCAGATCGTGTGCGGGGCGCCCAACGTCTATGCCGGAGCGGTCGTTCCCTGCGCGCTGGAGGGCGCGGTCTTGCCTGGAATCACCATCAGGAAGGCCAAGGTGCGCGGCATCGAATCCTTTGGCATGCTTTGCTCGGCGAAGGAACTGGGGATCGAGTCCGATGTCGACGGACTGCTTCTGCTCGCCCAGGATGCGCCTGTGGGTCAGTCCATCCGCGAATATCTCGATCTCGACGACAACATCTTCGAACTGAAGCTCACCCCGAATCGCGCCGATTGCCTGGGCGCGCTCGGCGTTGCGCGCGAAATCTCGGCGATGACGGGCGCTGCGCTCAATTTTCCGCAAGCGCAGGAAGTCGAGGCGCGATGCGGCGATTCGTTGCCCGTTGCTGTCGATGCGAAATCCGCCTGTCCGCTCTATCTCGGTCGCGTGATCCGCGGGGTGGATGCATCGAAGCCTTCCCCCGAATGGATGGCAAGGCGCCTTGTTAGAAGCGGCATCAGGCCGAAGAACGTCCTGGTGGACGTCACCAACTATGTGCTGCTGGAATACGGCCAGCCGCTGCATGCCTTCGATCTCGCCAAGCTTTCGGGCGGGATACGGGTGCGCTTCGCCAATGAATCGGAGAAGATCGGACTCCTGAACGGCGATGAGCGCGAACTCGGGACGAAAAACCTGGTCATCGCCGACGACAAGGGCCCAGTGGCGCTCGCCGGGATCATGGGCGGTTCGGAGAGCGCAGTGTCAAGTGACACTTCAGACATTTTCCTGGAGGCGGCATTTTTCGATCCCGTCACGATGGCGAAGGGCAGGATGGTGAATCTTTCATCGGATTCGTCTTACCGTTTCGAGCGCGGGGTGGACTTCGGCATGACGGAACAGGCCATGGCGCGCGCAACGCAGCTCATCCTGGAATGCGCCGGCGGAATCGCAGGTCCCGTGACCAACGTGGCGGCGCAACTGCCCTCCAGGGATCCCATCAAGCTGCGTATCTCCAGAATATGCAAGATCCTGGGAATTGGGTTCACCAAAGAAAAAGTCCTGGATATTTTTCAAAATCTTTTTTCGGCGGAAGATTTTGCGAAATCCGAAAAAGAACGGCACTCCCGTTCAACGGGCGAAGACAATGATGTACTTTGGATTACTCCGCCCACATACAGGTTCGACCTGAAGATCGAGGAGGATCTCGTCGAGGAAGTCGCGCGCCTTTACGGCTACGACAACATCCCCGGCGTGACGCCGCAAGCTTCCATGGCGATGCTGCCGTCATATGAATCGTCACGCACGCTTTCCGCCGTCAGGAAGCTGATTGCGGCCCGCGGTTATCTGGAGGCGATCGGCTACGCTTTCGTCGACGCATCCTGGGAAGAAGATTTCTGCGGCAATCTGGACCCCATTCTGCTCAAGAACCCGATCGCGAGCCAGATGAGCGCAATGCGCAGCAGCCTGATCGGCGGGCTGGTCGACGCGCTTGCATTCAATCTGAACAGGAAACAGTCCAGGGTCAGACTGTTCGAGATCGGCGCCTGCTTTTCAAGGGCGGCCCAAGGCTACGATCAGAAAGAGATGCTCGCAGGGCTTTGCTACGGCAGCGCGCAACCGGAGCAGTGGGCGCAGGATGCGAGATGGGTCGATTTCTACGACGTCAAATCCGATCTCGAGGCGCTTTTTTTCCCGGTCACACCTGATTTCGAAGTGTGCTCCCATCCTGCGCTCCACCCCGGGCGGTCGGCGGCAGTGATTCTGGAAGGAAGGCGAGTGGGGGTGATCGGCGAAATCCATCCGAAATGGGCGCAGAAATACGATCTTCCCAGGGCGCCGGTGCTATTCGAGGTTGACCTTGATGCGCTGCAGATTCGGGAAATTCCTGCATTCTCGGAAATTTCAAAGTTCCCGCCGGTCAGGCGCGATATTGCTGTCCTCGTCGACGAGAAAATCAGCGCCATGGACATGCTGAATGCCTGCAAGAGCGTGCTGGACAATGCGAAAGTGGAGCTTTTCGATCTGTACAGGGGGCAGGGCGTTGAAGCGGGCAAGAAAAGCCTTGCATTCCGCGTCACGATACAAGATACTCAAAAAACGCTGCTGGATGCCGAAGTTGATGTTATGATATCGCAACTTATTGAGGCGTTAGAAAAAAGATTTGATTCGAAGTTACGTGTTTAGGAGGTCGTATGACATTGACCAAGGCAGAACTGGCTGATCTGCTGTTCGAAAAGGTCGGGCTCAACAAGCGAGAGGCGAAGGATCTCGTCGAATCCTTTTTCGAGGAAGTGAGATTGGCGCTCGAGAGCGGAGAAGAAGTGAAGCTTTCGGGTTTCGGCAATTTCCAGCTGCGCGACAAGCCGCAGCGCCCTGGGCGGAACCCCAAGACCGGGGAAGAGATTCCGATCACCGCAAGGCGCGTCGTCACGTTCCATGCGAGCCAGAAACTGAAGGCGCTTGTCGATCAGAGCGAGCATGGAAACGCAGGATAATTCTGCGCTGCCGCCCATTCCCGCCAAGCGTTATTTCACGATAGGGGAAGTGGGGGAGCTTTGCAGGGTCAAGCCGCATGTGCTGCGCTACTGGGAACAGGAATTCTCCCAGCTCAAGCCCCTGAAGCGCCGCGGCAACAGGCGCTATTACCAGCACCATGAAGTGCTGCTCATTCGGCGCATCCGCGATCTGCTTTACGAACAGGGATTTACCATCAGCGGAGCGAGGCAGCGCCTTGAAACAGAGTCGACGTCCAACCACAGGCAGGCAGAGCCGGAATTCGACGGCGCTGTTTTCAGGGAAGAAGTGAAAAAAATCCTCGAAATCCTGCAGCGCTGATCCTTTCTTTGATATAATTTCACCTTTTTCGGGGCGTAGCGCAGCCTGGTAGCGTACTTGCATGGGGTGCAAGTGGTCGGAGGTTCAAATCCTCTCGCCCCGACCAGATAATCCAGGCAAAAGGCCGGTCGTTTGACCGGCCTTTTGCATTCAAAGCGCCATCACAGGCATGAAGTTCTGGTACCATCCCCCTGGCATGAACAAGGAATGGAACTGCATCATGAAGGAAGTCGCATCTGCCCTGATCATGGCGTTCAAAACACAGCTTCATCCGAAGATGCTGGGATTGCTGCTCTGGCCCATGCTGATCGCCATCCTCGTCTGGCTCGGGCTCGCCATTCTCTTCTGGCATAACTGGGCATCCGACCTGTCCGGATGGCTCCAGGATACGTCGCTTCAGGAATGGATGGCGCGGGGGATACTGGCCGCGATTTCGGGCTATCTCGTCGCCTTCATACTCGTCATGCTGCTCCTGCCTGCGATCCTTGTTACGGCGCTCGTCATTACCGCAGTCTTCGCCATGCCGATCATGGTCGAGCACGTCGCAACAAGATACTATCCTGATCTCGAGAGGAGGAAGGGGGGCAATATTGCGGGAAGCGTGATGAATTCGATTGTCGCCATTTCCGTCTTTCTTGTCCTCTGGCTGGTCACGCTTCCGTTCTGGTTTTTTTCCGCATTCGCGCTTGCCGTTCCGGTCGCGCTTTCTGCTTATCTCAACCAGCGTCTTTTCCGCTACGATGCTCTCGCCGAACACGCAAGTCGCGAGGAATTCGAAGCCTTGCTCGAGCATTCGACAGGAAAGCTCTACCTCCTCGGCATCGCTGCCGGCCTGCTCCAGTTCGTTCCGGTGCTCAATCTCTTCTCAACGACTTACATCGCGCTCGCATTCATCCATCTTTGCCTTTCCGAATTGAGGCAACAGCGGACCTGAATCAAGTTTTTCCAGATTCGGCCGAAATAGAGTCATGGCTGGAAAAAGGAGGTGATCATGAGCGCTATCCACATGCTGGTTTGGATCATCGAGGACATGGACCTGCCGGACCATGTGAATGCCGTCTTCATCGATGCCGGCTCGAGACGATTCATGCTGGAGATGGGCAGGGGACATGTGATAGGCCATCCCGATTCGGTACTGGAAAAGTGGCTTTCCGAAGGGCGTGATGTCCTGATCCGTCCGGAGTCCTCCAAATACGGCAGGATGGCAGCCGAGCGCGTTTCCCTGAACTAGACCCTGAATCTTCCGACAACCCCCTTCAGGGAAGCGGCGAGCTGTTCCAGCCTGTTGGCGGAATGGGAAGTTTCCTCGATCGCAGCGCTGTTCTCTTCGGCCATTTGCGCGATTCTTTCCACGTTCTTCGAGATGCTGTTGCTCGCCATCCTCTGCTCGTTCACGGAATTGGCGATGTCTTCGACGCCCGAATTGGCCATGCTGACCGAATCTTTCGCCCGTGAAAGCACATCGGCCACCTTGCCCATGCATTCTTCGCTTGCGGAAAGCGATTGCAGGCCGTCGCTGATCGATCTTTCCACGCGCACCGATTGCCCGCTCAGGGACTGCGTGACGGAATCGATTTCGCTCGCCGATTGTGCGGATTTTTCGGCGAGTTTCCTGACTTCGTCGGCCACTACCGCGAAACCACGGCCCTGTTCGCCTGCACGTGCGGCTTCGATGGCAGCGTTGAGGGCGAGCAGGTTGGTCTGATCGGCGATGTCCCTGACCTGTCTGGTCATATCGGTGATGGCTTGCGTGGAGCTGACGAATTCGTTCACCTGCGTGGCTATTTCCTTCACGGAATCCCTGACCTTGGAAATTTCCTCCAGCATGTTCGAAAGGCTGTCGCTGCCCTGGTTGGTATGACTGAGTCCCTGGTGGGAAAGGTTCTTCACTTCTTCGGACGAATCCGCAACGGACGCGATGGCGACCGTGATTTCCTCGACGGCCGACGCGGTTGCCGAAGCCGCCTCCGATTGATCCCGCGTTCCATCCGCGACCTTGGATGCGGAAGCCGAAAGCTCGCTTGCTGCGTTCGAGACTTCTTCTGCGTTCGACCTGATCTCCGTGACGAGGCTTTGCAGCCCCTGCATGAAGCGGTTGAAGGCATCGGAGGTCATCCCGATTTCATCGCGGCTGTGCACGGGGATGCGCTTGGTCAGATCGCCGTTCCCGACAGCCAGTTCGTTCATGGAATGAGACAGTTCCTTGATGGATTTGACGATGTTGTTGATCAGCAGCAGCATGCCGATTGCGCCAAGAATGATTGCGACGACCGTTATCGCGATGGAAAGGGTGATGGTGCGCTTGACCTGACCCTCGATCGCCCTGCGCTTCACTTCGGATGACTGGTATTTGTCATCGATGAGCGATTCCAGATTTTTCCTGATCTTGCGCCATGCCGGCGTTTCGTTCTTGTTGAGCTCATCGACCGCTGCCATCTGATCGCTTGCGGCAAGGTCCTTGGCGTGCATTCTTGCGGCTGTCACTTTTTCCCAGAGGGGTTTTATTTCGTTGAGCACTTTCAGTTCTTCAGGATCGCCCGCAGAAAGTTCGATTGATTTTTCCAATGCATCAGAAAAGGCTTTCGAGGCTTTGTCGATGGTTTTCAAGGGAAGCGGGTCGGAAGGCTTGAGCACATAGTTCCTTTCGGCCTGGCCGGACAGCAAGCCGTTCTCGTACATCTTCGACAGGGATTTCAGCTTGACGAGGTCTTCGTTGACGAAGGCCTTGAATTGGGAACCGAGATTTCCCAGGCTGACGAGGGCCACCGTCAAGGCAATGACAACCAGAAGGGTGGCGGAACCGTTGCCGATCAGCAGCTTGGTCCTGGTGCCGAGATTCCTGAACATAAAGCCTCCAACTTTCTTATATATTTAATGTATTTCTTCTAATTCTTATATACGGCAAGCCGTTGGCAATTCTTGAATGAATCTGGCGCAAAAGCCATAACCCTTATGGATTACGGGTTTCTACCTCTTTAGTATATATTCAAACGCCTTAATTATTTCTGGAGCAGCAGGATCTGGATATCCATGACGTTCGTTCCCGTCGGCCCTGTCTTGTAGTGACAGCGGATGCCCGACAAGGCTTCCAGCCTGGAAAAGAAACCATAAGAATCGTTGTTCTCAAGATAATCGCCGGGATCGATTCCAAAATCTTTCGCGATACGAGCCGTTCTTCCGTCAACGAATGCGCCCGCGGCATCGGTCGGACCATCCGCACCGTCTGTGCCGGCCGAGAGAAGCGCAATGCCTGCCTCGCCTTCTATTTCGATGCAAAATGCCAGGGCGAATTCCTGGTTCCGCCCGCCTTTGCCATCTCCCTTGACGCTTACAGTGGTTTCTCCGCCGCTGACAAGGCACAATTTTTTCCCAGATGAGCTGCTCTCGCGCGCTTTTGCGGCAAGATATTTCGCAGCTGTACGCGCTTCTCCATTTAGTCTGTCCGTGACGATTTTCGCATCGAACCCCAATAGCATCGCCTTTGTCCTGGCGGCCTCTAACGCCTGCCTGTTGCTTGCGACGATCACATGATTGGCGCTCGGCATGTCTTCCTTGAGCGTTTCAGGAATCTCCCCCTGGATGCCTTTCCTGAGATGGTCCAGGATGCGCTGCGACAATCCGTATTTTTCTGCGATATCGAACGCGTCAAGAAAGGTGGAGTCATCCTTCGAGGTCGGGCCGGATGCAATGACGTCGATTTTGTCCCCGATCACGTCCGAGACGATAAAGGATATGACCTGGGCTGGATAGGCCGCGCGTGCGAGCTGGCCACCCTTGATGCTTGAGATGTGCTTTCGCACAGCATTCGTTTCAGAGATGGAGGCGCCTGCATTCAGCAAACGAAATGTCGCCGCCTGCTTGTCTTCAAGCGACAAATCCGGGGCAGGCAAGGACAATAGCGCCGATGCGCCG
The DNA here is from genome assembly GCA_021802545.1 of Pseudomonadota bacterium. Classification (GTDB taxonomy): domain Bacteria; phylum Pseudomonadota; class Gammaproteobacteria; order Burkholderiales; family JABEVD01; genus JABEVD01. Next base: position 105,883 of record JAJZRS010000006.1, read on the forward strand.
CCCGACAGGAGGCAGATGATGAGCGTTCTTTCGTCAGCCGCCTTTGCCATGTCGAGAATTCGCCGGGTCGCCATCATTCCTGAGATGTCTGGAATGGGGTGCGATGCCTCCACCTGCTCGATATGAAGAAGCTTTTCGGCATGCCCTGTTTTGACGATGACGAGGCCGGCTGCGATCCTGGATCCGAGCAGCATTTCGATGGCCGCTGCCATCTTCGATGACGCCTTGCCTGCGCCGATCACGACGATGCGTTCGAAGGCATCCAGATCGTAATTCCGCCCTGGAACGACGAGCCTTCCATTTCCCATCCTGATGGCCGAAAGGACCGCCTGCACGGGATCAACCGCGTCAAGTGCCGCACCGAAGATTTCCTCTAGGATGGCGTTCCGCACAAATATAAGGATTGACTAATGTATAAAATTAAACCATAATTTAAACATGGTTTATTCATTCGTCTTTGAAGGAGGAAATCATGCACGGGCAAATCATGGCCGAACTCATCATGCCCTTCGGAATCGGGTTCTTTCTCGGCATCGTCCTGTTCCTGGTGCTCGAACGGATGGGATGCATCGACAAGTGGCTTGGGCTCGAGACGGTTACGCGGCAAGGAAAGGGTAATCTGTGTACCCCTTTTCTTCGCCGGAATAAAGCCTCTCGTAATCTGGCGCATTGAGGGATGCGCCGCGCCTGAAGCGCTCGACGAGATCGGGATTGGCCAGGAGCAGCCTGCCAAAGGCGATCGCGTCCGCTTTTCCTGAAGCGACTTCGCGGGCGGCGCTGTCGTAGTCGTACCCGTTGTTGAGTATCAGATTGCCTTTGTAGATTGCGCGCAGCCTGTCGTAATCGAAGGGAAGCCATTGATCCTGCGGCGCGCCCCCCGTGCCTTGGAGCAGATCGAGGAAGGCGAGATCGAATCGGTTGATCTCGTTCACGACGTACTCGAAAGTGCCCTGAGGATCTTCGTCCGAGATGTCGTTGAAGACGGTCACGGGCGAAAGCCTGATGCCGACCTTGCCGTTGCCTATTTTCGAGCAGACGGAATCCAGCACTTCGAGCAGGAATCTTGCCCTGTTTTCGCGGCTTCCGCCGTATTCGTCGGTTCGCCTGTTCGTGGAAGAGCGCAGGAACTGGTCGAGCAGATAGCCGTTTCCGGCATGCACCTCGATTCCATCGAATCCGGCTTCCATCGCGTTTTCAGCGGCTTTTGCATAAGTCCCGGCCAGCGCCTTGATCTCAATCGTCTCCAGCGCTCTTGGGGTCACGTAATCCTTCATTCCGGAATAGGTGATCGCCTGGCCTTCCGGGCGGATTGCGGAGGGCGCGACCGGAAGTGCGCCATTCGGCTGGAGGTCGGGATGGGATATGCGCCCGACATGCCAGAGCTGGATCGCGATTTTTCCACCCGCATCGTGCACCGCCTTCGTCACCTTCTTCCAGCCTTCGATCTGCTCCCTGCTGTGGATGCCCGGGGTTCTGGGATAACCATGCCCCTCGGGGCAAATCGGCGATGCCTCTGTCAGGATCAGTCCGGCGCTCGACCTTTGGCCATAATATTCAGCGACGAGATCGGTCGGCGCGTTGCCCGCGCCAGCCCTGTTTCGCGTGAGCGAGGACATCACGATGCGGTTGGACAGCGCGATATCTCCGAGCTTGATGGGAGAGAACAGATCGGTCATTGAAGGCTCCTTATGGGTGTTTGCTTAGATTTATCACAGCAACATTGCAGATTCAAGGCGCTTGCGCGAATACGTCGCCATGCCTACACTTTCTTTGGAGGTGGAAATGTCCCAGCTTCTGACTTTGTCCAGGGCGGCAAGACTCATCGGTGTGCCGAGGGGTACGCTGCAGCAATGCGTCAAGGATGGGAGGCTCGAATCCTTCGACGGCATGGTCTCGATAGAATCGCTGCGCGCAGCCTTCCCGGAAAGCCAGTTCGAAGAAGACCCGGTTTTCGAGCGCATAGCAAAAATCAAGGAAGAGGCATTCGGCAAGCGGGTCAGGGAGCGCGTTTTGCCCGACAGGGAGGTGCTCTCCGCAAGGCTTTACGAGCAAAGCAGGGAACTCGCCGACTTCAGGCTGCATCTCGAACGCTACCATGCCATCATCGTGGATACGATCGAAAAATTGAAGGCCCTGCCGTCTCGCCCCGAAATCGACGATCTGGCAAAATGGCTGGATCATGAACTCGAGGAAGCGCTTGTGACCGAATCTCCGGATGAACTGGATGCGCTGGAAGGCTATCTGCGCATCGTTTCTGCCCACGTGACGCTGCGCCCGAGCGGACGCGAGTATTTTGCGGAAGGGAACGACACGCTGCTGGAGGCCGCATTGAGGGCGGGACTCGCCCTCAACTACGGCTGCAGCAGCGGCAATTGCGGGCTGTGCAAGGCGAGGGTGGTTTCGGGCGAAACGAAAAGGGTGAGGCACCACGACTACGTCTTCAGCGAAACGGAGAAGAGCATGGGCTACATCCTCACCTGTTCCCATGCAGCAGTGACGGATGTCGTGATCGAGGCGCTGGAGGCGAACCGGCCCGAAGACATTCCTGTCCAGGAAATCGAGACGAAGGTGAGGGCTGTGGAAACGCTGGGCAACGTCACGAGGCTCATGCTTCAGACGCCCAGGACCAGCCGCCTGCGCTTCCTTGCAGGTCAAAGCGTGACGCTCGGCGAGCGCGACTATCCGATCGCAAGCTGCCCGTGCGACGACCGCAACCTCGAATTCCATATCCCGCTGGACGATGCGCTTGCAGGGGCGCAGCGTGGCCAGTCTTTGATGCTGCACGGGCCTTTCGGCAATTTCGTGCTGCGCGAGGACACGGGCAGGCAACCCTGCTTCATCGTGTCGGGTACCGGGTTTGCGCCAGTCAAGAGCCTGATCGAGCATGCCATGGCGCTCGACGTGTATGCTTCGATCGCGCTCTTCAGGATCGGAGAGAATCGCTATCTCTCCAATCTTTGCCGGGCCTGGGAAGATGCGCTCGACAACTTCAGCTACGTAGAATTAAGCGATTTGGCGCGTCTTCCGGATATTTCCGACCGGGACGTATATGTTTCTGGCCCCGAGGATTTCCTGGAAAACGCAAGCGTCTTGCTGAGGGAGAAGGGTGTGCCGGAATCCCGGATTTTCATCCCATGAGATGCCTGACCTGGTCGCGCTCCCAGAGCAATTCCCTGTAGGATGCATCCATACGCTGCCTCATGAAGGGGGTGACCTCGAGCCCCTCGACGATCGAATATTGCCCTCCCTTGCATTGAACCGGGAACCCGTAGATCACGCCTTCCGGGATGTCGTAGCTGCCGTTCGAGCGAATACCCATGCTCACCCAGTCATGCTCCGGCGTGCCGAGCAGCCAGTCCCTGACATGGCATATGGCGGCGTTCGCAGCGCTCCCGACCGAGCTCGCACCGCGCGCGTTCAGGATTTCGGTTCCCCTGTTCTGAACGCCTGGAATGAATTCCTTTTCCACCCAATCGCTGTCGTGGATGAACTGGTTCGCATTGATGCCGTCGACCACGGCATGATAAAGATCGGGAAATTGCGCAGAGGAATGGTTTCCCCAGGCGATCGCCTTGCGCACATGGTTGACCGGCCGGCCCGCATGCGCGGCTATCCTGGAAAGCGCACGATTGTGATCGAGACGCATCATCGAAGTGTAGTTTCCCGGATCGAGCCTTCTCGCGTGACTCGCCGCGATGAGCGCATTGGTGTTGGCCGGGTTGCCCACGACCAGCACTTTCGCGTGCGTGGAGGCGACCTTGTCCAGCGCAATGCCCTGCGTCTTGAAGATTTCGCCGTTGACGGTCAAAAGATCGCTGCGTTCCATGCCTACCGTCCTCGGACGGCTGCCGACCATGATGACGATATCGGCACCTGCAAAAGCATCTTCGGGGATGTCGGTCGCATGAACGCCTGAAAGAAGCGGAAAGGCGCAATCGTCGAGTTCCATCACCACCCCCTTGAGCGCGTTGAGCAACGGCGTGATTTCTAGGAGCTGGAGGATGACGGGCTGCCTGTAGCCGAGCATGTCGCCGGATGCAATGCGGAAAAGAAGATTGTAGCCGATGTGGCCTGCGGCTCCGGTGACCGCGATTCTGACCGGTTGTCTCATCGATTTCCCCACTTTCAATGCCTGTTGTAAAATGGTACACGCTTCAAGGCGCTTCTGGAATCGCCGCTATTCATCCATCGAAAGGTAAGGAATGAAGCCCAGGTATCTCGACCTTTTCAGAATCAGGCTTCCCCTGCCGGGATTCGTGTCCATCCTGCACAGGGCAAGCGGCCTGCTCCTTTACTTGGCGATTCCCCTTACGCTTTATGGACTGGAGGCCAGCCTGAGTTCGAATCGAAAATTCGATGCATTGAGGCAAATGCTCGATTTTGAGCCTGCCAAGCTGATCGAGCTGCTGCTGCTTTGGGCCTTGCTGCATCACCTTTTTGCCGGAATCCGCTTCCTGCTGCTCGACCTGGGAATAGGCGCATCGCTCGGATCGGCCAGGACCGCGAGCAGATGGGTATTGGCGGCAAGCCTTCTGCTCACGCTCTATTCGGGATTCAGGCTATGGTGAAAAGGACGGTATCCGGGGCGCATTACGGCATCGTGGGATGGCTCGTCCAGCGCGTTTCCGCCGCCTTCATGGCCGCCTTCATTCTTCTTTTCCTCGTCGTTCTGATTGCGCGCTCGCCATCCTCCTATGCTGACTGGAAGATGCTCATGTCGCAAGAATGGATGAGGATCGGCATGCAGCTCTTTTATTTCGGCCTTTTTCTTCATGCATGGATAGGCATGCGCGACATCCTGATGGATTACGTTCATCCGACCGGAATCCGGTTGGTGCTGCAGGTAGCGGTCATCCTTTCGCTGTCCGTGTATGCAATCTGGTCCGTGCGCATCCTTTGGGGAAACTGATGGAGAAAAGGAAATTCGACGTTGCGATCATCGGGGCGGGCGGGGCCGGCATGCGCGCCGCGCTTCAGCTCTCCACCGCAGGATGCAATGTGGCGGTGCTCACCAAGGTTTTTCCGACGAGATCGCATACCGTCGCAGCCCAAGGCGGCATCACCGCGGCGCTCGGCAACGTGACCGAGGACGACTGGCTCTGGCACATGTACGATACGGTCAAGGGATCCGATTATCTGGGCGACCAGGATGCCATCGAATACATGTGCAGGATGGGGCCTCAGGTCGTCTATGAAATGGAGCATTTCGGGCTTCCTTTTTCCAGGCTACAGAACGGCAAGATCTACCAGCGGCCTTTCGGCGGGCAATCGAGGAATTTCGGAGGCGACCAGGCGACGCGGACCTGTGCTGCAGCCGACCGGACAGGTCATGCGGTGCTGCATACGCTTTACCAGAAGAACATCCAGGCCAAGACGCATTTTTTCGTCGAATATATGGCGATCGATCTGGTCAGGGATGGCGAAGGGCGCGTGCTCGGCGTGATTGCGCTCGACATGGAAAAAGGGGAGCCGCTGCTTGTCGAAGCGAGAGCGACGCTGCTCGCCACGGGCGGGGCGGGGAGAATCTTCCATGCCAGCACCAATGCCTTCATCAACACCGGGGACGGTCTCGGGATGGCTTCCCGCTCGGGGATTCCGCTCGAGGACATGGAATTCTGGCAATTCCACCCGACTGGGGTCGCGGGGGCGGGCATCCTGATCTCCGAGGGCGTGAGAGGAGAAGGGGGATATCTCGTCAACAGCGCAGGGGAGCGCTTCATGGAGCGCTATGCGCCGCACGCCAAGGATCTTGCAGGGCGCGACGTGGTGGCCAGAGCGATCGCGATCGAGATCCACGAAGGGCGGGGATGCGGCAAGAACAGGGATCACGTGCTCCTGAAGCTCGATCACATCGGGCGCGAGGTGATTCTGGACAAGCTTCCCGGAATACGCGAGATTGCCATGAAATTCGCCCATGTGGATCCGCTGGATTCCCCGATTCCGGTCGTGCCCACCGCACATTACATGATGGGCGGCATTCCGACCCATTATCGTGGGCAGGTCGTTGTTCCTGCCAAAACTGGGCCTGAAGAGGCCGTCCAGGGGCTTTACGCGATAGGCGAATGCGCATGCGTTTCCGTGCACGGCGCGAATCGCCTGGGCGGCAATTCCCTGCTCGATCTGCTTGTTTTCGGACGGGCTGCGGCCGACCATATCGTCGAGTATCTGAAGGAGAATCCGACTTCTCCTCCTGTACCGAAAGGCGGGCTGGATCTCGCCCTCTCGAGACTCGCGAGATGGGAAAGACCGGACGGAGAAGAACGCGTGGCGGACATCTACAGGGACATGCAGAAAATCATGCAATCCCATTGCGGCGTATTCAGGCGGGCGGAAGTGCTCGAAGAAGGCCTTCAAAAGCTGCTCGAAGTGAGACAAAGGCTGGATCGTGCCGCGATTTCGGACCACAGCCGCGTGTTCAACACGGCGAGAATCGAGGCGCTGGAACTCGACAACCTGATGGAAGTCGCATTCGCCACGATACGCTCGGCCATCGAAAGAACGGAGAGCCGGGGCGCACATGCACGGGACGACCATCCCGAACGGGATGACGAGAATTGGCTCAAGCACACGCTCGCCTACAGTGACGGCACCATCGACTACAAGCCGGTCAGGCTGAAGCCTTTGTCCGTGCCTTCCTTTCCGCCCAAAACGCGTACCTATTGAGGACATCATGCGCTTTTCCATTTACCGCTTCGATCCGGATGCCGACGCCAATCCCTACATGAAGGATTACGACGTTGAGCTGGAAGCCGGGGACAAGATGCTGCTGGATGCCCTGATCCTGATCAAGGCACAGGACGATTCGCTCTCCTTGAGAAAATCCTGCAGGGAAGGGGTGTGCGGGTCGGATGCGATGAACATCAACGGCAGGAACGGACTCGCCTGCATCACGCCACTGTCCGCTCTGAAGGAACCGATCGAATTGCTCCCCCTCCCGGGGCTCCCTGTGATCCGCGACCTCGTCGTCGACATGGAGCCTTTCTTCAGGCAATACCGCTCGATCAGGCCCTATCTCATCAACAACGATCCGCCTCCCGAGACGGAGCGGCTTCAATCGCCAGAGGAGCGTGCCGAACTCGACGGCCTGTACGAATGCATCCTGTGCGCCTGCTGCACCACCGCATGCCCCTCATTCTGGTGGAATCCGGACAAATTCGTCGGACCTGCAGGCCTCCTTCAGGCCTGGCGCTTCATCTCGGACAGCCGCGATCAGGCGACATCGGAGCGGCTCGACGATCTCGAGGATCCCTACCGCCTGTTCCGCTGCCACAGCATCATGAATTGCGTCGATGTCTGTCCCAAGGAATTGAACCCTACCGAAGCGATCGGAAAAATCAAGGCCATGATGGTCAGAAGGAAGATATGAGTGCGATACGCTGGCGGGCGAGGCGCGGCATGCTCGAGCTCGACATCCTGTTGTCCGGCTTCCTGGATCGACACGAGCACGCGCTCGATGACGATCAGATCGAGGCGCTCGAGCGCCTCTTGACATACCCTGATGCGGAACTCTGGGATATCATAGCGGGGAGGAGGGAGGTCGAAGAGGGCGAAAAGCGCCTCGTTGAACTCATCGGAACCAATTGATCGGCAACTGAAAATCATGGAAAAACAAAGAACTGCAACATTATCCTTCAGCGACGGCACCCCGGGGGTTGAATTGCCGATCATCCCGGGGACGCTCGGGCCGGACGTGATCGACATCAGGAATCTCGCCAAAACGGGCTTGTTTACCTACGATCCCGGCTTTCTTTCGACGGCGAGCTGCAGCTCGGGCATCACCTACATCGACGGCGACTCCGGCCAGCTTTACTACCGAGGCTATCCGATCGAGCAGCTCGCTGAGAAGTCGAGCTATCTGGAAGTGTGCTATCTGCTGCTTCACGGCGAGCTGCCAACGCAGGATGAACAGGATAAATTCGAAAACGAGATCAAGCGCCGCACCATGGTGCACGATCAGCTCATGAGCTTCTACAAGGGATTCAGGCGAGATGCCCATCCCATGGCGGTGATGGTCGGCGTGGTGGGGGCGCTTTCGGCCTTCTATCACGATTCGCTCGACATCAGCAATCCGGCGCACAGGGAAGTGTCCGCATTGCGCCTGATCGCCAAGGTGCCGACCATCGCGGCGATGTGCTACAAGTACAACATCGGCCATCCTTTCATGTACCCGAACAATGCGCTCGGTTATGTCGAGAATTTTCTCCACATGATGTTCGCCACGCCCTGCGAGCAATACGCGGCCAATCCGAAGCTGGTGAAAGCGCTGGAGCGCATCTTCATCTTGCACGCAGACCACGAGCAGAATGCGTCGACCTCGACGGTGAGGCTGGCAGGCTCGTCGGGCGCGAATCCATTCGCCTGCACTTCCGCAGGGATCGCGGCGCTCTGGGGGCCCGCTCATGGCGGTGCGAACGAGGCCGTGCTCAAGATGCTGGACGAGATCGGCGACATTTCGCAGATTCCGAAATTCATTTCGCGCGCGAAGGACAAGAAGGACAGTTTCCGCCTGATGGGCTTCGGCCACAGGGTCTACAAGAACGTGGATCCGCGCGCGAAGGTGATGCGCGAGACATGCTACGAGGTGCTGGACGAACTCGGCCTGCAGAACGACAGGCTGTTCGAGATGGCCATGGAACTCGAGCGCGTAGCGCTGCAGGACGACTATTTCGTCGAGCGCAAACTCTACCCCAACGTCGATTTCTATTCGGGAATCGTGCTGCGCGCTCTGAATGTCCCGCTCAACATGTTCACCGTGATCTTCGCGATCGCGAGGACGATCGGGTGGATTTCTCAATGGAACGAAATGATCTCGGATTCCGATCGCAAGATAGGCCGGCCGAGACAGCTATACAGAGGACCTGAGAGGCGAGACTACAAGGCTCGATCGGAGCGGTAGGATGTCTGATTCCTGGCTCAGCGCGGCGAACGCGGCTTACATCGAAGCGCTTTTCGGACAATATCTCGATCATCCGGAGGCGCTGCCCGAGGCTTGGCGCAGCGCATTTTCAGAGCTGCCAAAAGCTGCTTCTTCTGCATCCGACAGGAGGCAGATTTCCGTGCTCCAGATGATCAATGCCTACCGCTTTCTCGGCGTGCGGGCAGCCGACCTTGATCCGCTGAAGCATATCGAAAAACCGGAAGTTCCGGAACTCGATCCCGCCCATTACGGCCTCATCGAATCCGACCTTGACGATGTTTTCGACACGGGCTCGTTCGTCGGACCGGAAAAGGCGACATTGCGCGAAATCCTGGATGCGCTCAGGAAAACCTATTGCGGCGCCATCGGCATCGAATACATGTACATCAGCGAGAACGAGCAGAAGCGCTGGATACAGGCAAGATTCGAGGGGAGGCGCTCCCAGCCGGATTTTTCCGGCGAATACAGAAAACACATCCTGCAGCGGCTGACGGAGGCCGAGACGCTCGAGCGTTATCTGCATGTGAGGTATGTCGGGCAGAAGCGCTTTTCGCTGGAAGGCGGGGACAGCCTGATTCCGCTCCTGGATAGGCTCCTGCAAAATGCCGGGGCAGAAGGCGTCCATGAAGTGGTGATCGGCATGGCGCACAGGGGAAGGCTGAACGTGCTGGTCAACACGCTGGGGAAAATGCCCGGGGAGCTCTTTTCTGAATTCGAAGGCAGGGAAGCAGCCGAGCTCTCGTCTGGCGACGTCAAGTACCACCAGGGATTTTCTTCAGACATCATGACGGAAGGCGGTCCCATGCACGTGACCCTCGCCTTCAACCCGTCCCATCTCGAGATCGTCAATCCCGTCGTGGAAGGATCGGTCAGGGCCAGGCAGCACAGAAGGCACGATTACGAGGGAAATCAGGTGCTGCCCATCCTGATCCACGGGGATGCCGCCTTTACCGGACAGGGCGTGGTCATGGAAACCCTCAATCTTTCCAAGACGCGCGGCTATGGCACGGGGGGCACGGTGCACGTCATTGTCAACAACCAGATCGGCTTCACGACCTCGGACCCAAGGGATACGCGTTCGACAATCTATTGCAGCGATGTCGGGAAAATGGTCGAAGCGCCGATCTTCCACGTCAATGCCGACGATCCGGAAGCGCTTCTCATGGTGACGGATATCGCGCTCGATTTCAGGAACGCCTTCAAGAAGGACGTGATCATCGACATGGTCTGCTTCAGGCGCCATGGGCACAACGAACAGGACGAGCCGCTCGTGACGCAGCCGCTCATGTACAAGATCGTCAACGCGCATCCCGGCACGCGCAGCCTTTATGCACAGACGCTTGAAAAGCTCGGCATCGTCGAGAAAGGTGCGGCCGACAGGATGATCGACGATTTCAAGGCCGCCATGGACAAAGGGGAGCATCCCAATGCCACCTTCCTGAAAGGGGTGAAGAATCCGCATTTGTCGGACTGGTCGATATTCAGGAACACCAAATGGAACGAGAACGATGAAACAGCGCTGCCGCTCGGGGAACTGAAGCGCCTCTCTACCAGGCTGACCACTATCCCGGACAATTTCAGGCTCCATTCCCGGGTGGAGAAGATCATTGCCGACAGGCGCGAGATGGGGCAAGGAAGAATCCCGCTCGATTGGGGCATGGCTGAGAACCTGGCCTATGCTTCTCTCCTTGCCGCAGGATACCCCGTCAGGATTTCAGGTCAGGATGTCGGGCGAGGCACCTTCTTCCACAGGCATGTCGTGCTGCACGACCAGAACCGGGAAAAATGGGACGAGGGCATCTATATTCCGCTCCAGCACATCGAGGCGGGCCAGGCCGATTTTGCGGCTGTCGATTCGGTCTTGTCGGAGGAAGCCGTGCTCGGCTTCGAATACGGCTATGCGACCGCGGAGCCGAACGAACTCGTGATCTGGGAAGCCCAGTTCGGCGATTTCGCCAACGGCGCCCAGGTGGTCATCGACCAGTTCATCACTTCAGGAGAGGCCAAATGGGGCAGGTTGTGCGGGCTCGTCATGCTGCTGCCGCACGGCCACGAAGGCCAGGGCCCGGAACATTCCTCGGGGCGGCTGGAACGCTATCTGCAGCTTTGCGCCGACTACAACATTCAGGTATGCGTGCCCTCCACCCCAAGCCAGATGTTCCATCTGCTGCGCCGACAAATGCTCAGACCTTACAGGAGGCCGCTGATCGTTTTCACGCCCAAAAGCCTGCTGAGGCACAAGGATTCCGTATCCAGTCTCGATGAACTGGCGGAAGGGAAATTCAATCCCGTGACGGGTGAAACAGAAGCGTCCATCGAAGCGGAAAAAGTCAGGCGCATCATCTTCTGCGCAGGAAAAGTCTATTATGATCTTCATCATGCGCGGCTTGAAAAAAACATCACGGACATGGCCATCGTGAGGATCAACCAGCTCTATCCCTTTCCTCACGAAGATTTCAAGGCAGAGCTTTCGCGCTATCCCAATGCGCTCGAGGTGCTCTGGTGCCAGGAAGAACCGAGAAACCAGGGGGCGTGGCACCACCTCGAACATTATTTCATGCGGCACATCGGGGAAAGGCGTCTGCTCTCCTCCATGCGCCCGTCTTCAGCCTCTCCTGCGGCAGGCTATTACGCGAAATATCTGGCAAGGCAGAAGGAGCTGGTTGAAGGCGCCTTTGCCGAACACGAGGAGAAATGATGCTGATCGAAATCAAGGTGCCACAGCTTTCCGAATCGGTTTCCGAGGCGACCCTGCTTGCATGGCACAAGAAGGAAGGGGAGCATGCAAGCCGAGGTGAAAACTTGATCGACATCGAAACGGACAAGATCGTGCTTGAATTGCCGGCGGTCGAATCGGGTGTGATCACGAAGATACTCAAGGAAGAGGGCAGCATCGTCACGAGCGGGGAAGTCATCGCGATGCTCGACACCGCAGGACCCGAGAAAAAAGCTGCATCATCCGAGCCTGCGCGCATCGAACCCGAGAAGCCTGTCCTGATGCCGGCTGCGAAAAAGCATGCCGACGAGCGCGAATTGAAGATCTCGGAAATCAAGGGCACGGGGCGCGGCGGGCGCATTACCAAGGAAGATGTTCTGCAAGCCGGAAGCGGCAGGATGGAGCGGCATGTGCCGATGTCCAGGCTCCGCGCAAGGATCGCGCAAAGGCTGCTCGAATCGCAGAGAAATGCCGCCATCCTCACGACCTTCAACGAAGTCAACATGCAGGCCATCGTCGATCTGCGCGCCAGGTACAGGGATGAGTTCGAGAAGAAGCACGGCGTCAAGCTCGGCTTCATGTCCTTTTTCGTGAAGGCTGCCCTGTCCGCATTGCAGCGCTTTCCCGTTCTCAATGCCTCCATCGAAGGCAACGACATCGTCTACCATGATTATTACGACGTCGGCATTGCCGTCGGCACGGAGCGCGGGCTCGTCGTTCCCGTATTGCGCGATGCGGACCAGCTTTCTTTCGAAGACATCGAAAAGCGCATCGCCGATTTCGGAAAACGCGCAAGGGAAGCCAAGCTCTCGCTGGAAGAGCTCGAAGGAGGAACGTTCTCGATCACGAACGGCGGCATCTTCGGATCGATGCTTTCCACGCCGATCATCAATCCGCCCCAAAGCGCGATCCTCGGGATCCATTCGATGAAGGACAGGCCGGTCGCCGAGAACGGACAGGTCGTGATCAGGCCGGTGATCTATCTTGCGCTTTCCTACGATCATCGTCTCATCGATGGCAGGGAGGCGGTCCAGGCGCTGGTCGCGATCAAGGAGGATCTGGAGGATCCGGCCAGGCTCCTTCTGGAGATCTGAATGAGCGCTTATGACGTGGCTGTGATCGGTGCAGGCCCGGGCGGCTATGTCGCGGCAATCCGCTGCGCCCAGCTGGGCCTCAAAACGGTATGCATAGACGAGCGCGAAAGAGACGGCAAGGGACTCCTGGGCGGCACTTGCCTCAATGTGGGCTGCATTCCTTCCAAGGCCCTGCTCGAATCGTCCGAAAACTTTGAGAGGGCAAAGCACGGTTTTCCATCACAAGGCATATTGATCGGAGATTTGAAGCTCGATCTTCAGGCCATGCAGGAAAGGAAGCGGAAGATCGTCGATGCCCATACGAACGGCATCGCATTCCTTTTCAAGAAGAACAAGGTCGATTCCATCTTGGGGCGCGCCAGAATCGTTTCGGGCGGGCAAGCTTATCAATTGGAAATATCATCTAGCGCAACGGTCGAAGCGAAGCATGTCATCATCGCGACAGGATCTTCTCCCAGAAAAATTGAAGGTGCCCCGTTCGGCCCCAGGATCGTCGACAGCAGCGGTGCGCTGTCTTTCGAAGAAGCGCCGAAAAGGCTGGGCATCATCGGGGCAGGCGTCATCGGGCTGGAACTGGGCAGTGTTTGGCGGCGGCTCGGTAGCGAAGTGACGCTGCTCGAATCCTCTCCAGAATTTCTGCCGCTTGCCGACGGGAAGATCTCGAAGGAGGCAATGCGCCTCTTCGGGCGAGACCAGGGGTGGACGATAAAACTCGGAGTAAATGTATTATATATCAATGAAAAAGATGATATTGTTAATGTCGTTTATGAGGAAAAATCAGGCCGGGTCGAACAGGATTTCGACAAGCTGATCGTCGCTGCAGGCAGGGCCCCCAATACTCAAGGCATTGCCGAGGACGCGCTCGGGCTTGCGCTCGACGACAAGGGATTCGTCAGGATCGATGCGCAGTGCAGGACGAATCTGCCGCGCATTTATGCAGTCGGGGACGTCGCCGGCGGGGCGATGCTTGCGCACAAGGCGTCAGAAGAAGGCGTGATGGCCGCCGAGCTGATAGCGGGGAGGAAGGCTGAATTTGACCGGAACATCGTGCCCTGGGTCATTTATACCAAGCCTGAGATCGCCTGGGTCGGCAAGACCGAGCAGCAGCTGAAGGAAGCAGGAATGGAATACAAGGTCGGCCAGTTCCCTTTTTCGGCGAATGGCAGGGCGCAGGCGCTTGGGGAGGCGAAAGGATTTGCGAAAATGCTCTCAGACGCGAAGACGGACAGGGTGCTCGGCGTGCACATTGTCGGGCCATACGCCTCCGAACTGATCGGCGAAGCGGTTCTGGCCATGGCCTTTTCCGCCAGCAGCGAAGACATCGCGCTGACGGTCCATGCCCATCCTTCGCTTTCTGAAGCGATCCACGAGGCAGCGCTTGCGGTGGCGGGGCGGGCGCTACACATTTGACTGCCCGCCTGCTAATATCCGACATTTCGGCATAATGGATAGAATGCAGTTTTTCACCTGGCGGGAATTGCTGATCGGTTCGATCGTCGCGCTGACCTTCTACGTCGCCGTGGAGTTGCTCGTTTTCCTGCGCGCATCGAGAAAAAGAACCAAACTCAGGCCGATTCCGGAAGTGCGGCACGAAAAATCGGCGCTTGAATCCCTGAAGGAAGAAATGGCCGAATTGAGGACCCATGTCGCGTTGATGCAGAAGGAAATCGACAGACTGAGGGAAGAAAATGATGCGCCCGCACCCTATGCCCAGGCGATCAGGATGGTGAGGCAGGGGATGGGGCCTGCAGAAATCGCAGTAGCCTGCGACATATCCAAGGGAGAGGCCGAACTCATCGCATCCCTGCACAGGAGCCGCGGCGGCTAGACGATTTCATCGACCGATGTGGTGACGTCGCCTTTCCTCTGGTTCTTCTTGCGCCTGTCGTTGACGACCCTGATGTCGTAGAGAATCGGCGTGCTGTGCAGTCTTCTGCAGTATTTGCGCCGCTCCTCTTCGCTGCGTTCCATGAAAACATGCGTTTCCTCCTCTTCTTCCGGCAAGGACTTTTTGCGGCGCTTTTCCTGAGGCTTGAAGTTGAAGGCAATCGGCACAACGGGCGGGACTCCCCCGTCCTTGGCAGCCTGAATCCGAACCACGCGCGGCGTACCCCGCTCGTCAGTCGGGTGGGGTGGAGGAAGATCGCTGGGAACATACCGCATGATTTCTCCTTTCGCTTCAGTATAAAACATTTCTGAATGTCTGCCCGATTTGGTATGATTGGCACTGCTACGCAAAATCCCACCCATGCCAACTATCGACCTGCATTGCCATTCGACGATCTCAGACGGTGTGCTTTCCCCTGGCGACCTTGTCGCGCGTGCCGCTGAAAACGGAGTCGAGATCCTTGCGCTGACCGATCACGACGATTGCGATGGCCTCATCGAGGCGCGCCACGCTGCCGAAAGCCGGAACATCGCATTCGTGAACGGCGTCGAAATCTCCGTGACTTGGCGCGGCAGAACGCTGCACATCGTGGGGCTCAACATCGATCCTGAAAACGCGGATCTCAAGAATGGCCTCAACACGCTCAGGGAAGGGCGGATCAGGCGTGCGAAACTCATTGCCGAAGGGCTCGCCAAGGCGGGCATTTCCGGAAGCTTCGAGGGGGCGTACCGCTTTGCATCCAACAAGAATCTGATCGGACGGACGCACTTCGCGAGATTTCTCGTCGAAAAAGGACATGCCAAGGACATCCCTTCCGTGTTCAGGAAATTCCTGACCCACGGCAAGCCCGGTCATGTCGCGCACCAGTGGGCGCAATTGAGTGAGGCAGTCGGCTGGATCAGGAAAAGCGGGGGAATTGCGGTGATTGCCCATCCGGGCCGCTATGACCTGAGCACGGCTGCGCTGGAAGCGCTTTTTGAGGAATTCAGGGAGGCCAGAGGAGAAGGATTGGAGGTCGTGACGTCGAGCCACACGAAAGAAATGGCGATGCGGTTCTGCGGGTTCGCACGGCGCTTCGATCTTTTCGCATCCCTGGGGTCGGACTTTCACAGCCCGGACGAGAGCAGAATGGATGTCGGCCGCCTTCCGCCTTTGCCTGAGGGATGCCGCCCGATCTGGGAGGGACTCGCCTGATGGCGCAGCTTTTTTCCATCCATCCCCTGAATCCGCAGCAGCGCCTCATCAGGCAGGCTGTCGAAATCGTGAACAACGGCGGGGTCATCGTCTATCCCACCGATACGAGCTATGCGCTGGGATGCAGGATCGGCGACAAGGCCGCCATGGAAAGGATGCGCTCGATCCGAGGTGTCGACGAGCACCATCACTTCACGCTCGTCTGCAGGGATCTTTCGAGCATTTCCCATTATGCCCAGGTCGACAACAAGCAATACCGGATGCTGAAATCCGCCACACCGGGCGGCTATACATTCATCCTCAAGGCGACAAGAGAGGTTCCGAAAAGGCTGCAGCATCCGAAGCGCAACACGATCGGGATCAGGATCCCGGACAATGCCGTGGTGATGAGCCTGCTGGATGCGCTGGGCGAGCCGATCCTGAGTTCCTCGCTGCTGCTTCCCGGCGAAGACATCCCGCAGAACGATCCGGAATTGATCAGACAGGTACTGCAAAACCAGGTCGACCTCGTTATCGACAGCGGCGCATGCGGGGTGGACGTGACCACCGTGATCGACCTGACTGAGGATCCGCCGGTTGTCCTGCGGCGCGGCAGCGGTCCGCTTTCACCATTGGGGCTGGCAGAATGACGGATCCGGGCAATTTCATCCAGGCGGCAGCGATCTACGCGCTCCCGATCATATTTGCTATCACTTTTCACGAAGCCGCACACGGCTATGTCGCCAAGCATTTCGGCGACATGACGGCCTACATGCAGGGGAGGGTGAGCCTGAATCCGATGCGCCATATCGATCCGATCGGCACGATCGTCATTCCCCTGGTTTCGCTTGCGCTGGGCGGTTTCCTGTTCGGCTGGGCAAAGCCCGTTCCCGTCAACTTCGGTGCGCTGCGAAATCCGAAGAAAGACATGCTCTGGGTCGCCCTCGCAGGCCCCATGTCCAATCTCGCCATGGCGCTCGTCTGGGCCTGTCTGCTCAAGCTGTCCACGTGGATGCCCGGGAATTACTTCGCATCCCCGCTCGCCATCATGGCCAACATGGGGGTGAAGATCAACGTCGTGCTGATGATGCTCAATCTGCTGCCGATCCCGCCGCTCGACGGCGGGAGGGTGCTGGTCAGCCTGCTGCCGACCAGACAGGCCTATCAGCTTGCCAAAATCGAGCCATAC
This sequence comes from Pseudomonadota bacterium, assembly GCA_021802545.1. Classification (GTDB taxonomy): domain Bacteria; phylum Pseudomonadota; class Gammaproteobacteria; order Burkholderiales; family JABEVD01; genus JABEVD01. The sequence goes on from JAJZRS010000006.1 coordinate 122,860, forward strand.
GGCATAATCATACTTGTCGTGCTGCTCTTTGCGGGGATACTCGGGGCCGTCATCGGCCCGCTGATCAATATCGCTATCGACCTGATCTTGCGATTGTTTGGTTTATAATAAGGTACAACATGTTTGCCGACCGAATTCTTTCAGGTATGCGCCCGACCGGGCATCTTCATCTTGGCCATTACCACGGCGTGCTCAAGAACTGGGTCAAGCTGCAGCACGAGCATCCATGCCTCTTCTTCGTGGCAGACTGGCATGCATTGACCACCCATTACGACACCCCCGAGGTGATCGAGGACAGCGTGTGGGACATGCTGATAGACTGGCTCGCTGCCGGCGTCGATCCTGCCCAGGCCACGCTTTTCATCCAGTCGAGAGTTCCCGAGCATGCTGAACTGCATCTGCTGCTCTCCATGATCACGCCCTTGGGATGGCTGGAGCGCGTTCCGACCTACAAGGACCAGCAACAGAAGCTGACCGAGAAGGATCTTTCCACGTATGGATTTCTCGGCTATCCCCTGCTGCAGAGCGCAGACATCCTCATTTACCGTGCAACCCATGTGCCTGTCGGAGAAGATCAGGTGCCGCACATCGAATTCACGCGCGAAATCGCGCGGCGCTTCAATCATATTTACGGCAGGGAAGCCGGATTCGAGGAAAAAGCCAGGGAAGCCGTGAAGAAGCTCGGATCCAAGAAGGGCAGGCTTTACACCGAGTTCAGGGCGCGTTTTCAGGAACAGGGCGACGTGGAGGCGCTGGAAGCGGCCAAGTCGCTTCTGGATGAACAGCAGAATTTGAGCATCGGCGACAAGGAAAGGCTTTACGGCTACCTCGAGGGCTGCGGCAAAATGATTCTTTCCGAACCTCAGGCCATGCTGACGAGCGCGTCCCGTATGCCCGGACTGGATGGCCACAAGATGTCCAAGTCGTACGGCAATACCATATCCTTGAGGGAAGATCCTGCTGCCGTCGAAAAGAAAATCAGGACGATGCCCACCGATCCGGCAAGGGTAAGGCGGACCGATCCCGGGGACCCCGAGAATTGCCCGGTCTGGCAGTTCCACAGCGTCTATTCCGACGAGGCAACCTGTGACTGGGTAAAGAAAGGGTGCCGCAGCGCAGGCATAGGCTGCATCGAATGCAAGCGGCCCGTCATCGACGCGGTATTGAAGGAACAGGAGCCGATGAGGGAACGGGCTCAGCTTTATCTGGATGATCCCGTTCTGGTGAGAAACATCATCGCGGACGGCTGCGAAAAAGCGCGCCGCCTCGCGCAGGAAACGATGCGCGAAGTCCGCGAATCCATGGGGCTCGACTACACTTGATTGTCGCCCGCGTCCATGGCGAAGCAATCCAGGATCTTCCACAGGATCTCTACATTCCTCCAGAGGCGCTCGAAATTGTTCTGGAGACATTCGAGGGCCCCCTCGACCTTCTTCTCTATCTCATCCGCAAGCACAACCTCGATATCCTCGATATCAGCATGGCCGAACTCACCCGGCAGTACATGGCGTACATCGAAGCCGCGAAAGCACGTCACGAGTTGGCCGCAGAATATCTGCTGATGGCAGCGCTCCTGGTCGAAATCAAGTCGAGGATGCTGCTGCCGAAGCACGCTGAAATCGAGGACGAGGTGGACCCCAGGGCGGAACTGGTCAGGCGCCTGCTCGAATACGAGAAAATGAAGCAGGCTGCGCTGCGCTTGGACGGGATGGAACAGGCTGAGCGGGATTTTCTCATTCCATGCGTAGACCTGGACTGGATAGAGATGCCCGAGCTTCCCTCCGTGATTTCGGACGATCTCAAGCAAGCCTGGATGGGGCTCGTTGCGCGCGCGAAGCTGACTGATCCGCACAGGGTGGGCCGGGAGGAGCTATCGATAAGAGAGCATATGACGGGAATCCTGAAGAAGCTGCAAGGCAGGGATTTCATCGAATTCGAGGAGTGCTTCGATCTTGGATCGGGGCTCGCCGTCATGATCGTGACATTCCTCGCTCTTCTTGAGCTTGTCCGTGAAAGCCTGGTCAGTATCAGCCAGGCCGATTTCTTCGGATCGATCTACGTCAAGGCGAATCATGAATATTGATCAGGTCGTGGAAGCTGCTTTGCTGTGTTCGGATGAGGCGATTCCCGTTGCCGAGCTCGTCAGGCTGTTCGAAGGAGAAATCGATCGCCGCGGCATCGAGGACATCATTGCCCGCTTATGCAGCAAATGGGAGCATTCAGGGCTTGAACTGGTCGAAGTTTCCAGCGGCTGGCGCTTCAGAACGCGCCCGGCGATGAAGCAATATCTCGATAGACTCAATGAAAAGAAAGCGCCGCGTTATTCGAGGGCCGCGCTGGAGACGCTCGCCATCATCGCCTATCGTCAGCCGGTCACCCGGGGAGACATCGAGGAAATAAGGGGGGTTTCGGTTTCCCCGCAGATCCTGAAGATGTTCGAGGCCAGAAACTGGATCGAAAGCGTTGGGCATCGGGACGTGCCTGGCCGGCCTGCGCTCTATGCGACTACGGCAAAATTTCTCGACGATCTCAACCTGAAATCCCTTTCCCAATTGCCCCCGTTGCTGGAAAGCGAATCTATACTTGGATAACCAGCGTGAATCGGGTTATTCCGGCTTCAAATTTATCGATAAAATCGATTAAACTAATAGAATTAAGGCTTGACCTAAAAAGCAGGGCATAGTTATACTGCGAAAAAAATGCTATTCCGGACGGCTTGGGAGCGGCAAACACAAGGTATAAACAAGGTGGTGGAGGAGGAGGGAGCATGAGGGTGAATTTCAATCACGTCAGGGACGTAAGCCAGGCAGGCTGGCGCGCGCTTTCCTTTCGCCATTTCAGTTATTTCCCAGGTAAATCTGCAGTCATCGATGCTTCATGATGGAATGCATCGGTCTGTCAGCATCGGGGCCACGGCTCCCGGTGCTAAGTATCATTATCATTATCATTGCTAATAAAGGGGAATTTGGTGGGGTAGAAGATAGTGTGCCTCGCGGCGGTTTGCGTGGGTGAAATTTCGAATGGTCAATTTCAATGGATATAACTTATGACTTGCTTTAATACTTCTGGAACGAGAAACATGATCCATCGTTTGCTGGCGGTACTGTCTTTTGTCTTCCTTTGCGTGGGGACAGCAAGTGCTGAGCCGTTAAAGTGGGGCGGCCCCATCGGTTCGCAAACCTCTGACGGCTACAATGCGCTGGGACCAGTCGTCAAGCAGCCTATCGAATTTCCCCATTACAGGCATGCGAGAGACATGGGGATCAGCTGCCTGTATTGCCATACCGGCGCAAGGCGCGGCTATGTCTCGGTGATTCCGAGGATTGACAAGTGCATCGGATGCCACCAGAACATCGAATCCGTCAGGAACAAGCCCAGGATCAAGAAGCTCTTTGAATACTGGGAAAAGAAGGAGCCGATTCCCTGGAAGAAGGTCAACGATCTTCCGGACTATGTCAGGTTCAACCACGAGCGCCATGTTCAACGCTTCTATTTCAGGCAGAACAGGCCGATCAGGGAAGTATGCGGATATTGCCATGGCGATGTCGCCAACATGACTGTGGATAGGCGCGTCAAGTCGCTGTCTATGGGGTGGTGCATCAGCTGCCATCAGAAGGACCACAGAGAAAATGATGTCAGTATGAAAACCAGCCACGGGCCCTATGAATGTTGGCAGTGTCACAAATAAGGGTTTGCGAGATCGTTCGCGGACATGTTTCCACCCGAAAATTAGCTATGGGAAGATTTGGTTATGAGTGAAAGCGGCATTAATCGCAGGGATTTTCTGAAGGTGCTCGGGCTTGGCGGAAGCTCTCTGGCGCTTACGGGTTGCGGCAATACCGATATTCGGTCTGGTGATGAATTGATCATGCCGAATGTGAGCCCCGAGGATTTCGTCGTGCCGGGCCTCAGCGTTTTCTATGCGTCGACCTGCACGCAATGCGGTTCGGCTTGCGGCGTCATGGGGCGCGTCCGTGAAGGGCGTGTGCTCAAGATGGAAGGCAACCCGCAGTCGAAAATCAGCGGCGGAAAGATCTGCGGCCTCGGTCAGGCCGCGGTCCAGGTCCAGTACAATCCCGATCGCCTGACCCAGCCGATGATGAAGGTGGGCAACGGTCTCCAACCCGTCAGCTGGGACAAGGCAATGGCCACGCTGAACGAGAAGGTCGGGCCGAAAAGCGGCATCAAGGGAGAGAACTTTGCCTTCATGACGGGCGCCATGAGCGGCCATCTCAAGGTGCTCGTGCAGAACTATCTCGACAGCCTCGATTCGAAGAATCACTTCGCATATGAAGCGCTTTCCCCATCGATCGGGTTCGCTGCGAACAAGCAGGTTTACGGCGTCGACATGCCGAGACTGCATTTCGACAAGGCGAAATTGATCGTTTCCTTCGGAAGCGACTTCCTCGGCACCGGCGCATCCCCTGTCCATTTCGCAGCCGAATATGCGAAATTCAGGAAGGCTCCCAGAGGCACGCTGGTCCAGATCGAACCCAAGATGACCATGACGGGGGCGAATGCCGACCGCTGGATTGCGATCATACCCGGCACGGAAGGCATATTTGCGCTTGGCGTGGCCAATCAACTGCTCAAGCACAGCGAATTCACGAATACGGTGCCGGCAGGCATCGCGAGCCTGGTGAGCAAATACGATCCTGAAACGGTCAGCCAAATCACCGGCGTCCGTCCGGAACTGGTCGGTCACGTGGCCTCGCTCCTGTGGGAAAAGACGCCAAGCATCGTGATTTCAGGCGCTTCGGCCGAAGGACATGCCCATGGCGTGCAGAATGCGGTAGCGATTCAGTTGCTCAACAAGATCCTCGGCAACGTCGGCAAGACGATAGACGGGCAGGCCAAATCGCCTTTCCCGCAAATCGCCCCGGAAGCCGGCAGTTTTTCAAGCCTGAAGGCAATGAACGATGCCATGGGCGGCGGCAAGCTGCAGGCCGTCTTCATCCATGGCGCAAACCCGGTCTTCACCGCGCCGAGCTTCATGGGCTTCCGCGACAATCTGCGCAAGGTGCCTTTCAAGGTGGCCTTCGTCAATGCGGCCGACGAGACGGCGCAAGAGTGCGATCTCGTTCTGCCTATCCTCACGGCTGTCGAAGAATTCGGTTCCAACATCGCCTGGTATCAGCCTGAAGGGGTCGAAATCACGATGCAGCAGCCGCTCATGAACAAGCTTTATCCGGATACGCGTTCCATGGGCGACATCATGCTCGATCTTGTCAAGCAGCGCCGCGCTGACGAATACAAGAACTGGCCCGATTTCTTTTCCTATTTGAAGGCGGCCGTCATCAACATGAAGCCTGCCGTCAAGTACACCGATACGGACGAGCATTTCTGGTACGACACATTGAGCTCAGGCGTGATCCACATCGATGCGCCTCAGGAACAGATCGGCGATTCCTTTGCCGAAGCAGCACTTTCCCTGCCCGAAGTCCAGAACGTGCAGGATCCGAAGTTCCCGTTCTACCTGGTTCCTTCGGAGCGTCATTACTTCAGGGATGGAAGGCACGCCAATTGCGGTTGGCTTCAGGAGTCGCCCGATCCGCTCACCACGATCGTCTGGGATTCCTGGGTTGAGATCCATCCCAAGACCGCTGCAAGCATGGGCATCAAGGAAGGCGATTATCTCGAGATCGCATCCCAGAACGGCACGCTGAAAGTGAAGGCCTATCTCTTCCCGGGCATTCACCCCGACGCTGTTTCGATCCCTCTGGGGCAGGGGCATGAGTCGCTCGGCCGCTTTGCGAACGGCGTCGGCGTCAACCCGTTCACGATCCTGAATCCGGTTTTCGAGAAGGATACGGGGGAGCTTGCGATGTTTGGCACCCGCGTTTCCGTGAAGAAGACAAGCGATTCCGAGATCGTCGTCAAGGATGAAGGGCCTGTCAGCACCCAGATGGGACGCAAACTGGTCGTGACGTTACCAGCTGACGTGGCTCAGCTTTCCAAGGAGATTTAAAAGTGTCGATTACGAATCTTTTGAACAACTGGTCCTTCTACAGGAACAAGCGTCCTTACCGCGGTCAGTACGACCTCAACAAGGAATACAGCGAGTACAAGTGGGCCATGGCGCTCGATCTCGACATCTGTACCGGCTGCAACGCCTGCACCACGGCCTGTTATGCTGAGAACAATCTGCCCGTCGTCGGCAAGAAGCGCTTCCATCATGGCCAGGTGATGCACTGGATCAGGATAGAGCGCTATTGGGACGAAAAAATGGTCGACTTTCCCGAACAGGGCGCGTCCTTCCTGCCGATGATGTGCCAGCAATGCGAAGCTGCACCCTGCGAAACGGTTTGCCCGGTCGGCGCGACCAGTCATACCAATGACGGATTGAATTCGCAGAACTACCATCGCTGCATCGGTTCCCGTTACTGCTCTGCCAACTGCCCGTACAAGGTCAGGTACTTCAATTTCTGGAATTACCCCTCGACGGCATGGCCTGCACCGCTTCCCGACCAGTTGAACCCTGACGTGACAGTCAGGACGAAGGGTATCATGGAGAAATGCACCTTCTGCGTGCAAAGGCTGAACGAAGCAAAGAGCCGCGCGAGAACCGAATACCGCCTCGTCAGGGATGGCGAAGTCGTTCCGGCCTGCGTCCAGGCTTGCCCGACGAGCGCCATCACCTTCGGCAACATCGTTGATCCGAACTCGAAGGTGGCCAAAATGTGGAAGAACCAGCAGGTCGATCTCTACAAGGATTTGCAGGAGAAAGACAACACGGTTCGAGGCTACAGGATACTGGAAGACCTGAGGCCATTCCCCTCCGTGATGTATATGGAGCGCATCAGGGACACGGAAGCTTAGGATTACGAGGGGCTGGGCCTTTTTGAGGCCCGAGGACTAATGTTTCGATTTCAGGGAATTATGGAATGATCAATACATTCGAAGAAAGAGATGTTGCGGTAGAAAAGCGCTTCATCCACAAGGAAAAGGATATCCGCGAGGATATCGCTTGGGCGCAGATCAACAAGGACGTGCTGAAGAGTCTGGAGCGGCCGAGGATGCTCTTCTGGGTGATCTTCATCGCATCCTTGGCGCTTTTCATGGTCGGCGTCTCGTGCGAAATCTACCAGTACCAGACCGGCATGGGGGTGGCAAACCTCGACAACCCTCACGTGTGGGGGCTCTATATCGGGACCTTCATCTTCTGGATCGGGATGAGCCACTCCGGCACGCTGCTTTCGGCGATTCTGCACATCATGCATGCTGACTGGCGCAAGCCGATCTACCGGTTCGCGGAAGCGATGACGACGTTCTCGCTGATGACGGCAGGTCTTTTCGTCATGGTGCACCTGGGACGCGTCTGGCAGTTCTATTATGTCGTCGCCTATCCGAACGAACGCTGGACCTGGCCGAACTTCCAGTCTCCTCTGGTTTGGGACGCTACCGCCATCTTCACCTATCTCACTTCCTCGATGATCTTCCTCTACATCGGGATGATTCCCGATCTTGCCATCTGCCGCGACAATGCGACAGGATTCAGGAAGAGCTTCTACACCTTCCTTTCCCTGGGATGGATGGGGACGGACAGGCAGTGGGCCAATTTCCGCGTGACCTACCTGACGGTTGCCTGCTTCCTGATCCCGCTGGCCGTTTCGGTGCACTCCATCGTTGCAACCGACTTCGCGGTATCCCAGCAGCCCGGCTGGCACATCACCTCGTTCCCGCCCTACTTCGTGGCAGGTGCGCTCTATTCGGGATGTGCGGCGATCATCACGCTGTTCATCGTGCTGCGCTACGTGTTCCGCTTCGAGGAATACATGACGATGCCGATTCTTGAAAAGACCGCCAAGCTCACGTTCGCGATCGCCATGGTCTGGACCTACCTCAACCTGGTCGAATACTCCTCGACCTGGTATGGCGACGACATGTACGCGAAACAGGCGCTCATCTACAGGGCGACGGGCGACTTCGCGCCCTACTGGTGGATGATGAACTTCCTGGGTTCGGTCGTTCCCTTCACCCTTGCCTTCAAGCGCATCAGGAACAACATCCCGGCCATGCTGGTGATTTCCATCCTGCTTAACGTAGGCATGTGGCTCGAGCGCTGGATGATCGTTTCCCCGACCTTCGCCAACGGCATCTATCCCTGGACCTGGGATCACGATCAATGGCCCAGCCTTGTGCAGTGGGGCATCGTTGCAGGCAGCTTCGGCTGGTTCAACATGCTGTTCATGCTGTTCTGCAAGATCTTCCCGTCGGTTTCGATGTACGAAGTCAAGGAAATGGTGTACCACCGCTCCCTGGTCCGCAAGGGGACGGAAGACGCCACTCAGATCAATCCAGAACTTGCAGTTGAAGGAGGCATCGCATCATGAGCAAATCCCATATGCTCGCATTATTTACGGATTTCGATGAGGCCTCGAACGCGATTCGCGAGCTCAAGGCATCCAACCTCGAGGGATTCAATATCAAGGACGTGACCCTGAAGTCACCGATCGAGCATCCGGAGATCGAGGAGCTCCTCGGCAAGCGACCGGTATACGTTCAGTTCTTCACCCTGTTCGGCGCAATTTTCGGAGGGTTGGGTGGCTTCACCTTCATCTCTTCGTCGCAGGCGACCTTCCTGCTGCAGCCCAAGGGCGGGAAGCCGGTGATTCCGATTCCGCCGGACATGGTGCTGACGTACGAGCTCTTCATCCTGTTTGGCGTGTACATCACGGTGCTGGGTTTCTTCATCGGCGCGAAGCTGCCGATGAAGCGCCACAAGCTCTACAATGCCCGCGTGTCCGAAGACCAGATCGGGATTTTGATCAAGGCGGATGACACTGCCATGCCGGCCATCAAGGATCTCATGACGAGACACAAGGCGCTCGAAATCATCGGGGAGGGAAGTAAATGAAGAAGTTGCGTTGGGCCGCCGCATCGGCAATTCTGATCCCGTCGCTTGCCATGGCTTGGCCGTGGTCGACCGACATGATGGATCAAATCAGCATCAAACCGCAGCATGGCCCCATGGGCGTGCGCCCTTTCCCTGAGCATTCCGTTCCGATTCCGAGCACGCAGACCTCGACGCGGATCGCTTCAATGGATGAGGCGGATGCCGCCAAGAACCCGGTGCCTGCCACCCCGGAATCGATTCACAACGGCCAAAAGCTGTTCGAGATCATCTGCACGCCCTGCCACAATTATTCAGGCAAGGGTGACGGCCCGGTTGGCATGAAGCTGTCGTTGCAGCCTTTCGATCTGACATCCGACAGGATCCAGCACGAAGTGACCGAGGGGCATATTTTCGGCTACATGACTTTCGGCGGGGCGATCATGCCGTCTTACGCCAACGATCTTTATCCCAACGAGCGCTGGGACATCGTCAACTTTGTTCGTCATGGTTTGCTGCAGTACTCTCAGAACTGGCTCAAGACGCATTACAGCGCTGACAGAGGCAACCTGGATTACACGAACAAAGGCGGCAAACAATAAAGGGGTATATTAATTATGGTTTCTTTTGCCAGTTGGTCGGTATTGACCGTAGACTTTCTGATCATTCTCTATGTTGCCCTGGGCGGCGTGACGCTTGCAGCGCTGCTGCACCTCGTCAACGCGAAATGGCGTTTCGACGTGAGATTCCTTTCGGTGTCTTTCTTTTCCCTTTATCCCCTGGCGTTCGTGCTGCTGCTCATCCTTCTCTGGAACGGCAAGACGACCTTCCCTTGGGTCGGCGCTACCGAGCACATGCCGTTCTGGAACAATCTGACCTTCCTTTCCATACGCGAAGTGCTCGGCATGCTCGTGATCGGCGCTCTTGGCGGCATGTTCATCAAGTATCAGGCCACATCCGATACCGATCCTGACAGCAAATCAATGTTCCGCAACGTGGCGCTTCTGATTCCGTTCGCCTACGTGCTTTACGGCACCATGGTGAGCTGGGATTTCGAGATGACGCTGCTGCCCAACTGGCAAAGCTCGATCTACGCCATGTATTTCTTCGTGAGCAATTTCGGCATGTTCCTTGCGTTCACCGTGACCCTGATCTATTTCCTGAACAGCTCGGGTGCGCTCAAGAAGCCGATTGGGGACTATATCTACAACTACTTCGCGCAGATCATGCTGGCGTTCACGATCCTCTGGGTCTATACCTTCTTCGCCCAGTACCTGATCATCTGGTACGGCAACCTGCCCGAAGAAACTGAGCGCTTGTTCCACATGCAGAACGGCTATTACGGCGGACTGTTCTGGACATTCTTCTTCATGAAGTTCGTGTTCCCGTTCGCCATGCTGGTGTTCCCCTTCAACAGGCACTGCATCTACTCCATCCTGACCGTTGCCGCGAGCATCATGATCGGCACATGGCTGGAACGCTATACCTGGATATCGGGGACCTATACGACGCCTCACATGCCGATGACTTCTCTGTTCGACATCGGCGTCACTGCCATCGTCTTCGGGGCCGCTTTCATCATCGTCAGAATGACCATGAAGCGGTACGACCTGATCAAGGCCTGACAAGCCCCCAGCGAATGACCCGTCACCTCAATGGTGACGGGTTTTTTTTTGCCCGTTGTTTTGCTATCATTGCGACGCCTCAGGTGCCCGTCACTTGCCGCTTTCAAAGGGATAGGTGAGGGTGAAACGGGAAACAGGTTGAATGCCTGTGCTGCCCCCGCAACGGTAAGAGAGCGTGAGTCGTCATATGCCACTGTGATTTCATGGGAAGGCGACGGCTTTTTCTCGAGCCCGGAGACCGGCCTGAAGCGTGAGAGGATGTCGCGGGGATGCGGCAGGCCGGTCGCCTCATGGGCTGCTTCCGTTCGTCCCTGCGCTCCATTGTGTATTCAGTACGCGGGGTCGCGTACGTTTTGGAGAGCAACATGAAGCGCCTTTTCCTTTTCTTGCCGCTGGTTCCTGCAGTGGCCTGGTCTGACGATTTTCCCCAATACGACGGCAGCGAAATCGTCGTCACGGCAAGCCGAATCCCCGAGCCTGTTTCTTCCGCAATAGGCGATATTTCAGTCATCACCCAAGCCGAAATAGAAAAGAGCGGCCAATCCACGCTCGTGGAGCTCCTCCGCACCCAGCCAGGCGTTGAAATCACCTCCAGCGGCGGATTCGGTCAGATCAGCGCTGTCCAGATGAGGGGGGCGTCATCCAGGCACACCCTGGTCCTGATAGACGGCATGCGAATCGACTCGGCTTCTGCCGGAACGACTGCGTTCCAGAACATACCGCTCGACCAGATCGATCATATCGAGATATTGAGGGGGCCCGAAAGCGGACTTTACGGCTCGGATGCGATCGGCGGCGTGATCCAGATTTTCACCAAAAGGGCAGAAAAAAATGCCTTCTCTGCAACAGCAGGATACGGCGGCTACAATACCAGAGATTTCAGCGCCGGACTCCAGGAAGTGGCCGGGAAAAGCAATCTCAGCATCAATGCCGGCTACATGACAAGCGATGGCTTCCCTGCAACCAGGCCGGGCAATTTTTCCTACAATCCCTACGCCGATGCCTACAGGAACGCGAATGCTTCAATGAATTATGCATTTCACTTTTCCAAGGAGGACGAAGCGGGCATTCGTCTTTTCCAAAGCTCGGGGGATACCCAGTTTGCCGACACTCAGCTGATCGGCCTTAATCACCAGGTCCTTTCCAGCTATTCCTTGTACAGCAAGAACAGGATTCTTCAAAACTGGAACAGCCTCGTCAGGCTGGGCAGATCCGAAGATCATGCGGTGACAAGTGGAAACTTCCCCGGAAACAACACCACCTACCAGAATCAGTATGCCTGGCAGAACGAATTTTCGCTGGAGCAAGGCAGCGTCACAGCTGGACTCGAAAGGCTGGAACAGCATGTATCGAGCGATCCTGCCTATACCGTAACGAAAAGAACGGTCAGGTCCGTCTTCGGAGGATATGAAGGGCAATTCGGCAAGCATTCGTTCCAGGCCGACGTCAGAATGGACAAAAACAGCCAGTACGGTTCATCCCGGACTGGCAATGCGGGCTATGCCTACAGGATCAATCAGAAATACCGGGCGAGGGCGAACGTGGGTACTGCATTCAAGGCGCCCACTTTCGATTTCCTCTATTATCCGGGTTTCAGCAATCCGAACCTGCTGCCCGAGCGCTCAAGGAGTCATGAAGTCGGCCTCGATTACCGGTCTGACGGGCGTCATGCCGGATTGACCTATTTCGACAACCGCATCACCGATCTCATCGTTTCTCCGCCGCCATTTTATCTGCCCTCGAATGTCGATTCCGCCAGGATCAGGGGATTGGAACTTGTCTACCAGGAAAAAATCGGCGAATACAGCATCGATTCTTCGTTGACGCTGCAAGATCCGGTCGACTCAAACAGCGGGATGATGCTTCAGCAGCATGCACGGCATTTCGGTTCGGCAAGATTGAGTCGGAAGATTGGCGCATGGGATACTGGGATGGAATGGTATGTCAGCGGATATCGTTATAATTCGACGACCCAGAGCCCGTCAACGATCATGGGCGGGTATGGCCTTGTCAATCTCACTTTGGGAAGGGACATTTCAAAATCCTTGCGCCTGGATGCGAGATGGAACAATCTGCTCAACAAGCGCTATGAACTCGTCCAGTACTACAATACCCCTGGCTCCAACCTTTTCGTGAGTCTGACCTACAAGATGCAATGAAACGCTTCCTGGGGATATTCCTGCTGCTCGCCCAGACCGCTGCGTGGCCCGCAGTGGTCGCAACGGACGATACGGGAAGGGCGGTCGGTTTGCCCATGCCGGCGAAGCGCATCGTCAGCCTTGCACCCAGCATTACCGAGCTGCTTTATGCCGCGGGTGCGGGGAGCAGAATCGTCGGCGTTGTCGACTACAGCGACTATCCCAGGGAGGCGCTCAAGATTCCGAGGGTGGGCGGGGCAGGCGCCCTGGACATCGAGCGCATCGTCAGCCTGAAACCCGATCTTGTCGTAGCCTGGAAGAGCGGCAATCCTTCGGGCCAGATCGACAAGCTCAAAAGCCTTGGCCTGCCCGTCTTTTTTGCCGAACCCAGGCGCCTGCAAGATATTGCCGCCGACATCGAGAGTCTAGGGGGGCTTGCTGGAAGCCAAGGGGAAGCCTTGCGGGCCGCACAGGCATTCAGTAACGGCGTCGCAACCTTGGGGCGGCAATATTCGAAAAAGAAGCCCGTCTCAGTATTCTACGAAGTATGGCCTGGTCCGTTGATGACGGTCAGCGACAGGCACATCATTTCCGAAGTGCTGCATCTGTGCGGCGCGCGCAATGTGTTCGGGAAGCTCCCCATGCTGACACCGACGGTGAGCACCGAATCTGTCATCGTTGCCGATCCCCAGGCCATCGTTTCGAGCGGCCCCGAAAAATGGCTGAACGCTTGGAAGAAATGGGACATCACAGCAACGAGGCAAGGTCATTTGTTTCACATCCCGGCCGACCTCATCAGCCGGCCAAGCCCGAGGATACTCGAAGGCGCCAAGCTGCTTTGCAGTCAGATCGATACTGCTAGAGGCAAGTAGTCCGATTGTGGGACACCCCCATTTTCGGCTATCATACTGCGGTTTAACTCATCCAGAAGATTCATGACCAAATTCATATTCGTGACGGGCGGCGTCGTCTCGTCCCTGGGAAAGGGAATTGCAGCCGCTTCGCTTGCCGCATTGCTCGAGTCCAGAGGCATCAATGTCACGATGCTCAAGCTCGATCCCTACATCAATGTCGATCCGGGCACGATGAGCCCTTTCCAGCACGGCGAGGTTTTCGTCACCGAAGATGGTGCAGAGACTGACCTCGACCTGGGGCATTACGAGCGCTTCGTCAGCGCCAAGATGAGCAAGCGCAACAATTTCACCACCGGCCAGATCTACGAAAGCGTGATCAAGAAGGAGCGTCGGGGAGACTACCTCGGCGGCACGGTGCAGGTCATTCCGCATATCACCGATGAAATCAGGCGATTCATCGAAATCGGAGCGGCCGATGCATCCGTTGCGATCGTGGAAATCGGCGGCACGGTGGGCGACATCGAATCGCTTCCCTTTCTGGAATCGATCAGGCAGATGGGGATCAGCTGCGGACGCAACAACACCTGCTTCATCCATCTCACCCTCGTCCCTTATATCCCGTCCGCAGGAGAGATCAAAACCAAGCCGACCCAGCATTCGGTGAAGGAATTGCGCTCCATCGGCATACAGCCCAATATCTTGCTGTGCCGTGCGGACAGGCCCATACCCGACGACGAACGCAGGAAAATCGCGCTATTCACCAATGTCGATGAAGAGGCCGTGATTTCCGCCGTGGATGCTCAAAGCATCTACATGATTCCTGCGCTGCTCCACGAGCAGAACCTCGACGATATCGTGTGCAAGACGCTCGATCTGGATGCTCCGCCGGCCGATCTTTCCGTCTGGAACAGGATCGTCTATTCCCTCGAGCATCCCGAGAAGCAGGTCGACATCGCGATAGTCGGAAAGTACGTCGACCTGACCGAATCCTACAAGTCGCTTTCGGAAGCGCTGATCCATGCAGGCATCCATACCTTGAGCAAGATCAGCATCCATTATGTCGATTCCGAAGATATCGAAAAACAGGGTACGGGGTGCCTGGAAGGCATGAACGCGATTCTGGTTCCGGGCGGCTTTGGCAAGCGCGGCATCGAAGGAAAGATCTCCGCGATCCGCTATGCGCGGGAAAACAGCATTCCCTACCTGGGCATTTGCCTGGGAATGCAGCTTGCAGTGATCGAGTTCGCTCGCCACAAGGCGGGGCTTCTGGGCGCCAACAGCACCGAATTCGAAACAGAAACGGCATTTCCCGTGATTGCATTGATCACGGAATGGATGAACGCCGACGGCAAGATCGAAACAAGGAACGTTCACTCGGATCTTGGCGGGACGATGCGGCTTGGCGGACAGGAATGCGTTCTGGAGCAAGGCACACTGGCGCACGATATCTACGGCTCGGATACCATTATCGAGCGGCACAGGCATCGATATGAGGTCAACAACCAGTACCTGCCCCAGCTCGAGAAGGCGGGGCTCAAGGTCAGCGGCAGGTCGAGCAGCCACGCGCTGTGCGAAATGATCGAACTGCCCGGTCATCCCTGGTTCGTCGCTTGCCAGTTCCATCCCGAATTCACTTCCTCTCCGCGCACCGGACACCCGCTTTTCGAATCTTTCGTCAAAGCGGCGCGCGAATGCAGGGGCGACTCATGAGGCTCTGCGGTTTCGATGTAGGAATCACGCAGCCGCTTTTCCTGATTGCTGGGCCATGCGTGATCGAGTCGCGGCAGATGGCACTCGATACCGCAGGCATGCTGAAGGAAATCTGCGATTCGCTTTCCATCCCGTTCATATACAAGTCCTCCTACGACAAGGCCAACAGGAGTTCGGTCAAGTCCTTCAGGGGAATGGGGATCGAGGAAGGGCTGAAAATCCTGGAGGATGTGAAGCACCTCATAGGCGTGCCTGTCCTGACCGATGTGCACGCCATCGATGAAATCGATGCCGCCGCTTCCGTGGTCGACATTCTGCAGACGCCTGCCTTCCTTTGCCGCCAAACGGACTTCATCCAGGCAGCCGCCGCTTCCGGAAAACCCGTCAACATCAAGAAGGGCCAGTTTCTCGCCCCATGGGACATGAAACAGGTCGTCGAAAAAGCGAAAGCCGCAAGCGGCGTGGACAACATCATGGTTTGCGAGCGGGGCGCGACATTCGGATACA
>JAJZRS010000026.1 GCA_021802545.1 Pseudomonadota bacterium
CCGCCGTCCGCTTCTCGCAGGAATCCAATGATTTGCTCTTCCGTAAATCTCTTCTTCATGTCCAATCTCCTTCATGGTTAAGATTGGACTCTAATTTCAACTGCTACTCAACATGGGGGGACGTCGCGTCCACCCGCTTCAATCATTGATGGAGGTATACGTAGAGTGAATCGACCAAGCGCTATTAAATGCTTCACGCCATAATCGTCTGGACCGTTTGTCGTCTTTGGCCGAAAATCGGCCATTGCTGCCGTTACATGGTCACTTGAATTACGTCAGGTTTGCGTTAGCAACCAGACATGCAACGTCTGAATTCACCGGCCTGCGCGGCTTTTCGCGCAGGTCCGGTGGAATGAAGGGTTGGGCATCACATTACGTCTCCGTGAGATCGCGTTCCGCGAAGACCTCTTTGGCGGCAAACAATCCATTGAGAGCGGCGGGAAAGCCCGCGTAGACGGCCATTTGCATAATGATCTCCACCACTTCTTCGCGTGTGCAGCCGACATTGAGTGCGCCGTGAATATGCACTTTCAATTGCGGCGCTGCATTACCGAGAGCAGTCAACGCTGCGACAACGCCGATTTCTCTCGCTTTGAGATCAAGCTTCGGCCGAGAGTAGATATCGCCGAACGGGAACTCGATTAGGTACTTTGCGAAGTCGGGTGCAATGTCGGATAGGGAGGCGATTACGCGTTCGCCTGCCTGACCATCGATTTCACGCAATTTTTCCCAACCACGGGAATAGCGGGATGACTCAAGAGAACTCTGGGGCTGGTTCATTTGGCTGCCTTCTTAGTTGGCGCCGGTTGCTTGGCAAGCATCTTTCGATAAGTAAGAATTTTGTCGTCAAGGACACTGGCGCATGTCGAAAGCTCTTCGATCTTGGTGACCAAACGCTCACGATGGAGCTTGAGCATCGTTAGCCGCGGTTGCAACGTCTTCTCGCCTTGCGAACGGAGGGCAGCGTATTGCTTGATCTCGGCAAGGGGCATTCCGGTGAGCTTCAGCCGGAGGACGAACTCAAGCCAAAGAACATCGTCCCCGTGATACTGCCGATGGCCGCTTGCAGTCCTCCCCGCTGGCTTTAGGATTCCCTCCGCCTCATAGAAGCGCAGAGTGTGCGGGGAAAGCCCACTACGGCGGGAAAGCTCTCCAATTGAGATGGCGTTGTTGGTCACGGTAGCCATGTTAGGAGTTAGAGTGTACTCGAAGTCAAGAGAAACTTTCTGCCGAAGCCTGGGGTTGTGATGCCCAACAGTTATTATACGGACAGGCCTGTCCGTATAGCATTAACCCTACAGTCTTATGTGACGCGCATATTTTCATTTGTTTTCCATGCGTTACAGAATTCCTGTCCGCATAATAACTAACAACAAAGCCGGACGCAACCGACGCTCCATCACGTCAGCTCTGGCGTATAAAACGGAAGAAATTTAGGTGGGGAAGGAAGGTCGGCTATGGCCGATCTCCTGCCTCTCCAATCACACCAAAGTTGCTTTTTCTTTTGGCGATGCTTCCTTTACCGTCGTCTTTCTTCGTTGAATCTGGGATTGAGCTCGCCGTATTTCCATTGCATCCAGCGCGTCAAGCATCCTGTCGCTGATTTTCCCAAAATAATATTCTAAACGCCTAAGTCTAATCCCATAATTCTCGCTCAACAATTTTATTGACTTACCTGAAACATATTCTTCGTAAGCCAGATTCAGTTTTCGCCAAGAAATGCTTCCCAAGCCAATCAGACCGGCATTCATCAACTCCATGCCAACATGTCTTTTATTTGCTTGTAATTCCTTCGCAATATTCAGTACATTCCCTTCGTGCTTTACATAAATTTGGAGCAATGCCTCACTATTCCAAAATGCCTGCCCAAATCGCAGCTTCTGACGAGGGACCACATCTGTACCTGGTAATATGGATATTTCATGCATTGCTTCGTCAGCTGACTCCCAGAGGAGTGCCGCCCCAAGAGCATATGCCGCAATCGAAAAAGGAGTAAGAGATACGTTGATTCCGTCCACTGTGGAAATGTACTCCCCCTTCGATTTCCCTTCCATCTTTGGGAAATTTACAATCAGCCAATCAGCAGGAACCAGTTCCATAGCTAGGTCACTTAGGACCTTCCTTTTTCCAGTTTGAGCAAGTCTGAAACCAAGCCCCCTCGTTTTTTTGTTAAATAGGGCAATGATATTTTTACAGGCTATCGGCCTATCTTGATCTAGAAGATCATTCATGATCTGTGCGTATCGCTTCAAAACAGCGTTTTCCAGAATGGTCTTTGAATATCCAACCTGGACCGACTCATTTAAAAGACTACCTGGAAGGTGATCATATGCATCTGCTCGATAAATCCTATGTAGCAAACTGCCATGCTTCTGACACCAAGGGACGCTTTCGATTTGATGGCTTCGACGCCAATATGAAAAGCCCCAGAAGGACTCATCCTCCCGCACACAATCCAAGCAGAGGTAGGCACACTTCGAGAATGTCTTGAATCCACGTAGCCGAAGTATTTCACTCTGATTGCTTGCCCCATGGCGAGTTGGATGATTTTCCAGAACTACTGCCCTAATCAGTGGGAGAAGTGAGTGGCTCCTGATGAATTCTGGTAGAACAATCTGAACGGCCCGCGCCAACAATGCAATTGCCGGGACTGGCTTGCCATCTTCCGCGCAATAGGCACGCCTCAAGTGATTCAAGACCTCTTTGGATGAGTGAAGCCCATTCAGAATTCGCACCCTGCCCAGAATACCCTTGCAAAACTCATCAGGGAGCGGCGTTGGGATTATCACTTATTGATCCTGCGTGTTCGTTTAGCAGGAGGATTGGGTGTTGCACATAGGGGACCCAAACTTCGAATGATTCCCGCAAGGACTGCAGATTGGTTTGGTGTGCCATCCCACACATCCGCTAATGCCGCAACCAACTCTTCATTTTCCCTGACAAGCTCTGGAGAAACACCAGCAATACGTGAATACACATATTTACATATATCCATGTACAGCCGTGAAGGCCTCTTACTGGATTTTCCGGCAAGAATCCGACTGACCTGCGATTGGCTTGCGCCCAGGACATCTGCAATTTCTTCTTGCGAAATCCCAGCAGCTCTTGCGCGAGCAGCAACGACTGCGATATCGGGTATTGGCGATGGCTGTACCATGCATACAATTATGCAATTTTACATATCACATGGCAAGACAGCCAGTATCACTGTACATACCTGCAAGGATTACCACTGCCTCAATCAAACAGCTTCTTTTGATCATTTCTGTGCGACAAAACAGGTATTTCCTCATCAAGCCACTGACGGTCATTTTGAAGTAGCCACCTGGCAGAAAGTTGAGCGGTCCGGGTAAATCCAAGTCGCGTTGGACGTTCACACGACGACTTGTATTCAAGACAGGCTTGCCTGTGTATATGCCTCACCTCATCCAATCGACTCGAATTCTGTTCTTCATTAGTTGTCGCACCATGACCATTGCCAGGCTGATCCAACACATCCTGCCACTGACAACGCTGCTTGAATACCTTCCACGACCCAAACAGCCAATGAACGAGCATCAATCTTGAAAATGGCAACACCGGCCTATTATCCGCAATGCCGTATAAAAATTGGCGGGGAGATCGTACTCCCACATGATCCAGCAAGAAGTTGTACGCTCGCTCATTCAGCCCAAGTTCCCGCAAAAAGGTGCTTCTCTTGCAGATATCCTCTCGACGCGCCAAGAACCCCAATTCCATCAGGCTTGTCTTGAATACGCGATGAATAGCCATTGTAGATGCGGGCAACCCTGTATCATTTAGGGCCTCCTTAGCCAAAAGTGAAAATTCTGCATAGATGCCGAGATTATCAGTCTGTATCACGAATGCATCAGGGCTGATTTTATGAGTGACATTGTGTGGTAGAAGAAACTGCTCGTGCAATTCACGACGAGGTAAAGCGAATGACCGCAAATACTCCCCATGTTTCGAGCAACAGATTGTGCTCGTTATCTGGTGAGAACGGTGCCAGTAGGCCACGCCATACGTAGCAACATCCTCTTTCATACATTCATGGCAGATCTTCCATTTCAGGCCCCTATCCCTGCCAAAGACCAAAGCGTCCAGGGAAAGTCTTCGTTTTCCTTCTCCAACCAAGGCGAGCTCACTATCCTCGACTTCACCCAACCGCCTTTGAATGGGTAGTATCGTCAGCGCAGAGATAATCTCGGATACGCCACCATACGCACCATCCATGATTATAGAAAAATGGTGAAGATCTACTTTACAACCAATACTCGACAGAGCGTTCGGGTCCCCAAGTAGCCTCCTGACGATTTCAATCCCAGACATTCCATTCGATATGGCAATACGTGCCAGCAAACTATAGAGCGTTTCGTCGGGAAGTTGCATAGGTAGAGTCATCTGCATTGCCGTTCTGCGTCCTTACCAAATATGAGAGCAATTATTTTCAAAAATTAGGGAAAATGGACATCTGTCGATCTTCAGCTACTATTGGGGTTACGGTATTATTATTTGCCGCCTTGTCAAAAGTTACGGTCTTATTCTGCGAGTTACGGTCTTATTCTCATGAAACAAACAACAGGATGCAAAATGAACTCTCCTGGATATTGGCACTCTTAATCCTTGAGTGCTAGAATGATTTCTCAGGAGGACTCTATATGACCGAAGTATTACCGATGCAGCTAAGTAGCGGAAGCCTGCAAAGCTACATCCAGGCGGTCAATCGCCTGCCCTACCTTTCCCAGGAAGAGGAGCTCGATCTCTCCAGGAAACTGAAGCACGACAATGACCTGGAGGCAGCGCACAGGCTCGTCCTCTCCCATCTGCGCGTGGTCGTCTCAGTAGCCAGGGGCTACATGGGCTACGGCCTTCCCCAGGCCGACCTGATCCAGGAAGGCAACATAGGCCTGATGAAGGCCGTGAAGCGCTTCAACCCGGAAAGAGGCGTCCGCCTCGTCTCCTTCGCGATCCACTGGATCAAGGCCGAGATCCACGAATTCATCATCCGCAACTGGCGCCTGGTCAAGATCGCCACGACGAAATCGCAGCGCAAGCTCTTCTTCAACCTGAGAAGCCTCAAGGAGACGCACGGCTCCCTCAACAAGGACGAAATCGGCATCATCGCCAAATCGCTCAACGTGAAGCCCGAGGAAGTGATGGAGATGGAAACGCGCCTGTCGGGCCGCGACATGCCGCTCGAACCCGTCGGCGAGGAAAACGAGAGCATGGCGCCGATCGCCTATCTCGCTGACGAGCATGCCGAGCCCTTGAAGCTTCTCGAGGAGAAGCAGAAGGAGGAACTGCTCGGAACGGGGCTTTCCGATGCGCTCACCGCCCTGGACGACAGGAGCCGCAGGATCATCGAAGCGCGCTGGCTGGGGGACGGAGAATCGGCGACATTGCACGAGCTTGCGGCCGAATTCAACGTATCCGCAGAGCGCATCCGCCAGATCGAACAGAAAGCGATGCAGAGGATGCGGGCGAGCCTCGCCGCATGAATTACCTGCTGTAGCGGATTTTCCTGAAAGGCAGCCCCAGCCAGTATTTTCTGAACATTTCTAGGCGAGCCGCCATCGAGAAGCTGTAGCGCTCCCTCACATACCAGCTGTTCAGGCCTGTCCTCAGAATCAGGCGATATCCGTTCGAAACCATGTGGTTGTGCTTTTCATGGCTGACCACGTGGTCCTCGAGCAACACCAGCCTCGGCTTCCATCTTTTCAAGTCGAAACCCTTGAACATCTCCATTTCGTGCCCTTCGATGTCGATGGAGATGAAATCGAAACCGGGGGCGACCTTCTGCTCATCCAGAACAGAATCGAGCGTCCTGCAGTCAACCTCGACGATTTCCTGGCTGCTCGCCCCCAGCGCAATCGGGCTAGTGTTGAGCGTCGAATGCACCCCTGCGGAAATCAGGTTCAGCTTCTTTCCATGGTTCTCGGGGCTCGAGCATGCGCATTGCACGACTATCCCCCTGCGCTCGGATTTGAGCATTGCGCAATAGGCGGGGAGCGGCTCGAGCAGCAGGCCAGTCCAGCCAAGCTGTTCGAGGTGCCAGCTTTGCGAATCGACGGTCGGATGATTCGCCCCGACGTCGACATAGAATCCTTCTTTCCTGTTGCCGAAGAATTGCCGCACCAGCTGCTGCTCGACGGAAGGAGGATTGCTGAACCGGTGTACGCGCTTGTTTTCGAAATCGACAGGAATCATTTCATTTTCCGGTGGGGGAGCAGGCTTGCCCCCTGCAAAGCAGATAGAGCGTGTCACCGCCCAGCTTGTATGTCCTGTACGTCTTCCCTGCTTTCGGATTCTCGGCATAGGCGATCGCGTAGCCATTTTCCCAGTTTGCGGGCGGAAAGACGAGCGGCGCGGCAGGCAGACGCAAGACGTCGAGGTAGCCCGTCACGGACATGCCGCTCGAGCTGACGTCCGTCGCATAAAGCGGGAACCCTTCCGTTGCCTGAGCGATTTTTCTTGCCGCAGCCAGGTAGTTTTCTCCGCGAAAATGGCTCTGGTACCAGGGAAAAAGGATAATCATGAGAACCAGCTTCAATCCCACCATGGCGCCCATCCAATTCAGGGCGTCTTTCCGGCAATCGCCCTTCCAGAGAAGACCTGCGAAATAAAGCGCGAAGAAGGGATAGATGGGCAGGATGTAGCGGATGCTGCTGTGGGGGGAAATCCAGTAGGGCAGCAGGTTGAAGAATCCGATCCAGAAAGCGGTTCTTGAAGCATCGGGCGGATTTTCGGCCGCCTTCCTTCTCAACGCAAAATACAGGACGAGCAATGTGACGGGCGCCATGCGCAGCACGGCTTCGAGAGGAAAACCGGCAAGCTGTCCGAGATAGGCATTGAATCCGGGAAGGGCGAGCTTGCCCAGGATTTCGTCGAACATCCTCCCACCTTGGCCCTGGGAAGGCAGGAGAGAGAACCAGACCAGCGGCAGGGCGAACGCCAGGGCGTGCAGCGCAAGCGAAGGGATGCCCAGCAGAAATGCGCGATGCCGCTTCAACAGAACGAGAACGGAAACGCCGTAGAAAACGTAGGCGGTCATGGCTTTCGCAAGGAAGGCGAGCTCGATCAGAACCAGCGCGAAGAAGAGCAGCTTGATGCTCGATTTTTCCGCTGATATCCAGAGCAGCGCGATCGATGAAAAAATGAAAAACGAAAAAAGCGGATCGGCATAGGCGAGCCATCCGTGGTAGAGGGCCACGTCCGCAAAGGTCAGATAGGTCAATGCCGAAAAAAAGGCGAAGCCGCGGTCGCCCGTAAGATGGCTTGTCAGCCTGAAGAGGACCAGGCCGCAGCCGAGGGTCGAAAGCATGGCAATGGCGCGCGTCACGGCGAGCACATGGCTCCAGCCCAAAGCGCTCGAAAAGAGCATGATCAGCCAGTTGAACAACGGGTTGTGCCTGACGTTGACGCCGTACATGATCTGCAAGAGCCAGGATCCGGCATGGTGCATCTCGAGGGACGTGATCGGGAAGATCGCCTCCTCGCCGACATAATAAAATCCCAATGCAGGGAGATAGGCGGCCACGGCCAGAATGCAAAGCCACTTCATCAGCCTTTCCGTTTCAGGACGCATGGATTTTCTTCCTCAGCCTTCGCCGAAAAAGGAGTGTACGGCCTGCGCCACTTTCACGATCTCTTCCTCCTGCAGATCGTAGTAAAGGGGAAGCCTCAAGAGCCTGTCGCTCAGATTGTCCGTGACATCCAGAGACCCGTGCGCTCTTCCGTATTTTTTGCCTGTAGCTGAAGAATGAAGGGGCACGTAATGGAAAACGGCGAGTATCCCCATTTCCTTCAGATGGCGGGTCAAATTGCTGCGCGCCTCAAGGCTCTCCATGATCAGATAGAACATGTGCCCGTTCCCGCTGGAGCCTTCCTTCTCCCTTGCAGGCAGGTGGCAATGCCCCTTTTCCTCGAGTTTTTCGAGCAGCTCGGCATAGCGCGAGAAAATGTACCTTCTCCTGGCGATGATCTCGTCAGCATGCTCGAGCTGTGCGAAAAGGAACGCGCCGATCAGTTCGCTCGGGAGATAGGAGGAACCAATGTCGACCCAGGTGTATTTGTCGACCTGCCCCCTGAAGAACTGGCTCCTGTTCGTCCCCTTCTCCCTGATGATTTCGGCGCGCTCGGCAAACCGCGCATCGTTGACGAGCAGCGCCCCGCCCTCCCCGCTGATGATGTTCTTCGTTTCGTGGAAGGAGAGACAGCCCATGTGGCCGATCGTGCCGAGCTGCTTTCCCTTGTAGGTCGAAAGCAGGGCCTGGGCGGCATCCTCGATGACCAGAAGACCGTGCCTTTGCGCGATCTCCATGATTTTGTCCATTTCGCATGCGATCCCCGCATAATGAACGGCGACGATGGCCCGTGTTCTTTCCGTGATCGCCGCCTCGATCAGGTTTTCGTCTATGTTGAGGTTGTCCGCCCTGATGTCGACGAAGACCGGAACGGCGCCGCGCAGCACGAAGGCATTGGCGGTTGAGACAAAGGTATAGGAGGGCATGATGACCTCGTCTCCCGGGGCGAGATCGCAAAGGATCGCCGCCATTTCGAGCGCGGCCGTGCAAGAATGGGTCAGAAGCGCCTTGCGGGTCCCAAGCCTTTCCTCGAACCATGCATGGCATTTTTTCGTGAACTTCCCGTCCCCCGCCAGGTGGCCGCCCGCATGCGCCTCGGCGATGTATTGGAGCTCCTTGCCCGTCATGTGTGGCTTGTTGAATGGAATCATGCTTTCCTCGCGACCATCAGCAAAGATCCGCCGAAAGGCAGGCTAAGATTCAATCCTATCAGCGCCTCCTCCAACTTCATCACCGCCTCAAAAATCATGTTCGACATTTTCCCCAGCCTCAATTCGGACATCGGATCAGTGGGCGCACGCTTCGTCAGAAGGCGGGAAAGCATCATGATGGGAAACAGTAGAAAGATGAAGGAAGTGGCCGAAGCCACCCTGAAGCCCGCCCCTTCCAGTTTTCCTTCCAATTCCGCTTTCGTATAGCGCCTCACGTGGCAGGCAGCCACGTCCTGCTGGCTCCACAGGAAGGGATGCTGCGGCACCGTCAGCAGCAGTCCGCCCCCCGGCTTCAATGAGGCGAACATCTGGCCGATCACTTTTTCGTCCTCCTCGATGTGCTCGAGCACGTCGAAGGCAGCGACGACATCGAATTCCTCTTTGAAAGGCATGCGCCTCGCGTCCATCTGGATCAGCTCGACGCCTGAAGCCCGCCTCGACGCGAATTCGAGGCCCGACGCATAGATCTCGCTCCCGGACAATTTGATTCCCGGAAAGGCGCGCCTTATCCCCGAAAGCACGTAGCCCGTTCCGCATCCCACTTCCATGAAGCTCGACGCATCCGGAAAAAACCTCTTGAGCGCCCGGACGATCAGCCTGTTCCTTGCCCTGAACCAGAAATTCCTCTCCTCCAATCCTGCAAGCTCGGCAAAATAGCTTTCCTTGAAGCCTTCGTTCTCCCTGGCCAATTCGGGGGAAAACGAGAGGAACCCGCCGATTTTCCTGACCTGCCAGCCGCAGGCCGGGCAGACCCATTCTTCCGACGGAACGGCGCCGCACTCTGGGCAAGCCTTCAACCCTGGCTCCCTACGGCAAGCCCTGCGACGACGAGGACGATGCCCGCGACTTTCAGCGTCGTGACCGGCTCGCCGAAAAAGAAGTTGCTGAGCATGATCACCAGGACGAAAGCGAGGCTCATGAACGGATAGGCGTGGCTCAATTGGAGCTTGGTCATGGCGGCCATCCAGGTGACCGAGGCCAGAAATGCGGCCAGAAAAGCGCTCAGCACCCATGGATTCAATACGAGATGGAAGAGGAATTTCAGCTTTTCCGCTGATTCCAAAGGCATGGCGCCCGCTTTCAGCACCTGCCACTTGATGACGATCTGCCCGTATACGGTCAGCAGGATCGTGAAGACGACATAGATATAGCTCATTTCACAAGCAGATGGTAAAGATCATGGGCCTTCCCGAACCTGAAGCCCAGCGAGGCATAAAGATTCATGACGGCAAGATTGGACGCGGATACCGAACTGGAAATTTCATCGATTCCCTTGTCGAAAATTTTCCTGCAGGCTGCGCTCCACAAATACTTCCCGTATCCCTTCCCCCGCTTTTCTTCGGCAATCGCATGGAGCAGGAGCTTGCCGCCCGAATGGGCGATGAATCCCGCCAGTTCCCCTCCTGCGTAGAGCCCGAGCACCTTTCCTTCCTCATGTAAGGACTCCAGCCACCTGTCGTAGCGCAGGTCGGCCAAATCGTGATCCAGGTTGAAGTCCCTGTGGAAACGCCCGTGCGAAAATGCGCCGTGGCAGATCTTCATCAATTCGGAAAGCTGCGCATCGTCCCTTGCGCAGAATTCGGGATGATCGTGGAATCTGAATCTGTCTTTCGCGCAACTGGGTTCGATCAGGGTGTCGCAATAATAGAAGCCGTATTCGTGCAGGATTTTCTTGCCGGCCAGCGGATCGACCCTGAGCGTGTAATGCCCGGGGCGCCGGGAAGCCTCAATGAAGTCCTGCTCGTCGAAACCGACTATCTCGAAGGTCGGCATGCCAAAGGCTGCGGCATCCCAGGGCGTTTCCTCAATGCTCATCGAAGGTCTTGTGGTTGATGATGTAAAGGGGCCGCCTTTTCGCTTCGTCGAAGGCCTTGCCGAGATAGATGCCGATCACGCCCAGTATCGAGATGACGATTCCGCTCAGAAAATACAGCGACACGATCAGGCTGCTCCACCCCATGATTGCCGTGCCATGAAAAAGCGCGTGATACACGATATAGAGGCCGTAGAGGAATGAACCCGTCGAAATCAGAAAGCCGAACCGGATCGAAAGCCTCAGCGGCTTGTCCGAATAGGCGATGATGGTCTCGCTTGCAAGCTTCCAGAGCTTGGAAAAAGTGTAGGTCGACTTGCCTTCGAAACGCTCCGCATGCTGGACGTCGATGCTGGCCGTTGGATACCCCATCCAGTTGACGAGCCCGCCGAAAAAGCGCAGCTGTTCCCTCATCTGCCTGAAGCTCGTCACCACCTTCTTCGACATGATCCTGAAATTCCCGGTCTCGCCGTCGTATTCCATGTCCGCGAGATAGCTGAAAAGCTTGTAGAATGCCCATGAAGCAAGACGCTTCGTCAACGGGTCCTCCCGCTTTCCGCGCCTTGCGAGCACGATATCAAAGCCTTCCTTGGCCTTCTCAAAAAGCCTCGGGATTTCCTCCGGCCTGTCCTGGAGGTCGCAGTCCATGACCACCACCCAATCGCCTGAAGCGTAATCCAGTCCTGCCGTGATCCCGTAATGCTGTCCGAAATTCCGGCTGAACTGGATGCCCCTGACCCTGGGGTCGTTCTTTGCGATTTCCTGGATCAGTTCCCAGGAACGGTCTCCGCCGCAGTCTTCGACCAGCACGATCTCGAAATCAGGCGTGATCGGCTCGATCGCGGATTTCAGGCGCGAGTAGAGCTCTTCCAGGCAGTTTTCAGCCTTGTAGACCGGAATGACGACGGAGAGGTGCGCCATCAGTGCCCCCCTTTCGAATCCGACGCATGGGAAAGATAGAGCGCCAGCCCGACGAAGGCGATCGCGCCGCCCAAATAAAGCAGATCGAGCGGCGTCTCTATTTTCACCCGGATCGCCTCCTGGAACAGGGTCACGATCAGAATCATCAGGATCACCTTGGCCAGCCTCGCCTTCAGATCATCCAGGCTTTCGATGACGAGTATCCTGCTCGATCTCGCCTCACCCTTGGCTTCGTCGATGTCGCTGATGAAAAGCTCGTAGAGGCCTAGCGAAAAGATCAGCATCACCGTGGCAAGCAGGTAGCCGTCGACGACTTCGACAATATGGGTGATGGTTTCCTGGTGTAGCGCCAGCCTGTCCGGCTGGGAAATGCCTGGATCGGCGTAGTGAACGATGTGCAGGACGAGATAGACCACGTCGACGGTGGCCATGTAGAAGACTGAAAAGCCTGCTATCATGCTCGCCACCACGGCGAAGATCACGACATAGCGGCTGCGCCAGAGCGCGCCTTCGAAAATCGTCTCGAGCAGTTTCATCTTTCACCCCTTGTGGGAGTCGTACTGGATCCTGTACAGGTTGGCATAGATGCCGTTCGATTCCAGAAGATCCTTGTGCCGCCCGACTTCCATGATCCTTCCCTTCTGCATCACGACGATCCTGTCCGCCTTCTCGATGGTCGACAGCCTGTGGGCGATGACGATCGTCGTCCTGCCTTTCATCAATGTTTCGAGCGCTGCCTGAACGTGCTTCTCGGATTCCGAATCGAGCGCAGAAGTCGCTTCGTCCAGTATCAGCACAGGCGCGTCCTTGAGCAGCGCACGCGCGATGCCCAGCCGCTGGCGCTGCCCTCCGGAAAGCTTCACTCCGTTCTCGCCGATCAACGTATCCATGCCCTGGGGCATTTCCTTGATGAAATCCAGCGCATGGGCTGCTTTCGCGGCAGCTTCGATATCCTCCCGGCCTGCTCCCCCCATCTTGCCGTAAGCGATGTTGGCAGCGACCGTGTCATTGAAGAGCACGACATGCTGGCTGACGAAAGCGATGTTGTCTCGCAGATTCTCCAGGGCGAGCTCGTTGATGTCGTGCCCATCGAGCAGTATTTTCCCCTTGGTGGGATGATAGAAGCGGGGAATCAGGTTGGCAAGCGTGGTTTTTCCGCTGCCGGACGCGCCCACCAGGGCGAGCGTCTCCCCTGCCGGGATCTTCAGGCTGAAATTGTCGAGCGCAGGCTTTGCGCTTTCCGCATAGGAAAAAGTCACGTCAACGAATTCGATTTCCCCCTTCGCATCCGTGAGCACGGTCTTTCCAGTGTCGGGTTCGGCCTCCTCGTCGATCAGCCCGAATATGCTCTCCGCCGCGGCAAGCCCTTTCTGCAGGTATTCGCTCATCCCGGTGATCCGCTTCATCGGAGCGGTCAGCATCAGCATCGCGGTGATGAAGGAGACGAAACCGCCGACCGTCGTCTTGTCAGAGCTCGACTGCAAGGTCGCGAGATAGACGATGACCGCCAGGGAGATTGCAGCGATCATCTGGACGATGGGCACGTTCGCGGCTGCGGCTGCCGACTGCTTGATGTTGAAGCGCCTGACCCGGTTGGCGCTCTCGTAAAAGCGCTTCATTTCGTATTCCTGCCCACCGTAGAGCTTGACGACGGGATTGCATTCTATGCCCTCTTCCAGGACCTGGGTGATTTCCCCCATGGCGCGCTGGGTATCGCGGCTGGTCTGCCTCAGCCGCTTGCTGATCGTCTTGATGACGATGGCAATCAGCGGCGCCATGACGAGCGACAACAGGGTGAGTGTCCAGTTGAGATAGAAGAGCCACCCCAGCAGGCCGAAAATCGTCAGGGTATCCTTGACCGAGATCAGCACCACGTTGGTGGCAGCCAGCGTCACCTGGGTGACGTCGAAAGTCAGCTTGGAAATCAGGTTGCCGCTGACATGGTCGTCGAAATAGGCGGTGGGCAGCCTGATCAGCTTGCCGAACATGTCCATCCTCAGATCCATCACCAGCTTGTTTCCCACCCAGTTGATGGCATAGGCGCCGGCGAAGTTCGCGCTTCCCCTCACCAGGAAGAGAAGCACGATGAGCATGGGAATGAGATGGATGAGCGTCTTGTCCTTGCCGACGAATCCGCCGTCGAGCATCGGCTTCATCAGGGCGGGCAGCGCGGGTTCCGTCGCTGCAACGATCGCGATGCAGACGACCGAAACCAGGAAGGCCTTCCAGTGAGGAACGACATAGCGCATCAGTCGTTTGTACAACGTCAGGCTGTCTAGCGGTTTTTGCGTCAATCCGAGTCCTTGCTGGAAAGCCGGTTATTATGCGGCATAGGATAATCGAGGTCAAAAGACCCAAGCTTAAGGGGAATATAAGAATCCGCTGGTATTATTCGAACCGTACCTCCCCCTTTCACCCGCGCTCGTCGCGGGTGTTTTTTTGCCCCGATTCGCCTTAATGGTCCCGTAAGATTGACGGCGTATCATGGGTCCTGTATCTCCTCCTTTGGCCCGCGCTCGTCGCGGGCATTTTTATTTGTACGAAAGTACCGGGGCGAGCCATCTCTCCGCGATGTCGATTTCCATCCCCTTCCTGATTGCATAATCCTCGACCTGGTCGCGGTCCACCTTGCCCGTGGCGAAATAGGCGGATTGGGGGTGCGAAAAATAGAATCCGCTCACTGAAGAGGCGGGCAGCATCGCGAAGCTCTCCGTGATCGAAATCCCGGCATTGTTCTCGGCATCCAGCAGCCTGAAGAGCGCCTCCTTCTCGGTATGGTCCGGGCATGCCGGGTAGCCCGGAGCGGGCCTGATCCCCCTGTACTTCTCCTCGATCAGGCCTTCGTTGTCGAGATCCTCGTCGGCTGCATAGCCCCAGAATTCCCGCCTCACGCGCATGTGCAGATGCTCCGCGAAAGCCTCGGCCAGCCTGTCGGCAAGCGCCTTGAGCATGATGCCGTTGTAGTCGTCGTGATCCTTTTCGAATTCGGAAAGCTTCTTCTCGATGCCGATTCCAGCCGTCACGGCGAATGCGCCGATATAGTCCTTGGCGCCGGAATCCTTGGGCGCGATGAAGTCGCCGAGGCAGAGGTTGGGCTTTCCCTGCGGCTTCACCATCTGCTGCCTGAGATTGTGGAAGACCATTCCGACCTTCGTTCTCGATTCGTCCGAATAGATCTCGATGTCGTCCGAATTCACGCTGTTCGCGGGATAAATGCCGAATACGGCATTCGCCTTCAGCCACTTCTCTTTTATGATCCTGCCAAGCATGGCCTGAGCGTCATCGAAGAGCTTTTTCGCCTCGCTTCCGACGACTTCGTCCTGCAGTATCTTCGGATACCTTCCTGCAAGTTCCCATGTCTGGAAGAAAGGGGTCCAGTCGATGCATTTCGCAATCTCCGCCAGCGAATAGTCTTCGAGCACCTTCAAACCGATGAAATTCGGCACCGGCGGAACGTAATTGCCCCAGTCCGTCGCAAGACCGTGACGCCTCGCCTCGAGCAAAGAATGATGCGGCCCCTGCCCTTTCTTTCCGGCATGCTGCATTCTCACCTTGTCGTACTCGGCCTTGATGTTCGAGACGTAATCCTCGTTCAGCGTCTCGCTCAGGAGGCTGCTGCAGACCCCGACCGCGCGGGATGCGTCGGGAACGTAGACCGTGGTGCCAGAAGGATAATTAGGCTCGATCTTGACCGCGGTGTGAACGCGGGAAGTGGTCGCGCCGCCGATCAGGAGCGGAATGCTGAAGCC
The DNA here is from genome assembly GCA_021802545.1 of Pseudomonadota bacterium. GTDB lineage: Bacteria > Pseudomonadota > Gammaproteobacteria > Burkholderiales > JABEVD01 > JABEVD01. The sequence goes on from JAJZRS010000026.1 coordinate 15,278, forward strand.
CTGCCTTTCCATTTCCTTCGCCACATGAGCCATTTCCTCGAGGGAGGGGGTGATCAGTCCTGAAAGCCCGACGATGTCAGCGCCCACTTCCTTTGCCTTGTCGAGAATCTGCTGGCAAGGCTGCATCACCCCCATGTTCACCACTTCGAAATTGTTGCACTGCAGCACCACGGTGACGATGTTCTTGCCGATATCGTGCACGTCGCCCTTGACGGTGGCCATCACGATCTTGCCCTTCGGCTTGGATTGGCCGGATTTGGCCTTCTCGGCCTCGATATAGGGCACGAGATGCGCCACGGCCTGCTTCATCACGCGCGCGCTTTTCACCACCTGGGGCAGGAACATCTTGCCCGAGCCGAACAGGTCACCCACCACGTTCATGCCGTCCATCAACGGGCCTTCGATCACGTCAACTGTCTGGGCTGCAGCAAGCCTGGCTTCCTCGGTGTCCTCGATGATGTACGTGGTGATGCCGCGCACGAGCGCATGGGCGAGCCGCTCGCCTACCGGTCCATTGCGCCATTCGAGGTCTTCGACCTGAGCTTTGCCTTCCCCCTTGACCGTCTCGGCAAGCTGCACCAGCTTTTCGCCTGCATCCATGCTTCTGTTGAGCACAACGTTTTCCACCGCTTCCCTCAGCTCGGCAGGAATTTCCTCGTAGACGCCGAGCTGCCCGGCGTTCACGATGCCCATGCTCATTCCGGCTTTGATGGCGTGATACAGGAAAACGGTATGGATCGCTTCACGTACCTTCTCGTTGCCGCGGAAAGAGAAGGAGACGTTGCTGACCCCGCCAGAAATCTTGGCGTAGGGCAGGTTCTTCCTGATCCATGCAGTCGCCTCGATGAAATCGACTGCGTAGTTGTTGTGCTCCTCGATTCCTGTCGCGATGGCGAAAATGTTCGGATCGAAGATGATGTCTTCGGGCAAAAAGCCCGCCTTTTCCACAAGGATGTCGTAACTGCGCTTGCAGATCTCGACCTTGCGTTCGAAGGTATCCGCCTGCCCCGCTTCGTCGAAAGCCATCACCACAGCTGCCGCGCCGTATTTGCGGACGAGTCTCGCGTACTTGAGGAAATTCTCCTCCCCCTCCTTCAGCGAGATCGAATTGACGATGCTTTTTCCCTGCACGCATTTCAATCCCGCCTCGATGATGCTCCACTTGGACGAGTCGATCATGACGGGCACGCGGGAAATGTCCGGCTCCGATGCGATGAGGTTCAGGTATTTCACCATGGCAGCTTCGCCGTCCAGCATCGCCTCGTCCATGTTGACGTCGATCACCTGGGCGCCGGTTTCCACCTGCTGCTTGGCCACTTCCAGCGCTTCGTCGTAATTGCCGTCCAGAATGAGGCGCTTGAACTTGGCCGACCCGGTGACGTTGGCGCGCTCGCCGACATTGACGAAGAGCGAGCTGTCTCCGATGTTGAAGGGCTCGAGCCCGGACAAGCGGCATGCGACAGGAATCTCGGGAATTTTCCGGGGGGGGACGCCTTCCACCGCTTTTGCGATCGCGCGGATGAAATCTGGGGAAGTGCCGCAGCAGCCACCGACGATGTTGAGATACCCGCTTCTCGCCCATTCGGCGATATGGCCAGCCATGTTTTCGGGCGTGTCGTCATATCCTGTCGGCGCGAGCGGATTGGGAAGCCCCGCATTGGGGTGAGCGCTCACATAGCAATTTGCGACGCGGGAAAGTTCCTCCACGTACTGGCGCAATTCCTCTGCGCCGAGGGCGCAATTGAGCCCGATGGAAATGGGCTCCGCGTGGATGAGGGAATTGTAGAAGGCCTCGGTGGTCTGCCCGGTCAGCGTCCTTCCCGACGCATCGGTAATGGTTCCCGAGATCATGATCGGCAGGCTGACTCCGCGCTCCTCGAACACGGACTGGACGGCGAAGATGGCCGCCTTCGCATTCAGCGTATCGAAAATGGTTTCGATCAGGATCATGTCCGCGCCGCCGTCCATCAGCCCGCAAGTTGCGAGAGAATAGTCAGCAACAAGCTGATCGAACGTGATGTTGCGCGCAGCGGGATCGTTCACGTCTGGCGAGATGGTGGCGGTCTTGTCGGTTGGGCCCAATACGCCCGCGACAAAGCGCGGCTTCTCCGGCGTGGCATAGGCATCGCATGCCTCGCGCGCGATGCGCGCGCCTGCGACGTTCAATTCGTAGCAGAGCGACGCCATGTCGTAGGCGTGCAGGGTCGTCCCGTTCGCGCCGAAGGTGTTGGTTTCGATGATGTCCGCGCCCGCTTCCAGGTAAGCGCGGTGAATCTCGCTGATCACTTCAGGTTTGGTCAGCAGCAGCAGGTCGTTGTTGCCCTTGAGATCCCGAGGAAAATCCTTGAAGCGCTCCCCCCGGTAATCGGCTTCACCCAGCTTGTATCTCTGGATCATTGTCCCCATCGCACCATCGAGAACGAGTATCCTCTTTTCGAGGAGTGAAGAAAGAAGTTCTGCGCTCATGACATCCTTGCAAATCTGTTGATTGACCGGATTTTAACATATCGGGATATAATCAATCTGAAAGAGAGGAAGACCATGAAATCGCTGAATCCCAATGAAGCTTTCCAGTTCCTCAGGAAAGACCCGAACGCGGTGCTCATCGACGTGCGCAGCACCATCGAATTTCTCTTCGTCGGCCATCCCGTGGGGGCCATCCATGTCCCGTGGAACGACGGGCCGGAATGGGAAATCAATCCCGATTTCGTGGCCCAGGTGAAGACAATCGCCAACGAAGTCCGGCCCATCCTGCTCATCTGCAGAAGCGGCGTCCGGTCGCTGGAAGCCGGCAAGGCGCTGAAGGACTCGGGCTACAAGGAAGTCTACAACGTGCTGCACGGCTTCGAAGGGGATCTGGACGAATCCCACAAGCGGAGCAGCCAGAACGGCTGGCGATACGAAGGACTGCCCTGGGAACAATGCTGAAATACTTCCTGTCCTTCCTGCTTTCTGCCTGCGCCCTGAATGTGTGGGCCGCCGATTTCGACGTCGCCTCTTCCATGACGTCCGCCGGGGCGGACAAACTCGCACTTGCCTTCATGCTCGATCATCCCCAGGCAAAACCAGACGATAAATGGAACGATCTGGAATTCAGAATGCTCGAGAAATCCGGCAAGAATGAACAGGCGCTGAAGATCGCCAAAACCCTGCCCTTCTCCAAAGAGAATGCCTTGCTTGCTGCGAATTCAGCTCTTTCCCTGAAAAAGCCGGAAACGGCGCGGAATTTCCTCGCCCAGGCGATCTGGAAGGGAAGCCTCTCCAAGACCGAACTGAGAAAGGCAAGGCTGGATTCAATCGGAGCCCTGCTCATGGAAAAGGACTGGAGAAGCGCCTATTACGCCATGCTTCGCTTCGACCAGGACTACCATCCCGTCACCGTGGCCGAGGCCGAGCTATTCGTCGGCGGGCTTCTCGATGCGGACATGGCGAAGGAATCCGTTCCATGGCTCGTCGGCCTCGACGAGAAGGATCCCGTCAGGGTGAGGGTCGAGCTTGAAACGGGCCTGATCGGCGCGATGGATGCGATGAAGCTCGCCGGGAACGATCCCGAAATCCTTCAGATCGCTGCAAGATCGGGGAAGGACCCAGTCCTAGACATCCGCGCAAAAGAAGCGCAGGTCGCAGCCGGCAAGCTCGACGGAAAAACCCTCTGGCAAAGCTATCTCGACCACGCCCCCGGATTTTCCAACCAGTACGCATTGCTGCAGGGGGACTACGCTTCATGGCTTGACTCGATCGCAAAGATCACCGACCCCTATGCCGCAAGGTCGCTGCTCGCCTATCTCTCGTCCCGTGAAAAGGACCAGAAGGCGCTTGACTCCCTCGTCGATTCATTGAAGGGCGAGCCCAGGGTCGCGCTCGCCCTCTTCTCCGGAAGAAGCGACCTGCCGGTAGATGCGAAAGCAGCCCTGGGGGAAATGGCCTACGATTCGGGCGACTATGCCTCCTGCGCGAAATTCTGGGAAGTGCTGACCCTGCAGAAGGAAGCCCCATTGAAGCTCGCCTTCGCCTATGCCAAGACAGGCCAGTTTGCCAAAGCATCCAGCATGGTCGAAGGCTATTTCAAGGGCAAATCTTCCCTGGACCCCCGGTCTTCGAATCTTGCGCTCTCCGTCCTCAGGCTGATCTCGCCGCCGCCGAAATCCCTGCTCGAATCGCTGCTGCAAATCGCCGATTCCGCATCGAAAAGGCAGATACTGATGCATCTCGCCAGGATCTCGGGCGACCCGGCAGTTGCCGCAGCCTATTATTTCCAGGCAACCACCGGCAAGAAGGGAGACCCCGCGGGCATCCTTTGCATAGAGCGGCTGAAGGAGGCGGGACTGGAAGCCGACGCCAAGGCGCTCGCCGACAAATGGAAGTGAATTATGATGCCAAGATCGCTGCCCCGTTCGGTGTGCTCGGCATCCGTATCATGGAAAACTGCCTGAGCAGAATCGATTTCCTGCCCCCCGCCGAATCATTGCTCGAGCCCGAAAGCATGCTCGCGAGGGAAGTGTGCGATCAGCTGAATGCCTATCTGTCCGACCCCGGTTTCAGATTCGAAATACCGATCAGGCTTTCCGGCACGCCTTTCCAGATGAAGGTCTGGAAGGAAATCGCGAGAATCCCGCCGGGAAAAACGCTGCAATACGGCGACATCTCGAAATATCTTCATTCTTCCCCCCGCGCCGTCGGGCAGGCTTGCGGATCGAATCCGATTCCCATCCTGATTCCCTGCCACAGAGTGGTTTCCGCACAAGGTCTGGGCGGATTCATGCACAAGGGCGAAGGGCTCCCCCTTTCGATCAAGCGCTGGCTCATCGAGCATGAATCATATTGATCTTCTAGACGAATTCTGCGATACCCTCTGGCTGGAAGACGGACTTTCCAGGAACACCATCGATAGCTACAGGAGCGATCTGAAGCAGCTCTCGCGCTTTCTCGACAAGAAGAACCTGCTCGAAGCCGACCATGCGCTGCTCCTCTCCTTTCTCGCGCACCAGTCGAAAAAGAAGGCCTCGACGACCAGCCGAGAGCTCTCCAGCATCAAGCGCTTTTTCAGGTTCGCCCTCGACCGGGGAAAAATAACACGGGATCCGACCCTGGAGATCGAATCTCCGAAGCTTTCCAGGGGATTGCCTAAAAGCCTTTCCGAATCGGACGTCGAACAGCTCCTCGATTCGCCCGAAACGGGGCATCCGACAGGGCTCAGGGACAGGGCGATGCTTGAAGTGCTTTATGCGAGCGGGCTGCGCGTCTCGGAACTCGTCGGGCTCAGGCTCGCCCAGGTCAGCCTCGACATGGGGGTGGTCAGGATCAGCGGAAAGGGGAGCAAGGAAAGGCTGGTTCCCATCGGGGAAGAAGCCATAGACTGGATTTCACGCTACATGAAGGATGCGCGCCCGCTCATCCTGGACGGCAAAAAAAGCGACCACCTCTTCGTCACTTCCAGGGGGAGCATGATGAGCAGGCAGGCTTTCTGGTACCTGATCAAGCGCCATGCGGCAAAAGCGGGCATTGCCAAACCCCTCTCGCCCCACACGCTGCGCCACGCCTTCGCCACCCACCTGCTCAACCATGGCGCCGACCTCAGGGTAGTCCAGCTTCTGCTCGGCCATTCGGACGTCTCGACGACCCAGATCTATACCCATGTCGCGAGGGAGCGCCTGAAATCCCTGCACGAGAAGCACCATCCTAGGGGTTAGTTGCATTTCCGTTAGAACAAACCGGTCTACACTTGAAGGTAGTGGACTCGACGGAAATCGACATGTACATCCATTGGCAAACCAAACTCGAATTGGGCAATGACCTGATCGACATGCAGCACAGGATGCTGGTGCTGCTTTGCCGGAAACTGGATATCGCAATCAAGACGCACGTGTCCCAGCAGCGGTTGAGGTGGGTGATCGTGGAATTGAGAAAGTTCGCTGAATTCCACTTCGTCAGCGAAGAAAATCTGATGCACGAAATCGGCTACCCGGAAGTGCACGAGCATTCGATCATTCATACCGAGCTCCTGATGCAGCTCAACACCATGCTGTCCAAGATACGCCACGGACAGGAATTCCCGGAAGATCTGCTCCACTTTCTCAACGAATGGCTGTGCAAGCATATCGCCATCGAAGACATGAAGATCGCCCAATACATCATGGCGAGCGCCATGCGTCCCATCGGCGAAAATCTCTATGCCGAATACCTGGCCTACATTCCATCCTGCCGCTAGCGACTCCGCTCCATCCTGACCCCCAGGCGCTTCACGCCGTTCATCGCGTCGATCTTGGCGATCGAAAGCTTCACCCACGGAGAGCCGAATTCGCTCAGGACGATCTGCGCGAGATGCCCTGCAAGTGCTTCAAGCAGCGCGAACCGGTGCTCCGCGAGCACTTCCCTGAAGCGCAGGACGACCTTGCCGTAGTCGATCGTGTCGACGATCTCGTCGCTCGATGCAGCCTGCTCGGGAATGCCTATTTCCATGTCGATCTCGATGGGCTGAGGAATGTTCCTCTCCCATTCGTATATCCCGATCACCGTTTCCGCGCGGAATTCCTTGATGAAGATGACGTCCATTTTCTGCTCGATCAGGTAGAATTGCGGTTCGACATTCTAAGATATTTGGCATGCTCAAGATAGCGGCAATTCTCATCCCTTACCTGATCGGCTCCATTTCCTTCGCGGTATTATCGAGCAAGTTTTTCGGACTTCCCGACCCCAGGACCTACGGCTCCGGAAACCCTGGCGCAACCAATGTCATGAGGACCGGAAAGAAGGCGGCTGCGGCGCTGACCCTCTTCGGCGACGGCATCAAGGGAACGGTCGCCGTTCTCCTCGCCCAGCATTATTCCGGGCTGCCTGCCGTGGTCGCGGCGGCGTCCCTTGCCGTCTTCCTGGGGCATCTCTTTCCCGTGTTTCTCAAATTCAAGGGCGGAAAAGGGGTCGCGACGGCACTGGGCGTCTCTTTCGGCCTGAATTTCTGGCTCGGCGCATCCGTTGCCGGAACATGGCTCGCCGTCTTCCTGATCACGAGGATATCCTCGCTTTCCGCCATTATTGCAGCCCTGCTTGCGCCCGTCTATGCCCTCTTCTTCCTCGGGCAGAACATCATGACGCTCGCCCTGCTGACCATGAGCCTGCTCCTCGTCTGGCGCCACAAGTCGAACATGCTGAAGCTCGCAAGCGGGGAGGAAGGCAGCTTCAGGCGGAAAAAAGATCCCACCTCGCCCTGACGGCGAAGTCCTTCTCGGGGAGCGCGCCGGAAAGAAAGCGCAATGCCCCTGCATAGGCGATCATCGCGCCGTTGTCCGTGCAGAATTCGAGCTCAGGATAATAAACGTCCAGCCTGCTCGAATCGAGCCTGCGGCGCAATTCGCTGTTCGCGCTCACGCCGCCCGCGACGACCAGCCTCTCCAGATTGCTGCGCTTCGCCGCATCTTTCGCCTTCTTCACGAGCACCTCCACGATGGCATCCTGGAAGGCGCGCGCGATGTCAGCGCGCGTTTGCTCGTCCAGATCCGGATGGCTCTTCACCAGGGTGAGCGCAGCGGTCTTGAGCCCGCTGAAGCTGAAATCGAGGTCGCCGCTGTTGATCATCGGCCTGGGGAGCCTGAACCGCGAAGGATTCCCCTTTTCGGCGAGCCTGGAGAGCGCAGCTCCCCCCGGATAGCCGAGCCCGAGGAGCTTTGCCGTCTTGTCGAAAGCCTCCCCTGCAGCATCGTCCAGGGTGTCTCCAAGCAGTTCGTATTGCCCGAGCCCTTCCACCCTGACGAGCTGGGTATGCCCGCCCGAGACGAGCAGGGCCAGGAAGGGGAATCCGGGCGCGCGCTTTGAAAGAAGAGGCGAAAGGAGATGCCCTTCGAGGTGGTGAACCCCGATCACCGGCTTTTTCAAGGCATAGCCCAGGGATGCGGCGACCGATGCGCCGACGAGAAGGGCGCCAGCCAGCCCCGGCCCCTTCGTGTAGGCGATGCCGTCGATTTGCTGCAGGGTCCTTTTCGACTTGGCGAGCACTTCGCGGGACAATGGGAGGACGCGCCTGATGTGGTCGCGCGAGGCGAGTTCGGGGACGACCCCGCCGTATTCGCCGTGCATCGCGATCTGGCTGTGAAGCGCATGGGACAGGAGGCCTTCTTCCGTGTCATAGAGCGCGACGCCGGTTTCGTCGCAGGAGGATTCGATTCCGAGTATCAGCATGATGGCAGTTTATCCATAAAGAATTTCGCATGCAAAGAAACTTTCTTTCTGGTATGATTCTGGGTTTTCAATTCACGCACCTGAGGATTCAACCTATGCCTAGCGTCAGGGTCAAGGAAAACGAGCCGTTCGAAGTCGCGATGCGCCGCTTCAAGCGCACCATCGAAAAGACCGGTCTGCTGACCGAACTTCGCGCCCGCGAATTCTATGAAAAGCCCACTGCCGAGCGCAAGCGCAAGATGGCGGCAGCGGTCAAGCGTCACTACAAGAGACTGCGCAGCCAGCTTCTCCCCCCCAAGCTCTATTGATGGGCCTCAAGGAAAGCATTTCCGAGGACATGAAGGCTGCGATGCGCAGCCGCGATTCGTCCCGGCTTTCCGCAATCAGGCTCCTGCTCGCGGCGATCAAGCAGAAAGAAGTGGACGAGCGCCGCGACCTCAGCGACGCTGACGTCGTCTCGGTCATCGAAAAGATGATCAAGCAGCGGCGCGATTCGATATCGCAATTCGAGGCGGCTTCCCGCCAGGACCTCGCGGATGCCGAAAAATTCGAGCTTTCCATATTGCAGCATTACATGCCCGAGCAGCTCGGCGCCTCCGAAATCGCGGCTGAAGTTGAAGCCGCCGTGCTCGAGACTGGCGCGTCCGGCCCAGCCGACATGGGCAAGGTGATGGGCATCCTCAAAGGAAAACTCGCAGGCCGCGCCGACATGGGTGCGGTGTCCGCCGCGGTCAAGACCAGGCTTTCAAGGTAATCTTCGTCCGCCGGGCGAATGATTCCGCAATCCTTCATCCAGGATCTGCTCAACCGGGTCGACATCGTCGACGTGGTCGGTCGCCATGTCCAGCTGAGGAAGGCTGGCGCGAACTATGTCGCGTGCTGCCCCTTCCACGACGAAAAAACCCCCTCTTTCACGGTGAGCCCGACCAAGCAGTTCTATCACTGCTTCGGCTGCGGCGCGCACGGGAACGCCATCGGATTCCTCATGGCCCACGGCGGGCTGAATTACGTCGAGGCGATCAAGGATCTCGCGGCGAACCTCGGCATTCCCGTCCCGGAAGAGGCAGGATCCAGACAGGAGAAAAAGTCTCCCGACCTGTACGACATGCTTCAGCAGGCGTCGAAATACTACCGCGATGAACTCAAGCAATCTGCCCAAGCCATCGATTACCTGAAAAGGCGCGGCCTGACGGGCGAAATCGCAGCGCGCTTCGGCATCGGCTATGCGCCGGGCGAATGGCGCAATCTTTCCCATGTTTTCCCGGACTACGAGTCGGAAGCCCTGGTCGAATCCGGGCTCGTCATCGCAGGGGAAGGCAAGCGCTACGACAGGTTCAGGGACAGGATCATTTTCCCGATCCAGGACGGAAGGGGCAGGATCATCGGCTTCGGCGGAAGGGTCATCGGGCAGGGCGAGCCGAAATACCTGAACTCCCCCGAGACCCCCCTTTTCGAAAAGGGCAGGGAGCTCTACGGCCTTTTCCTTGCCAGGAAAGCGATCCAGGAAGCGTCCATGGCGCTGGTCGTCGAAGGCTACATGGACGTCGTCGCGCTCGCGCAAAACGGCATCGATTACGCGGTCGCAACCCTGGGAACTGCGACCACGGAATTCCATGCCCAAAAGCTCATGAAGCAGTCCGATCACGTCGTCTTCTGCTTCGACGGCGACAATGCGGGCAGGCGGGCCGCATGGCGGGCGCTCGAAAACAGCCTTGCCCAGGTCCAGGACGGCAAGGAAGTCGCCTTCCTTTTCCTGCCCGAAGGAGAAGACCCGGACAGCTACGTCAGGAAATCCGGCAAGGCGAAATTCGAAGCCCTGCTGAAGGAGGCGCTGCCGCTTTCCATCTTCCTCGTCAACGAGCTCTCCTCGAAGGTCAACCTGAACAATGCCGAAGGCAGAGCGGCCTTCCTGCACGAAGCGAAACCTTATCTCGCCAGGATCAATGCGCCGAATCTGGCCCTCATGCTGAGAAAGCGCATCGCCGAAATCGCGAAAGTGGAGCTTTCTGAACTCGACGCCCTTTTCCAGGTCAAATTGCCTGCAAGGTCAGAGAAAATCCCGCCGAGAAAAACCCCAGGAAAAAGACCCAATGTCGTGAGAAAGCTGCTCGAAATGCTCATGCATTCTCCAGCGCTTGCTACACTTGTAGACAGAAGCGAAATCGATCCGGATGCGGCGATATCCGGGGTCGGCGGCGCCGAGATCGCGGCCCTCGGCAATCTGCTCGATTTCCTCTCGGAGGAGGAGACGAATGCCGCAGGCATCATCGAGCATTTCAGGGGAAGGGACGAGGAAGCGCTTCTCGAGGAGATCAGGCCCGGCCTCTTCAATCTCGAGGAAGCGAGATTAAGCGAAGAGGAGCTGTCCACGGAGTTCATGGACGCCTGGCGGCAGTACCTGGAACGCGTGTGCAGGGCAAGGATGGAACAGCTGATCAATGCAGCGAATTCTTCCGGATGGACGGAGGACGGGAAGCAGGAATACCTGCTCTTGCAGAAGAAATTAAATTCATTTCAGAAAAATTAAATAAAGGGATCAGTTTAAGGTATAATGTTCAGTTTTACTGAGTATTTTGAACAGGGATTGGTGTGATGGCCAAAGACAGCGAGCAGAGCCTGACCGGGCAGACCGACGTTCAACCGAGCGACATCGAGGAGAGGCGAATACGCCTGAAGAACCTCATCGTTCTGGGCAAGGAGCGCGGCTACCTCACTTACGCTGAAATCAACGACCACCTTCCCGACGACATGCTCGACGCCGAGCAGATCGAAGGCGTCATCGCCATGATCAACGACATGGGCATTTCCGTCTACGACGAAGCGCCCGATGCCGAAACCCTCCTGATGTCGGATGCGACCGTCGTGAACGACGAGGACGTCGTCGAGGAAGCGGAAGCCGCCCTTTCCACCGTCGATTCCGAATTCGGCAGGACCACAGATCCCGTCAGGATGTACATGCGCGAAATGGGCTCGGTCGAGCTGCTGACCCGCGAAGGCGAGATCGAGATCGCGAAAAGGATCGAGGAAGGCCTGAAGTACATGATCCAGGCGATTTCCGCCTGCCCGACCACGATCGCCGAGATGCTGGAAATGGTTTCCGCGATCGAGCGCGACGAAATGCGCATCGACGAGCTGGTCGACGGCATCATCGACGCCGATGCCGCCGAGGAAGAGATGCTCATGGAAGCCGAGTCTTCCATGGAATCCGACATCGACATGGACGAGGAGGAAGAGGAAGAAGGCGGCGGCATGGCGAGCGCGAGCTTGCTGAAGCTGAAGGAAGACGCCATGGTCCACTTCGCCGTGATCAGGGAAGCCTTCGACAGGATGCAGGAAATCAGGGCGAAGGGCGAACCCGACGCAGAACATGCCGAGCTTCAGGAGAAGATTTCCAAGGAACTGCTTTCCATCCGCTTTTCGGCGAAGAAGGTCGAATCCTTCTGCGACAGCCTGAGGTCGCTGGTCGACGAAGTGAGGGGATACGAGCGCGAGATCACCAACCTTTGCGTGAACAAGGCCGGCATGCCCAGGACCCACTTCATCAAGGTGTTCATCGGCAACGAAGTCAACCTGGACTGGGTCATCGGCGAGATCGAGGCAGGGAATTCCTACAGCGAGGCATTATCCCGCTTCCAGCATGCCATCGTCGAGCAGCAGGAAAAGATCATTTCCGTCCAGCATCTCGCGGGCATGGCGATCAAGGACCTGAAGGAAATCAACAGGCAGATGTCGACCGGCGAAGCCAGGGCACGCCGCGCCAAGCGCGAAATGACCGAAGCCAACCTGAGGCTCGTGATCTCGATCGCCAAGAAGTACACCAACCGCGGACTGCAGTTCCTCGACCTGATCCAGGAAGGCAACATCGGCCTGATGAAGGCGGTCGACAAGTTCGAATACAGGCGCGGCTACAAGTTCTCGACCTACGCGACCTGGTGGATCAGGCAGGCGATCACCCGCTCGATCGCGGACCAGGCGAGGACCATCAGGATCCCGGTGCACATGATCGAGACGATCAACAAGATGAACAGGATCTCCAGGCAGATATTGCAGGAAACCGGGCAGGAGCCCGATCCCGCGGTGCTCGCCGAGAAGATGGAAATGCCCGAGGACAAGATCAGGAAGATCCTGAAGATCTCCAAGGAGCCGATCTCCATGGAAACGCCGATCGGCGACGACGACGATTCTCATCTGGGCGACTTCATCGAGGACGCAGCGACCATGGCGCCCGTGGAAGCCGCGGTCTACGCGAGCCTGAGGGGCGTGACCAAGGACATCCTCGACACCCTCACCCCGAGGGAAGCGAAGGTGCTGAGGATGCGCTTCGGCATCGAGATGAACACGGACCACACGCTGGAAGAAGTCGGCAAGCAGTTCGACGTCACCCGCGAGCGCATCCGCCAGATCGAAGCCAAGGCGCTGAGGAAGCTGAGGCATCCGTCCCGCTCCGAGCGCCTGCGCAGCTTCCTGGACAATGAAGCTTGATGCCTGCATCAAGCTTCATTGCGGCGGAGCCAAAACGAGGCCTGATCAGTAGAACAAAAAGAGTTTCGGGTCTGTAGCTCAGTTGGTTAGAGCAGGGGACTCATAATCCCTTGGTCCACGGTTCAAGTCCGTGCGGACCCACCAATAAAACAATGGCTTATAGATAATTTCTCTAGGCCATTTGTCTTTGCTGCATTTCATGTAACCCTCTTGTAACCCGATTCTGGAAATACAGCCCCTTCCCGCAGGTCGCCAAACTCGGGGAACCCCGGTCGGGGGAATTGCATGATGCAGTACCCTTCCCATATTTTGGCGTAGAATTGATTTCCTCTCGGCAATACGAGGCTTTCATCAAAAGGATGGCGATGGCAACGTACGAGCAAGAAAGTAACGTGATGGAAAATAATGAAACGATCATAGATTTCCTTCGCGCATCTCTCGCAACCACATTAATGGTTGCGCTATTTCCATGGTCGCTTTTGTTTTGTGTGGTGGTTTATGGATTTGACGAAACTATAGCAATTGTTCTGGCAATGGCAATCGGATGGGCAGCGACAATATGGAGAGTGATTGTGGGGATATTGACGATAGCATCCGTTATCTTGGTTATCGGATTATTTGCTTATATAGCCATTGGCTCGTCACATAATCAGCGAGCTTCCACTCAAGTGCAGGAAAGCAGCACCCAACAATCTCCAGCCCCCAGGACAAGTTCGTCTACAACAAATCCCTCTTCTGCCGATCATCTCACAGTTGCAACGACTGGATCTGAAAACAAAGAATCTGAAGACCCTTGTGCGCCCGGTCTTTCACGGAAGGAAAGACTTAGAAGGCTTGCTCTTAAAGGGGCTATCAGACAAACCGGCGAGTTTGATTTTGTAGCCGGAAAAAGTGAGGTTGATATATTTCCTTCTGGGCAATTAATTCTGTGTCGATAGATTTAGGCTTTTTCGAAGCTTGCTTAATTCTACTTTGTCAGATTTCATTTTCCCTCCGCGTAGGGGCATACCCTTCCCATATTTTGGCGTAAAATTGATTTCCTCACGGCAATCGGCAGGGACAAAGAATGAAAACTCTACGTGCTGTTCTGCTTCTCTTCCTTCTTTTTCTTTATCCCGGATACGCTTCAGCCCTAGACCTGTTCCAAACTGAGCAAGCCGCCCAACAGCATTGCCCTAACGATATTATTGTTTGGCTCAATCTTCCAACCGGGGTCTTCCACTATAAGGGCCAACGATGGTACGGCATGACTAGGCACGGCGCTTACGTTTGCAGAACCGAAGCCTTGGCCGAGGGGGATCGAGCAACGAGGAATGGGCAATGAGGAAATTGATTACAGCAGTATTTATTGTTTCTATTTCGATCTTTTTCTACAGCATTTCTTCGGCCGAGACTCTAAAGGGCCTCATCAAGGGGGCTGAACATGGGGTTGCGGTTGATCAATGGCTCCTTGGAAGGGCTTACGCCGCGGGCAAAGACGTACCGCGAGATTATATAGAAGCGGTGAAGTGGTACCGGAAGGCGGCAGATCAAGGCGATGCCATTGGACAAGGACGGCTTGGCGACATGTACTATGAAGGAAAGGGGGTGCCGCTAGATTATGCTCAAGCCAGGAAGTGGTATCGTAAAGCTGCTGAACAGGGGTATACAGATGCACAAGTTGCGCTTGGTGTTATGTATTACTCGGGTGAAGGGGGATCTAAGAATTCATCCGAAGCGGTGAAGTGGTTTAGTAAGGCCGCACAACTGGGGAACGTAGAGGCTCAGGGTAAGCTTGGACTAATGTATGACTTTGGCGAAGGAGTACATCAAGATTATGCCGAAGCGGTGAAGTGGTTTCGTAAGGCGGCTGAGAAGGGGGATGCTTCTGCACAAGAAATGCTTGCAAACCATTATGTGAACGGAAATGGAGTGCCTCAGGATTATGCCGAAGCCGTGAAATGGTATCGCAAAGCGGCTGAACAAGGTGATTCCAATGGGCAAGAAAGACTTGGCGAAATGTACGCAAATGGGCAAGGTGTGCAACAGGATTATGTAAAAGCGATGAAATGGTATCGCAAGGCATCTGAGAAGGGAGATGTTTCTGCACAAAATCATCTTGGCTTCATGTACTTTAAGGGACAAGGTGTGCAACAGAATTATGTCGAAGCGTTGAAGTGGTTTCGGAAAGCGGCTGAGAAGGGACATGCTTCTGCACAAAATAATCTTGGCGTTATGTACGCAAATGGGTATGGCGTACCTCAGGATTATGCAACAGCTTACATGTGGGCCAATATTGCGGCATCGCATGACCCGAAATATGTAGAGACTCGGGACGAAATTATGAAAAACATGACACCCGAACAAATTGCTGATGGCCAGCGGCTATCTCGAAACTGGAAGCCGAAAATCCATTGATATATGCTTTACATAGATATGAAATGTATTCTATATTCCTTCATGTAATAAAATATCGAAGGAAATCAAAATGGCCTCAGGTGGAAAGCGGCCCGGCGCGGGAAGGCCTCCTGGCGCAAGGAACAGGAAAACCGTCGAGACGATTCGCGCCGTCGAGGAATCGGGCCTGACACCGCTTGCTTACATGCTGAGCTTGATGCGCAATTCCGCGCTGGAAACCACAATGCGCCTGGATGCGGCAAAAGCGGCTGCTCCTTACGTTCATACCCGTCTGGCCTCTAACGAGGTTACCTTGATGCAGCCCTGCGACAGGATGACCGATGAAGAAATCACCAGCAAGCTGGCGGAACTGCTGGCCGAAGATTCGTGCCTGCTTGCGAAGGTCATGCAGACTCACTAACCGACCCTTTCAATCTTTGATATTCCCTAACCAGATCGAGAAGGCGAGCCGCCGGGCATTTATTCAATTCCGATCTGATCCGCTCCGGTGAAAAGCCGTATTTGTACCGCAACAGTATTTCGCCCGATTCTACCTGCGACGGTGATAATTTGCTTTCCCCATTGTCGAAATTACGCAGGTGCGTAATCAACTCATATGCAGCAAGATTCATTTTTCACTCCTTTTTGCATGGTTACTTTCCACGGACACCAATTCGGACACTGGTTTGGACAAATGCCGGACACTGCCTCCTTCGCAACCAATGCGTTCCGTCAAAGCAGCTCATAATTCATTGTTTTATTGTATATTGTGTCCAATTATTCCAGCCGGACACCAACCTGGACGGTCATCTGATATTCGGACGGACATCTCCCCACCCATTTGGGTGGGAGAGTGTCCGGTGTCCTGTCCGTCATACCCGAATCACCATTTCCCCTACAGTTAGAATGACCCCATCCTCTTCGAGACTGGCAAAAGCCCGAGCGAAATTTCGACGTATACTGTCTGGCTTTACATCACGGCCTTGCAATTCAAGATAAGCCTTGAACTCATCCTGAAGATCGGCGACGGTCAAGGAAGTGTCATCACCAATCAGTTCGAGGATTATGGCGGCTGATGTTTGCCCTCGGCTTCCTGCTGCTTCTTGTGCCCGGTGCACTTTTTCCCCATCCCGCACAACAAGCGTGGAAAGCGGTCGGCCCTGCGAGTCCGGAAAATCCTTCAGTTCGAAAGGGCTTAATTCCAAATGGATTGGCGGAAAGGGCTTCGCTGCCCGCATTTTATCGGGACAGGTCAATGTAACGAGTTGACCACGGCGCTCGACCTCGATCATGGCGTCACTATCACCCAATTTCGCCAATGAACCCATGTAGGATTCCCCGGATTTTGTCATGTGGTCGATCACGATGAAACTCAGGGCAACACCGTCCCTTTCCGCCTCCTCAATCAGGTCGCGCAAATTCTTGATGTACGCTGCCACGACTGCCTTTGAATCGTCGGCAGCAGTAGCAGAATAGGTGTCAACGACCACTAGTATTGATGCGTGGAATTGGATGTCAGAATCACTCGCAATAATTTTTCCATCGAACTTGAGCGCGCCCTTTTTGACTTTCGGCAAACGATCCCTTGCCAAACGCTGCCCCCATTCTTCGGCAGAATAGCTCCATTTTCGCGGGGAGAATCTTTGTTCAAGTGAAGTCAGCATCTCCTGGTCGAGCCTTGAAAGTTGCTTTCCTTCTTCATATTTTCGACGCCCAAGCTCGTAAAAGCGCTCGCGTGATTTCAACTCTTCGAGTTCATCTTCATCCAAATATTGCTGGAATTGATCCAACTCAGCATTGGCCTCTTGGAGCAATTTGAAAGTTGTAAAGGGCGTAAGCTGGTCAATGATACCTGCCAATTCAGCGACACCTTCCGGCTCAGCGATCATGGGCCGAGCCTGCACGACGTAAAGATCGCCCGACTCACCTGCCGCCAGTTCAGCCGCTGCCCGTCGGACGTGAATATCTTGCCCCCCTTCGGCTGCCAGGTAAATCACGGCTGATCTCGTACATGGCCGCCCCATCCAGCTACGTCCGCTCGAAACATGGGCAGCGAGGTCCATCGCCCCGAAAGTCTTGCCTTCGGCAGGTGGCCCAACCAACCACACGATGCTTTTCGCGGGAATCACGCCGTCTACAACCCAACTAAGCTTTTGGGCAGCCTGAAGAGCTTCGGTCGGATTGCGAAACACGCCGACCTTGCCATTCCAAATTTCTACGGTATCTGTCATGATGCCCTCCCAGAAAGCAAGGCCGCAATCTCGGCGACAGGCCACAATAACCTGTTACCAATCTTGATCGGGCGAAGGCCGTAAGCCACGCCAGTTTCGCAGTAGACTTTCCTTATCGTCTGAGGGGATTTGCCGATTGCTCGGCCGTATTCAGGGGTTAAAACGTGGTCACGGCCAGCGGCAATTTCCGCCAAGGCCGGGGGAAGAGTAACATATACAGGCATTTTTCACTCCTTATGGAAATCCGTCGAAACGGTACGGAATGAATTAAACGTGGTGAACTATCCTCCCCCGCAAGAGTCCCCCTATACCCCAATTTGGGGGATACTCGAAGGGGGATAGGTCAGGATTCGTATTCGATTTCCTTTTTTTGGGATAGGCGCTCCCATGCCTTTTCGAATACTGTACCTTGCCACATAGGATCAGTAAGCATTTTACAAACTTCGCTTCTCACGCCTGGCTTGCCCGGCTTATTTTTCGGAAGCTTTCGCGGGTCATGCCCAAGCTCACGGATAACCCACAGGATTTCATTTTCCTGGAATCGCTGACGCGGCATGGGTCTTTCTGGCTCATTCACAGATTCAACGGGACCGTCAATCAAAAACTCGGGAATACCATCCCATTCCTTGGCAAACTCGACCAAGTTGCCTCGGCGGACTACTGTCCTGTAGGGGTCAAGGCTTCCATCTTCTTGAAATGCTTTTAGTGCTTTGATATCCCCATTCTCAACTGCATTCTTTAAGCGTATGAAAATATCCCACGGGCCAAAGCTACGATTTACTTTCTCATCAACATGCTGACAATTTATCAGCCAATCTTCCAATTGCGAGTTTGATATTTTCGATACGCAATCTTGCTTGCGGACAAATGATTCCAATGGATTTCTACCGGACCACAACATCGCGGCTTGATAGAGCGTGAAACGCTCCTTTGAGTCATCGAAAGGCGGTGCAATGTCTAACTCTTCAACATCTAAAAGATTCACCATAAAAACTACTCCTTTCTGCATCTCTATCTTTTGTGGCACCAATTCAACGGCAATATCTCCTGCATTCGTCCCGTAGGCACTGCAACAAGCGCAAAATCATTCGGTAAACGTCTCTGCGATTACCTCACAAATGGACATAAGAACAAAAAAGCCAATTGCTCCAAGAATCTGGAAATGAATCACGCTCGCCACCATAGAGAAAAAGGATGCCAACGCAGCCAACCAGAAAGCAAAAGCCCAGAACCGCCGCTTAGTCATCAAGAAAAGTCCAATCAGCAGCAAAAGAATTCCAAGCGCTTCCATATGGTACATCTCCTAGAAAGTTGCTCTTGGTCAGAGCGGACTTAGTGCGTCACCTTTCCTTTTGCGTGGGCCAAACTCATCAGGCGGCCATGCGCCAGCCTTCGGCGGTTTCCTGGAATACCTGGCCCGGATGCTCCGGGTTGTGCATTCTGCTCATACTGTCGCCAACCTCTCCACCGTATCCGGGTAACGCTCCACCAGCCGAATCAGCAGGGCGGCTTGTGCGTTTGGCCGTGCCCGTCCCTGTTCCCAGTTTTCCAAGGTGCGGGGATTGGTGCGAAGATAGCGGGCGAAAACAGGGCGGGACAGGTGCAGCCTTTCCCTCAGCGCGACAAGCTCTCCTGCCGTGATGATTGCTTCCGGCATCGTTTCCACTTCATGGGTGCGCAGGGTGCGCTTCCCTGCCCTCTCCTCTTCCAGGGCTTCAAAGCCTTCCGCCAGTTCCGCAAACAGATTGCGCTTTTTCATCGTCTTGCCTCCAATTCTCGCTTCAACATGTCCTTGAGCATCCCTTTTTCCTTGGTGCTCAAGTCTTCCATTTCATCCTTGTCGTAAAGGGTGAAGAGCCAGAATTGCCTTCCGGCCTCCCACCAGAAATAAATCACCCTCAGCCCTCCACGCTTGCCTTTGCCTCGCTTAGGGTCAGGTCTGCGAAGCTTCCTCAAGCCGCCTGCTCCCTCGATGATTTCGCCCTTTTCCGGGTTTTCCATCAACTCGATTTGCAGGGCTCGGAAATCCTCTTCATCCAGATAATCCGCCCGGTACCGAGAAAATGCGGGCAATTCCACAAATAAGGCTTTCATGAGACAACTATACGCAACTTGCGTTTACTTTTAAAGAATTATTTCGCAATTCGCAACCCCTGATTTGCCTGTTCAGCATCGAACTTGATTCCGGCCTGCTCCAGCATCCAGGCTTCCACCTTGTCATGCCACATTCTCAGCAGGTCAAGCGGGCGCTCCCGGTAATGCTTCTCGGCAAGTGCACTCGGCTTGTGGCCCATGATTTGCGCTGAAATCCCGGCAGGCATTTCCACCCACTCGCAAAGGGTCCCGAATGATCGGCGCAAACCGTGAAGGGTCACATGGGGAAGGCCCGCAGCGGTCAAAGCATCATTGTGGGCTATGCGCGGCTCGGCTATCTTGCCATCGGCTGCGGTCGGACTACTGAAAACCCATTGATTGCGACGCGGCAGCATCGAAAGCTGGCTTGCAAGGTAGGGCGGCAAAGGAATGATGCGTTTTCCTTCCACCTTGTCCCGGATGGTCAGGCTCCGCCACTGGAAATCCACGTCATCCCATTTCAGGGCAGCCATTTCCTCACGGCGGGCACCAGTCAGAAGCAGGGCCTGAAGGTAGGCCGATATGACTGGATTCGGAATCTTCCTCACTGACTCGAACCATACCGGCAATTGTTCCCTTTGCAGGCAATCGTTCTTTTTCGCCTGGGTCTTGGGTACGGCATCCCGCACCTTTCGGGCGCTATAGGCTTCGGAAGGAATCAACCCGGAATATTCCTTTTCGCCATCGGCCCACCGGATGAAAGCCCGCAGCAGCCTGTAGCTTTGCGCGGCACTAGTCGGGCGCTTGGCGGATTCCTTCTGAAGCCATACGGCTATTCTGTCGCTCGTCAGTTCCGGCAATTGCAAGGGCATGAGCAAAGCTAGAGGCCCGGCTGTCGTCAACTTGCTGCTCCGCTTGCGCGGCTCTCCACCCTTCCCGGAAAGTTTCAGATGGTCATGGTAATGCAGGTCGCTCCATTTGGCCTTGTTCGCCTTCAGGTATTCCGGCCATGCATCCCCGAAAGTCAGCCCCTGGCGCTTGATTTCGGCTTGCTTGGCTTCACGCTCGGCAGTTTCATCCTGCCTCACTAGGCGCGGGTCCTTGTTGTCATCAATCAGGACCTTCAAGCGGCGTGCTTCGGTTTGTGCTTCCGCTATACTCCAGGTCCTGGGATCACCTATGGTAATGCGAATCGCCTTGCCATCAAGCTTACCCTGGAAGATATAGGACTTGGCACCGGATGATGTAGCCCGCAACCCCAAACCTGGCGAAACGGCATCCCATAGGAAGCTTTGCACCTTTTCCGGCTCGCACTCGAAACCCTCCACTTTTCCAGCCGTGAATTTCACCTTTGCCATAACCCCCCCCCCCGGTTTCCATGTAACCCACATGTAACCCGATTATAGCAATATTTCGGAATGCCGGGGAATACTGAAGGCCTAGGGGTTTTACAATGTATCGTTTATTTTCATAATGTTACCTGCATACAATGTATACAAGTCAACACATGGAAATAGCATTTTGCGAGGACTCATAATCCCTTGGTCCACGGTTCAAGTCCGTGCGGACCCACCAATAAAACAATGGCTTAGAGGTAATACTCTAGGCCATTTGTCTTTTGGATGTGACGAAAACGTGCAAGCCAGCCATATCT
>JAJZRS010000027.1 GCA_021802545.1 Pseudomonadota bacterium
TAGAGTGGCTTGGCTCCGGCTTGCGCCTTCGATGAATCGCCTCATCATATCCTCCATGCCGACGTTATTACATTAACGCATTAGACGGTCATTCGTGGACAGATTCATGGCGTTTTCACACAGCCTCATCGCATTGCGGTCGCCGCACTGGCTGACGTTGCCGTTCCATACCGATCTGTTCAGGCCGCGCTGGATGCGCCCTGCCTGGACGGGAATTTCGCGCAGCGCCTCGCCAAAAAGCTGCTGGTTGCCCATCACCGCCTCCATCGCGCTCTGCGAAATGTTTTCGAGCACCTTGCCCGATTCGTGTTCGAAGGCATGTTCGAGGGGAACCATGACATGGCCGTACCAGCCCGGCCCCATGTAGCCTTGGTAGCCCTGGGTTGCGCGGGTCGCGGCCAGATACTCCTTGCCGGCGAAACGTATCACGCTCCAATCCGTCTCCGGAGAATGCCCCAGCGCAGCCCCCACGGGAACATGCCACGGATCGCTGCTGGCGATCACCTTCCCTTCCCCGTCGAGCAGGGTGATCACGCTCCAGTCGTTCTTGTCGAGCAGATTCGAGAATATTCTCTCCGTTTCGTTTTCGAACCGGAAGCACAGGCAAAGCACGCCCAGGTTCTTCCCTTCTCGTTCGACGCGGTAGGAATAGATCAAACCCTTTTCCGCATCGGGAAGAAGATCGGTTTTCCTGAATGTTTCGACGTAAGGGGCGTCCGTTGCAAGCGATTCGGCAACCAGCGGATCCTGGGATTGCTTCAGCGCGCCGCTTCTGGCGAGCTGGAGCAGCACATTGCCTTCCGTATCGAGCAGGATGATGTTGGAATAGACCGAATATTTCTGGACATATTCGCGAAAGCGCGACAAGAGCCTGCCATCCGCTTCTTTCAGCGCGTGCTCTTCGGCCGACGGCCGCGTCAAGAGGTAATCCTTGATCTCCCCGTCCATCGCCAGGAAGCCGATGTCCGCGGTACGCTCGAACAGGTTGCGTATCATGATATCCACGGCAACCTGCGCCTTCGATTTGATTTCCAGCGCGGTTTTCTTGAGCGTTTCCCGTCCGAGCTGGTTCAGCAGGCTTCCGGTAAGCTGCTGGAATGCCGATCGCGTATCGGACATGTCCGTTCCCGTTCCGGAAAGATGCCCGAGCAGGGTCAGATTGTCCCAGACCGACTGCAAGGACTGCAGGCTTTCCTGATACTCCACGACCTTACCCATTCTGCCAATAAGGTTAACTAGCCAATCGTCTACCTCCACCCCTTTGTACAAAGCCATGTTTGCTCGCTTTCTGACTTTTTATGAATTCATCTTCCGCGCGGACGGCGGATATGCAGGCAGGTATGCCTTATCTGTATTCGTGTTTCGGGTGCAGCAATCAGGCCTCCTCGAAAGAGAATGAAGACGTTAGAATGCGACCAGAACCGGTTCGTCCGATACGACATATTGGCAGGCAAGGCGCCATCTTGGCGGAATATCCTTCACCTGTACCGATTCGCACTCCTCGATGCTCAATTTGCCGGCCTGAAAAAGCTCTCTTTTTTCCTTTTCGCTCAGGCTGACCAGCCTGGCGCTTTTGCGCAGCGGCATGACCTTGACCGCGCAATTTCCGCATTTCCCCTCGCCGCAGCACTTCCTGGGCAGATTGAAGCGCTTCATCAGATTGAGCAGGGTGATGCGCGTGTTGTCGGGCACTTCGACCACGATTTTGTCCCGCATGGGAGGCGTGAGAAAAGTGACCGTTACCATTCTTGGCTCCTCAGAACTTCACCAGGATGTCTTCGTCGCGCACGATGTATTGGCAGGCGAGACGCCATGGCGGAGGGATGTCCTTGAGCTCGGCATCCTCGATTTGCGTCTTGCCTATTTTCCCGGCAAGCCTCAACACCGTCTTTTCCTTTTCGGTCAGGTGCATGCCCATGGGCTGGCCATTGGAAAGCACTGAAACCTCGACTGCGCATGAACCGCATTCGCCGTTCTCGCATTCGAAATTGACCGGAATCTTGTTCGCCTGTGCGGTAGCAAGGAGGGTCTTTCTGTCGCCAGCTATGGCGTAGACAGTGACGTCCTTCTTCATCTTCGGCGAACTGAAAGTCACATTGGCCATGTTTCTTCCTCGAAAAAAGGGCGCCCTCTCGGGCGCCCGGAAATCATCAACGAATGATGTCGAAGCTGTAGTCTGTCTTCGCAGGAATGATGGTGTTCTTGTCCATCTCGTCGAAAATCTTGTCGAGTATGGTGACGAGCACGTTCATTCCGCCCTGATATCCCCAGACGGGATAACGGTGGTGATGGTGGCGATCGAAGACAGGGAAGCCGATGCGGATCAACGGCGTTCCGGTGTCGCGCTCCAGGTATTTCCCGTAGGTGTTGCCGATCAGGAAATCGACGGGCTCCGTGAAGAGCAGGGAGCGCATGTGCCACAAATCCTTGCCCGGGTAGGCATGGCAGCCCTTGCCGAAGGGCGAGGATTCGAACAGCGCTTTCATTTTCTCTTCCCAATCCTTGCCGCCGTTGGTCGCCAGGACGTGCACGGGCTCAGCGCCGAGTTCCATGAGGAACGCTGCAAGGCCGTAGCAAAGATCCGGATCGCCGTAGATCGCGAATTTCTTGCCGTGGATGTGCGCGCTCGAATCAGCGATCGCATCGACCAGCCTGCCGCGCTCCTTGGCGAGTTCGGCGGGAATGGATTTGCCGGTGATCTTCGAGATTTCCATCAGGAACTTGTCCGTTGCAGCGACCCCGACCGGATGGTGGAAGGAAGCGACTTCCTGACCCTTTTCAGCAGCATAGGCCAGCGTCTTTTCCGTGCAGTAATGCTGCATCGAAACAGTCGCCTTGGCGTTCAGCGCTTCAGCCGTGTCGGCCAGCGTGGTGCCGCCGTCGTACATGCGGAACTCGCCGTCGGCAGGCGTATCGAACACTTCGCTGTTGTCGGAAAGGATCGTGTATTCGACGCCCATGAGATTGAACATGCGCTTGATTTCACGCAGGTTGCCCACGGTGTAGCCGTCGAATCCGCCGATGAAGTTGATCTTCTCGCCGACCTTGCGCTCCTTGCCTTCCCAGAAGTTGGACAGGATGCCGCGCAAGGCATTGTCGTATCCGGTGACATGGCTTCCGACGAAGGCCGGGGTGTGCGCATAGGGGACGGGATAGTCCTCCGGAACGCTGCCCTTGTTCCTGGCGTTCGTGATGAAGCCGTTGAGGTCGTCGCCAATCACCTCGGCCATGCAGGTGGTGGAGACGGCGATCATCTTCGGCTTGTACATGTTGTAGGTATTGGCCAGGCCGTCGATCATGTTGTTGAGCCCGCCGAAAACCGCTGCGTCCTCGGTCATCGAGGAGGAAACGCAGGAAGAAGGCTCCTTGAAGTGACGGGAAAGGTGGCTCCTGTAGTAGGCGACACACCCTTGCGAACCGTGCACGAAAGGCATCGTGCTTTCGAAACCGACCGCGACGAAAACTGCGCCCAGGGGCTGGCAGGCCTTCGCGGGGTTGACGGTCAGCGCTTCCCTTGCGAAGTTCTTTTCCCGGTATTCCCAGGTCTTCGTCCATTCGCGAATTTCTTCGACCTTTTCCGCCTCATGGGGAAACTCGAAATTCTTTTTCTTGTTCTCGAACATCTCGATGTATTCCGGCTCGCGGAACAGGTTGAAATGGTCGAGTACGTTGTTTGAACTCTGGCTCATGATGCTCTCCTAAATATACTTGATGATCAGGCTTGCCAAGGCGCCTTCGTCAGCTCCCAGACAGGATTGTTGATTGCCATGTCCATGTCGCGTGCGAAGATGGCGAATCCGTCGTAGCCGTGGTAGGGACCGGAATAGTCCCACGAATGCATCTGGCGGAAAGGAACGCCCATTTTCTGGAACACGTACTTTTCCTTGATTCCGGAACCGACGAGATCGGGCTGGATCTTTTCGACGAATTTCTCGAATTCGTAGCCGGTCACGTCGTCATAGATCAGCGTGCCGTCCTTGACGTAATGGGTGGTGCGCTGGTAGTCGTCGTTGTGGCCGAATTCGTATCCGGTTCCAACCACTTGCATGCCCAGATCCTCATAGGCGCCGATCACGTGACGCGGACGGAGGCCACCGACGAACAGCATGACCGTCTTGCCTTCGAGGCGCGGTTTGTACTTGTCGATGACGGCCTGCATCAGCGGCTTGTACTTGGCGATGACGCGCTCTGCGCCTTCCTTGATCTTGTCGTCGAAGTGGCTGGCAATTTCGCGCAAGGAAGCCTCGATCTTGGACGGACCGAAGAAGTTGTACTCCACCCATGGAATCCCGTATTTCTCTTCCATGTGACGGCTGATGTAGTTCATCGAACGATAGCAGTGCAGCACATTGAGCTTGGCTTTCGGCGTGTTCTCGAGCTCGGCGATACTGCCGTCGCCCGACCATTGAGCGATCACTCTCAGCCCCATTTCCTCAAGCAGGATGCGGGAAGCCCAGGCGTCGCCGCCGATGTTGTAGTCGCCGATGATGGCCACGTCGTACGGGGTGCCCACGAATTCGGGATGCTTGTCGTCCGACTTGTCGAACACCCAGTCGCGCACCGCGTCGTTGGCGATGTGGTGGCCGAGCGATTGCGACACGCCGCGGAAGCCTTCGCAGCGCACGGGAACGATGGTCTTGCCGCCGAATTCCTTCGATTTCTTCTTGGAAACCGCTTCGATGTCGTCACCGATCAGGCCGATCGGGCACTCGGACTGGACCGTGATCCCCTTGTTGAGCGGGAACAGATCCTCGATCTCGTCCATGATCTTTTCGAGCTTCTTGTCGCCGCCGAAGACGATGTCCTTTTCCTGGAAGTCGGAAGTGAACTGCATGGTGACGAAAGTGTCGATGCCGGTCGTGCCGATATAGTAGTTGCGCCTTGCCGCCCAGGAATACTGGCCGCAGCCGACAGGGCCGTGGCTGATGTGGATCATGTCCTTGATCGGTCCCCAAACCACGCCCTTCGATCCCGCATAGGCGCAACCGCGTATGGTCATCACGCCGGGAATGGACTTGATGTTCGACTTCACGTTGCAATCGGTCTTGCCTTCCTCATACACGTTGAGGTGCTTGGCACGGCGCTTCGCCGTTTTTTCCGGATAGACCTCCAGGACTTCCTTGATCAGCTCCTGGTTCCTCGCTTTCACTTGCTCTACTGTCAGGCTCATTTCGCCCTCCTTGTTGAAAATGACAAAAAATTTCGAGATCCGGGAGATCTCTGTAAATGGCCCGCCAAGGCAGCACCATTTGCAGAGCCCTCCCGGGTGCGCCCGCGGGAAACCCGCGGGCGCAGTCCGTCAGGCTACGAGTTCTGCAGCCGTCTTTCCGACCTGGCTTTCGTCGATCGCCTTCATGATGCCGTGCTCCATCAGGAGGTCTTCGAGTTCGTCCATCGTGATCGGGGTGGGGATGATGCCCTTGCCGGCGTTGCCGTGAATTTTCGTCGCGAGCTGCCTGTATTCTTCGGCTTGCTTGGAATCAGGCGCATATTCCATCACCGTCATGCGGCGCAGTTCTGCGTGCTGAACGATGTTGTCGCGCGGAACGAAGTGGATCAGCGTGGTGCCAAGCTTCTTGGCCAAGGATTCGGCCAGCTCGAGTTCCTTGTCGGTCTGACGCTCGTTGCAAACGAGGCCGCCAAGACGCACGCCGCCGGAATTGGCATACTTCAGAATGCCCTTGGAAATGTTGTTGGCCGCATACATGGCCATCATTTCGCCGGACATGACGATGTAAATTTCCTGCGCCTTGTTCTCACGAATCGGCATTGCGAAGCCGCCGCACACCACGTCGCCCAGAACGTCGTAGGAAACGTAGTCAACGCCGTCGTAAGCACCTTCTTCTTCGAGGAAGTTGATGGAGGTGATCACGCCGCGCCCTGCGCAGCCGACGCCAGGCTCGGGACCGCCGGACTCGACGCAACGGATGTCCTTGTAACCGATCTTCATGACATCTTCGAGCTCGAGGTCTTCGACGCTGCCCGCATCTGCAGCAAGGCTCAGGATGGTGTCCTGTGCTTTTGCGTGAAGGATCAGACGGGTCGAGTCGGCCTTGGGATCGCAACCGACGATCAGGATTTTCTGGCCCAGATCAGCCAGAGCTGCCAGGGTGTTTTGGGAGGTGGTGGATTTGCCGATTCCACCTTTGCCGTAAAAAGCGATTTGCCTCAGATCTGCCATTTCATTCTCCTTAGAGTACCGTTAAAAAGAAAACTGCTGCCGTTCCTAGATAGTCACTGCCGGCTTACAATCAGAAACACTTTGATCTTCTTCTTATCGGTCGCCAATCCGGCTGCACCCATACTCAAGCAACGAGCGTGCCATGTTGATTTTAAATTCACATCCATTTGTATTATTTATATATTTTCTGTGATTTCAGGAAGAACTGTGCATTGCCGAGGATGTTGCAAAACCCACAACACTGTAGGGAATATTGCAAACATCCTGCACAAAACAGGGTAAAACCCCATGGAACGATTTTTGCAGCACAAAACGCACCAGATACCTAAACAGGGGGCAACATGCAGATCGGTGTGGAAAGCTACAGGGCAGTCGACAACAAACGGGTATTCGTCGTCGATCATGACGAGATCACGCGGGCAGCCCTGCAATTCATGCTCCATGATGAAAACGAGACGCACGAGATTCCCACGCTGGAAGCCGCGCTGGAGAAAAGCGTCGAATGGAAGCCTGACCTCCTGATCCTGGGGATCGCAGTCATCGCGGAGAAGGGACAGGACATTCTCGCCATGCTCAAGTCGAAAATCCCAGGCCTGGCCATCATGGTCGTCACGGAAGCCAAGGATCTGCCGCTCGCCATCACCTGTCTGAAGTCGGGCGCAGACGATCTTGTCGCCAAACCGCTGACCATCGAGATCGTGAGAGCGAAAGTCGACAAGCTGCTGGGGCGCTGATGGCAACCGTGATGTTTTTCGAAAAACCGGGATGCATCAACAATGCGCGGCAGAAAAAGCTGCTCGCCGCATCGGGCCATACCGTGATCGCAAAAAGCATCCTGACCCATTCCTGGACGGCGGAATCGCTCCTGCCTTTTTTCTCTTCGAAGCCCGTCAGCGACTGGTTCAATCGCGCGTCCCCCAGGGTGAAATCAGGAGAAATTGCACCGGAGAAGGTCACGGCTCGCGAGGCGATCGAACTCATGCTGAAGGATCACTTGCTCATCAGGCGCCCCCTTCTCGAAGTCGACGGCCGTTTCGACGCCGGATTCGATCAGGAAAAAATAGCCGCCTGGATAGGCCTGTCCTCCAGCCTGGAAAACGCTGAAGAGTGCCAGAGAAAAGAATGAGCGCTATGCCCTACCACGAGCGCACAAAACACAGGCTCGACCGCTATGCAAGAGGGCCGGAAACGCTCGACTGGTCCATGCAGCCCGATCCCTTCAGGGAATTTTCGGGTGCAAAGCGCATCCTGCTTCCGCTTGTCAATTCGTGTGCAGGCGCGCCTTCACATGACTCCATCGGCACGCTGCTCAGGCTTTCGATGGCCATTTCCGCCTGGAAGGAATACGGCCCTGACAAATGGGCAGTGCGCTGCAATCCGTCGAGCGGCAACCTCCATCCCACCGAAAGCTATGTCATCAGCCTGGGCATCCCGGGAGTGGAAGACGGCCTCTACCATTACGGCGTCCGCGATCATTGCCTGGAATTGCGCTGCGGCATTTCCTGGGAAGGGAAGAAGAGGCTTTTCGTTGGGTTGTCCTCCATCCATTGGCGGGAGGCATGGAAATACGGCGAACGCGCCTTCCGCTATTGCCAACTCGACGCCGGGCACGCCCTGGGCGCGCTCGCTTATGCAGCGTCAACCCTGGGATGGCGAATCGATCTGATCGATGCGCCGCCGGATATTCTTGGCACGGAACGGAAGGAAGACTTCGGAAACGCGGAACACGAGGAATTCGAATTGGTGGCCGAGATCGATTTCGGCGAAGGAACTGGGGAATTTCCCTTGCTCGGCATGGGCGAATGGGCCGGACGGGCAAACCTGCTCGATCCCCATCCGATGTACGCCTGGCCCGCCATCGATGAGGCAGCTGTCCTCACCAGAAGACAAGGCAGCCTGCCTGCTTCAAGAAAAGGCGAAGCAGCCAAAGCCTCGCTTGATATGGCGAACATCCTTCTGCAAAGGCGCAGTGCCCAGCAGTTCGATCCATCCCACATCATGAAGCGAGAAACCTTCATGGGCATGGTGGAAGCGCTATCGACAGAACATGCGCTGCCGTGGGGCTTGTGGGGTTTCGAACCGCAGGTGCATCCCGTATTTTTCGTCCATCAGGTCGAGAGCCTAGCCCCCGGGCTTTATGTCCTGCCGAGAAACGAAGGCTCGATCGATGCGTTGAAAAAAAGCATGAAGCACGATTTTCTGTGGGAGAAAAATGGCCCGCTTTTTCTTCTCGCGCGCGCCGACTGCAGGAAAATCGCCCGAATCGTCAGCTGCCATCAGGCGATCGCATCGAACAGCTGCTTTTCGCTGGGCATGCTGGCCGAATTCGGGAATGTCGTCTCGCACGACGCCTGGCGCTACCGCCAGCTGCACTGGGAAGCCGGCCTGATCGGCCATGTCCTCTATCTGGAAGCCGAAAAGGCCGGACTCAGGGGAACGGGGATAGGCTGCTTCTTCGACGACGCCTTCCACGAACTGCTCGGCATCACGACCGACGCGTTCCAGTCCATCTACCATTTCACCGTCGGCATGCCGGTGACTGACACACGGATTGCAACGCTCCCGCCTTATCCGGAAAGGAACTGAAATGGAAAGAACAGTCACGAGAATCTGCGCCGACGAAATGGAAGCCCTGCTGCAAAAGCCGGACCTTCTCCTCATCGACGTGAGGGACGAGGCATCGTTCCTGAAGGGGCACATCGAGTCTGCGACCCACGCGGATGGCGCGCGGCTCGAAAAATTCATCATGCAGCTTCCGAAATCCACCCCCATCCTGCTCTATTGCTACCATGGCAAGGCCAGCCTGATCCACGGGCAGACGTTCTCCGACTTCGGATTCAAAGAAGTCTACAGCCTGAACGGCGGATACGAAGGATGGAAGCATCTCAAAGGCGGCCGGACTGGGCTGGAAAAATGGCTCGCCGACCACGGCTTTTCCTCGATCGACTCGACCCTCCCGGGCCACATCACCCCGCTCATGCATGCCTCCCGCCTCGGGGATGCGCCGATCGCCGCCGAGCTTCTGCTCTCGGGCGCTGCGGTCGATGCGAGAAACAGCGACGGCAACCACGCGCTCTGGTTCGCCTGCTACAGCGAAAGTCTGGAGATCCTCGATCTGCTCATCGCAGCAGGAACCAACCTGGACAACATGAACGACAACGGTTCGACCTGCCTCATGTACGCATCTTCAAGCGGAAAGGACACGGTCGTGAAGAAGCTGCTGGATGGGGGCGCGGACAAGGATATCGCCAATCTCGACGATTTCACCGCACTCGACATGGCATCCAGCCTCGGATGCCTCGAATTGCTTCGCGGGAGGAAGCTATTTTGCTGAAATTCTGTAGACGTGGACGAAGCGGGAGTGCTCGGTGATGCCGAAATCCCCGGGTGCATACTGCATGAGCCAATCGCCGGAAGCGCCCGTCAGCATGTCGCCGCCCTCCGATCTGGCAATGCGAAAGGGGGACGTCATCTGCTTGGCGAGGACGGGGACGGGCCTGTTTCTGTACCGTCCGTCTTCCCCGTGCAGGGTCGGGGGAACGGCTTCGTACCGGGAATCGAACCGCATGCGCGAGACGCTCCAGCGGCTGCCGGTGGAACCCGTGACCAATGCGTCTCCTGCAAGATACCTGTTCGGCCCTTCCAGGGAGACCAGCTCGCCTTCCTCCTTCGCGAAAGCCACCTGGACGATTTCGTCCTTGACGTACCAGCGGGCATCGAGGTCGAGCCTCAGGTCGATGTTCTTCAACTGGATCATGCCGCCAAGTGTATTACATTTTCCGGAGGATGGGCATGGCACATGAAAACGAGCACTATTTTCTGACGTACAGCGGCGCGGGGCTGCCGCTCAAGCTGGTTTCCAGGCTTGATGCGGACGCGATACGCAACCGCAACACCTATTTTTCTGCAAGTTACGACGAATCGGGCCGCATCGCCTTGTGCAGGAAGATCGTCTACGGCGAAGTGGAATTCGAGCACCGTTACGTCTACGACGAAAGCGGTGCGCTCACGCGCGCCGAGATCACTGAAGAAGACGAGACCCGAACGATCCAATTTTGAAAGGAAGACATCATGCCGATCTACGACTACCAATGCCGCGAATGCGAAACCGTTTTTGACAAGCTCGTGATGAGCTCGACCGTCGTGACCTGTCCGAAGTGCGGGAGCACGAATCTGGAAAAGCTCGTCTCGAAACCGGCGCCGCCCGGCCAGAGCGCCGGGATCATAAAGCGCGCGAGAGCCCAGGCGGCCAAGGAAGGGCATTTCAGCAACTACAAGGCTTCCGAAAAACCACGAACCTGAACTTGGAAGGGAACACCATGAGCGACGTTTTTGAACACAACCGGGTCATTCTGTGCCATTTCGACACCTACAGCGCCGCGTCCTTGTACGCGAGGTACGGTTCCAGCGTGCTCGTGCCTTCCCCCTTGCCTGAAGGGGCGGCACCCGCGTCGCCCCCCCAGGAAATATCTGAAAACCATGCGCCCGAAAAAGTGAAGGAAGCCATCTGCACGCGCTATGGACTGGATCCTGCCGCCTTGAACCTGGCCGATGGGTTCGACGAGTGGATGGAAGGCGACAATGGGCCAATACGCATCCATCTCGCCAAGTTCATTGCCCTGGATCCCCCCAAGGAAGAAATAGCGGCCAGCGGCGGAACGATGAAACCCATCAGCGAGATGCGCGGCATCCCGATGGCCGAATTGAACCTGCTGCGGGTCGCTTTCAATCTCGTCATGAGCGGGGGCTGATCCCCGTCAGAACCCGTCGCGCGCGCTGCCCCAGGGGTGGGATCCCGGGACAAGCGTGGCCTTGATCCCGGCTTTTTCGACATCGGCCATGGTCTTGTACAGCGTGGCTTCGTGAGCCAGAATGGCGCCCTTCATCACGGCAACATAGCGCGCGACCGAATCGACTTCGCAGAGATAGCCTCCGCCCGGGTCGTCGACGCTGCGCAAGTTGCCGTCCCAGTCCATGAAATAACCGCTCATGATGTCAGGCCGCAAGCTTTTCGGAAACCAGGCTGCCTACGAATTCGGAAAGCGGCATGTCCAGTCTCTGTATGTTCTGCTCCTTCATGAACCGCTCTTCGTTCCTCGTCAATTCGCCGGGCAGTACGGCCCAATGGCTGCTCGACGAGCGCTTCATGATCTGACGCGCGAAGGTGCGCTCGAGCTGGTTCCTGAAACGGCATCCCAGGAAAAGGAAATGGCGGCCGCTGCGCAATTGCTTGACCACTTCCGGAATGGGCGTCTGGATGTCGATTTCCGTCATGACTTCGACGAAATCGGTGTCAGAAACCAGGAAATTCTGGTCGGGCGAAATCGAGCCCAGCGGCTTGTAGAGCACTGCACCCCAGGTTTCGGCCTCGAAATCGTCTCCCTGATCGCCTTCCGGCCGGTAATAATGCACCCAGGTGCCGAAATGCTCCGACTGGCTCACCCCCTGGATCTGCCCCCAGTCTGTCCTGGATGCGAGCGCCCACTGCATGGCATTGTCGTACCAGGTATCGACGATCAGGAGCGGCTCCTTCGGGAGCGACGCGAGATAGTGATGCAGGGGGGAAGGCTCGACCTTGCCCTTGAACGCCTCGGAGACGATCCCGGTCAAGGTCTTCCTGTGCTTGAAGTTCTCGATGAACTGCGCCGAAGCGGTCAGGTTCTTCCTGATCTTGTGCGGAACGGAAGCCTTTCCGGTCAGGATTTCGACCAGTTCTTCCGGCGATTTAGGCACCGGACAGCTGGGCGAGAGATCAAGCACGCCCGGCCCCAGATAGGGGATGACTTCGCCCGATTCCAGTCCGCACCTGATCTCCTCGATCTCTTTCATGATCCTACACCCTGCTTCAGCGCATCCAGCTGTCCCTTTTCCACCCTGAAGAGTCCTCTTCCGCCCGACAACGATTCGTAGCAGTTGGAAGTGGAGCGGCTCAGATGGTTGAACCATTCCTGCGCGCTCGCTGCAGCCGGGCGCTCTCCGATTTCGGTCACCGTTCCGTTCGGCGAGAAACGCACGTGTATCATGACGTTATCCATGGTTTTCTCCTAGACGAAAGTCAGAATTTCAACGGTCACGTTCTCGTTGCCGAGGATCGCCTGACAGGCGAGACGCGACTTGGAGCCCACGCCGACGATCGTGTCGAGCTTCTCGTTCTCGAGGCGCTGGATCTTGGATATGCTCTTCCTGCCTTCCGACACGAAGATATGGCACGAACCGCATTCCGCCTTGCCTTCGCATTTGTGATTGATACTTTCGCCCGAAGAGAGGATCGCCTGGAGAATGCTCATTCCCTCTGCGGCCTGGATTTGTTTGCCTGATGGCATGATGGTCAATACTGGCATTGCTTTGCTCCTAGGTGGTTTATTTATAGATATATGGCGGAACCCGCCCCGATATTGAGCGAAGCGTCCTTCGCGGTCTTCACGATGAAGCCGACCTGGTCTTCGCTCAAATGTCCGTGGAAAGGCAGCGCGAGCGATCTGTCCGCAACCTTTTCCGTCACGAAAAAATTTCCCTTGCGGTAGCCCAGTCCATGATAGAAGGGCTGCAGATGCATGGGCTGGCAGTAAGCGGCAGCCTCGATCTCCTCGGTATGCAGATCCGTCACGATCGCGTCCCTGCTGCTTTTGGAGAAACGCGTCCCGAGGTGCACGATGTACAGGAACCAGTGCACTTCGTCGACGTCCGGCGCAATGTAGGGATCCTTGATGCCTTCGAACGAGCGGATATGGTCGAAATAATAATCCTCGACGTTCTTGCGCCTCGCCAGGATCTCATCGATGCGCTCGAGCTGGGCGAGCCCCAGGGACGCGGAAAGATCGCTCATGCCGCACTGCCAGGGAAGCATCGCTCCGGCCACGACCGAAAAGCGCTCGTCCATCCGCCTGTTCCTGAGCTGCTTGGCGCGCCTTGCGAGATCCGCGTCGTCGGTGACCAGCATCCCCCCTTCGCCGCAGACGAGCGGTCCGGGCTGGGAAAAATCGAATATCGAAAAATCGCCGAAGCTTCCGACCGCTCTTCCCTTGTAGGTTGAGGCGATCGCCTCGGTCGAATCCTCGATCAGGAGCAGATTGTTGCGCTTCGCTATTTCACGGAACGTATCCCAGGGCGCCGGGTGTCCGTTGACGTTGCCCACGATGATGGCGCGTGTTTTCGGGGTAACCTTGGCCTCCACCTTGCCTGGATCGAGCGTCCCGGCCCAGTAGTCGATGTCGGAAAACACCGGTTTTGCGCCGCACAGCGCAACTGCATGGGCAATCTGGTGCCAGGAATAGGGGGAAGCGATCACCTCCATGTCTTCCCCGATCCCGCTCGCCTTGAGCCCGAGGAGCAGCCCCATGGTGCCGCTTTGCACGGCGACTGCATGCCGTCTGCCCACATAGGCTGCGAAGGCTGACTCGAAGGCCTCGACTTCGGGCCCCTGGCTCAGCCTGGGGGACTTCAGCGTGGCCGAAACGACGTCGAGCTCGAAAAGGCTGATGTCGGGATCTGACAACGGAATCATTTTTTCTTCTCCACCACCACGACGCCGGTTGCAACGCCGGCATCGTTCGTGATCTTCACGCAATGCTCCCTTCCGTCCACAAGATACAGGTCGAATCCTGTCGTCGACTTGATGGGGGTTTCATCGCGCATATCGAACGCATCGCAGCGAATGATCGATACCCCGGGAAACTCTTTCCTGAATTCAGGAACCAGCGCCCCCCTGTCTGCGCAGCCATCCAGGAAACCGCCGATCATATCGACATCGATCGCCATTTCAGCCTCCGCTCTTTCTGGCTTCCACAGTGATGGGAAGCTTCGTGTCCGCATCCATTTCAGGAAGCTCAAGCACCCATCCGTTGGCCAGCGTCACCGATCCGCCCCAGAGCGTTTCCTTTTCCATGGAAACGACCGGTTCTTCCAGATCCTTCTTCGGCACATAGGCTGACAGTTCGCCCGATGCGCTCCTGCGGATCATTACCTTCATTGCATTCTCCTTTTCTCAACCAAGCCGGGCAGGATGCCCAGCAATTTCTCTATATCCTCGTCCTGCGTGTAGCGGCTGAGCGAGAAACGTATCGCGGATCCTGCCTGAGCCCCCATTGCGCGCAGCACGTGGGAAGGCTCGCTGCCGCCTGCCGTGCAAGCCGCGCCGCTCGAGGCGCAGATGCCTTCCCGGTCGAGGTCGGTCAGGATCGCTTCGCTTTCGATATTGCCGAAGCTCACGTTCGATGTATTGCCCACCCGGTCCGCTCCCACCCCGTTGATCCGCGCGATGTCGATTCTCGCCACCACGCCCTCCTCGAGCTTGTTGCGCAAGGCCGTGATTCTGCCGGCATCTGCCTCCATGGCCAGCCTGCATGCTGCCGCGAGCGCCGCGATTCCCGGCAGGTTCTCCGTCCCGCCTCGCCGCCCCCTTTCCTGGTGGCCGAAAAACAGGGGAGGCAGCTTGATCCCCTTCCTGACGAAGAGCGCGCCCATTCCTTTCGGCGCATGCATCTTGTGTCCTGAAAACGAGAGAAAATCGGCGGGAACGCTCGACAGATCGATCTCCATCTTCCCCGCTGCCTGCACTGCATCCGTATGGAACAGGCAGCCCTTCGATTTGGCGATTTTAGCCGCATCCATAATAGGGAAAATCACGCCCGTTTCGTTGTTCGCCCACATCAGGGATGCAATCGCCGTTTCATCATTGATGCTATTTTCAAAAGCATCGAGATCCAGATTGCCATTCTCGTCGACGTCCAGCAGCGTCACCCGGTAGCCCTGTGCTTCGAGATGCGCAACCAGCGAAAGCGTCGAAGGATGCTCGACCCGGCTCGTCACCACATGCCTTTTTTCGGGATGCATCGCGCATGCGCCGCGGATCGCCATATGGTTTCCTTCCGTCCCCGAACTGGTGAACACCAGTTCCTGGGGAGAGGCAGAAAGGAGCGCTGCCACCTGAGCGCGCGCATCCATCAGCCTCTTCTTCGCAGCCTGCCCGAAGAGATGGGTGCTGGAAGGATTGCCGAAATCTTCCATGCATTCGAGCAGGGCCTGCACGCATTCTTTCGCCACCTGCGTCGTCGCATTGCTGTCCAGATAGATGCTCACTGCCAGAACCTCCTGTCGGCATCCCGATTCAGTTCGTCGAGCGCCCGCTGCAGCGTGTCGTATTCGGCGTAGAGCTGCCACCGATCCCGTTCATGCTCCTTGCTGTACAGGCGCCAAATTCCTTCCGCATACTCGAGCCTCGCAATGTCTATCGTTCCGCCCGACTTGTCGATATTGCGCGAGCAGCACGGGCTTCTGATCTCGTACCCGTTCGCGATGGCTGCCACTTCCGGCGAAACGTATCGGTAGCGACATCTTTCCGAGATTTTGCGAAGGATGCGCCTGATATCGAATTCATTGGGATGCGGGCAGTTCTGCAAGCCATCCTCCGACCTATAAAGGGGAGATTTCCTCCTCAAGGCATCCCACAACGAGCCCTTCTTCCTGGAATTCAACCAGGTAAACAGGCGTGCTCGTTTCCTCATGGCTGCCAACCTGAACGATTTCCCCACGGCTTCCGCCTTTCACCAGAAGCGCATCCCCTTCCTTGTCCGGAAAGGAACCGTCGTTGTACAAATCCGCGGCGGCGAGCACAGGCTGACCCCACTGGAATTTCGGCATTCTTGGCTCTATCATTGCGCCACCTCTTCCGCCGCAGCTTGCGGCTCATCCGTCCAGATTTCGAGTTCCTTGCCCCTGAGCCCGACACGGTAGCCGCGGTCGACAATATCGACGCCGTAAATGTAGAACTGCTGCAGGAAGGTCCCGATGCTGGTCACGTAGCCCAGCTCTCCCTTTTTCACCAATACCTCTCCGATGTCCTTTCCGGAGAAGGTCCCGTCATTCCTGATCGTCTTGGTGACGCGCACCTTCTGGCCGTATTCGAACCAGGGCGGGGCGGTGATTTCCACCACATCGCTGTCTCGGCTGATCTTCGCCATGTCTTCTCCTTCAAATCAAAGACGCGCCTTCGCCAGGCTGCGAACCACTTCGTCCGGATCGGACAGAAGCCTTTTCAGATACTTGGATTCAATCCTTCCCGCCACTTCGTACCTCACCCGCCAATCCGCATCGTCGATGAGCAGCGGCAGTTTTTCGGCTTCGATCCGCATGACCGCTTCCAGTCTGACCGATGCGTCCTCGTCGGAAAGCATCTTGAAGACCCATTCGTCGCTGATCCTTTTCGCCACGATCTTGCGCACTTCCCTGTCCTGATCGCTCATCATCAGCGGCAGGAGCGAAGGCGGCAGGCGTCTTGCCACGATCTGGCGCACGTAATAGTCCGGGTCGTCCACCATGGCGCCGAGGCTCGACTCGCTGATCCTGGCTGCCACCCTGATCCGCACTTCCCTGTCGGGGTCCGTGCGCATCTCGGCCAGGTGTTCGATGGGCAGCCTGACCGCAACGCTCCACCTCACCGTCTCGTCCCTGTCCTTCATGAGCTGCGGCAGGAATTCCGGCTCGACATGCTTGGCAGCCACCGCCCTTACCTCGAAGTAGGGATGCCCGATATACCGTTTCGCCAATCTCGGATTCCATTCGAAAAACCGGTCTATCCTTTTTGCGTAGCGGTCCTCGACGCAAGCCTCCAGCGGCCTGCACCTGGCGCCTTGACTGGCGCACCGTCTGCAATCGATGTCGGCGCCGAACCAGTCCTTCGCTTCGATAGTTTCAGTCGTACTCATCCATTCCCACCCGATTCAGAACGTTAAGCAGCACCTTCGCCCCAATCTTGTCTCCAGGATCCAGCTCCAGGAGCTTCATGACGACTTCCCTGCCCTCATCGAGTTCACCCAAACGCATATTCAGGTAACCATATGCTTTCAGCGTGAACAGATAGAATCTCGGCAGGATCGATTCGAAATTGCCGAAATCGGCATCCTTTCTGCTCACTTCCCGCCAATCGCCTCCAAGACCATTGTCCCGAGCCGCCTTGACCAAACATTCCTTCGCCACGCCCAGGGCGTCATTGAGCCGCCCCTTGTAGAAGTAGAATCGGTACCGCCCAATCAGCACCGCTGCATGATCGGGCGCCGCCGCATTCGCGCGCTTCAGATGCGCTTCGGCCACCTCGTCATTCGAATAGGCTATCGACGCCAGGCGAAGATGCTCTTCCGCCTCGTGCGGCAGGCCGCCTCCCAGGCAGGCCTGCTCGAGCCATGCGTCCGCAGTATCCAATCAATTCCTGGCAATCGACGCAATGTCGACACTCGCCACCCCCGACGAACTGCTGCATCCGCAGGGCGCAGCCTTGGGATCGATGAAGGAAAGTCCGGTCTTGGTCGGCGTGTCGATGAAATCGATGGTCACGCCTTCCAGGAGCAGCCTGCTTTCCGCAGGGAGGAAAAGCTTGATTCCTCCCACATTCACCACGGAATCACCGGCCTTGGGTTCCGCCTCGACAGTGAATTCGGACGCGAGACCGGAACACCCGCCTGCCGTGACGCAAAGCCTGAAGCCGGCCGACTCGCCCCCGCCGAAGCGGACCATGCGGCCGATGAATTTTTCAGCACTCGGCGTTATCGTCAGATTCATGGTCTCCCCCTCAGGCTGCCTGGTAGCGCGGATAGCTGGTGTCGATCACGCAGGTGTTGTCGACGGGGCAAACCGCGACGCACTGGGGATCGTCGAAATAGCCAATGCATTCCGTGCACTTCTTCGGGTTGATGACGAAAGTGCCGTCCTTCTCGTAGATCGCCACGTTCGGGCATTCCGGTTCGCAGGCCGAGCAAGCGGTGCATTGGGAAGATACGATTTTGTAAGTCATGTTTTTCTCCAGATAAATGAATCAAGCTGCAATATAGGCGCCCTGGCGGATGTCCGCGTCGCCCCTGTTCACGTGGACGATCTCCCCGGATTTGATCTTGGCCAGGTATTCCTTGAAGTACTTCACCGCGGACTGCTCGATGAATTCGTGGGCATACTTGTCCACCGGATCGATCCCCGCCGCCTTCAGTTCATCCTTCGGGCATCCGCCGATCTTCGCCACGAAAACCGCGACGCAATCGTTGATGGCACGGATGACCGTCGGGAGCGCATCCTCTTCGCCGTAACCGCCCTGGCAGTAGAGATCGACGCGGCGGTGGCCGACGAACTTCGAACCTTCGGTGCTGAGCTCGTAGACCTGGAACTCCTGCGCATGACCGAAGTGCTCGTTGACCCGCCCATGCCCCTTGGTTGCGACAGCAATCAGGATCTTCACGTCGCTGTATTCCGCTTCCAGATCGGCAATCTCCGCCTGCTTCGCCGCGACAGTCGCCTGACGCTCCTTCTCGACCTGTTCCTGATAGGCTTTCCGTCCTTCGGCGTTGTATTCGACCTCCATTTCCATGATCTTCTCGGTCGTGAATTCCGCAGAGCGGTCTTCGCCGAGCAGGCCGACGGCATCCGCCCTGCACTGCCTGCAATGGCGCATCATGTTCATTTCGCCTTCGCATTCGTCCTGCAGCGCTTTCAGTTCCTGCGCGGTCGGTCCTCTCTGCCCGTTCAGGCCGAATACCGTCCCGTGCTCGGGCGCGGAGATCAGCGGCATGATGTTGTGCAGGAAAGCGCCTCTGGATTTCACCGCGCGGTTGACTTCGACCAGGTGCTTGTCGTTGATGCCGGGGATCATGACCGAGTTCACCTTGCAGAGAATGCCCCGCTCGGTCAGCATCTCGAGCCCTTGCATCTGCCGCTCGGTCAGTATTCTCGCCGCCTCGATTCCGGTGACCCGCTTGTGGTTCCAGAAGATCCAGGGATAGATGTGCTGGCCGATTTCAGGATCGACCATGTTGACTGTGATCGTCACGTGATCGACGTTGAAAGACGCGATGGTATCCACATGATCGGGAAGCGCGAGCCCGTTGGTGGACAGGCAAAGCTTGATGTCGGGCGCAGTCTTCGAAATCAATTCGAACGTCTTGAATGTCTTCTCGGGGTTTGCAAGAGGGTCCCCGGGACCCGCGATGCCGAGAACGGTCATCTGCGGGATGGTTGAAGCGACCGCAAGCACCTTCTTGGAGGCCTGCTCGGGGGTCAGCTTCTCGCTCACCACGCCTGGACGGCTTTCATTGGCGCAGTCGTATTTCCTGTTGCAGTAGTTGCACTGGATATTGCAGGCCGGCGCGACAGCGACGTGCATGCGCGCATAATGGTGATGCGCCTCTTCGCTGTAGCAGGGGTGGTTCTTGACCTTTTCCCAGACTTCCGGCGCCATGTCTTCCGGCGCAGATGATGAACCGCAGCTTGCCTTGCCTCCTTCACTACTCGTGCCACAACCCTTGTGCTCGGCGATCTGCTGCATCACCTCTTCAAGTTGTTCGGTTTGAATTTCTTCAAGCATGTTTGCTCCTTTCGTCGATCGGAATGCACTCCGTTGACACAAGGACCAGCAACAACCATGCCACAGTGAATATCGTCCGGAAACCGCGTAAAACCTGGCTCTAGCCTTTGTCTGAATTCGTACAGGGATGTCGAAAGTGTCGCAAACGCGACATCAGAAACGCTTGATCTCGATCTTGTGCTTCTGCAGCGCATAGCCCATCTGGCGAGAAGTCAGCTTGAGCAGCCTCGCAGCCTTGGCCTGAACCCAGCCGCATTGCTCCATGGCCCAGATCAGCCTGTCTCGCTCAGAGCCGAACTCGCGATCCAGGGATTCTTCAGGCAGCTCGACCGGCTTGAACTCGCGCTCGGGCAGGATGGGGATGGCCGGCTTCCCGTAGCTGCGCAGGGAAAGGGAAAAACACTTGTTCTGCTGGCAGGGCAGGTCGACTTCGCGGATGGATGTCCCGCGCGTCATGGTCATGGTGCGCTCGACGCAATTCTCGAGCTCCCTGACGTTTCCTGGCCAATAGCATTCCAGCATGACCTTCAGCGCTTCAGGAGATATCGAGATCCTGCTCTGGTTCTCCCGGTTGAGCTTCTCCAGGAAATGCTCGACGAGATGGGGAATGTCTTCCCTTCTTTCGCGCAAGGGCGGAAGGAAGATGCTCACCACGTTGATCCTGTAGTAGAGATCGGCCCTGAACTCGTTCTTGCCGACGGCTTCCTCCAGGTTGCGGTTGGTGGCCGTAATCAGGCGGATGTCGACCTTGATCGGCTTGTTCCCGCCCACCCGCTCGAATTCCCGTTCCTGCAGCACCCTGAGGAGCTTGGTCTGGAAAGCGGGCGAAATGTCGCCGATTTCGTCAAGGAAAAGCGTACCGCCATTGGCGAGCTCGAAACGGCCCTTGCGGTCCTGGGTCGCGCCGGTGAATGAGCCTTTTTCGTGGCCGAAGAGCTCCGATTCGAGCAGCGTCTCAGACAATGCCGCGCAGTTGACCTTGATGAAAGGCTTGTCTTTTCTCGAGCTCAGATAATGTATTGCACGGGCGATCACTTCCTTTCCCGTGCCGCTCTCGCCGCGCAGCAGCACCGTCGACTTCCCGGGCGCGGCCTGATGCACTTCGGCAAACACCTCCTGCATCACCTTGCTTTGCCCGATCACGTTGTCCAGCTTGAATTTTCCCTGGAGCTCTTTTTGCAGGCGGCTTCTTTCCAGCATCAGCTGCTGCCGCTCGTTCGCGACATTGCGATGCAGCATGACGGTCTGGCCGATGAGATTGGCAACCATGGTCAAAAACTGCGTGTCGTTCTTGAAATTCGGGGCCTCTCCGTCGAGCTCCCGGTCGACGCTGATGACGCCTATGGTATCCCTGCGCACCTTGATCGGCACGCCGATGAAGGAAACCACGTTGCCCTTCTCGAGATTGCGCGATCCCGTCCTGTTGAGAAAAAGCGGCTCCTTGGCAACATCGGGAACCACGACGGACAGACCTGTTTTCATGATCTTTCCGGTCACGCCCTCTCCGATCTGAAACCGCCCGCGCCCGATCTCCTCCTCCGAGAGCCCCGATGCACCAACAACTTGCAATTCTCCGGACTCCTGAACCAGGCTGACCATGCCGCGGCTCATTTTCAGGTGAGAGGAAAGCACGTTGAGCACTTCCCTGATGGTCTTGTGCAGATCGAGTGAGGAACTCAGTATCTTGCTGATTTCGTATATCGTAACCAGTTCGACATTGCCTTCCATTGAAGATGATTTTGCCACGTTCATGCTCCGTTAACGCTTCATGTCAATGCGACCCTGCCTTTCAAGGCAAGTTCCGGTCTCTAAACCGAAGCAATTTCCATACCCATGGTGTGCCTATCTTGAGGCCGGTTTGGGGCATTCGCGACTCGGGGTGGGCTACAATGGCAATAACCACAGGAGAACGATCATGTCCATCATCAGGATATTCTGCAGCTTGCTCTTATGCCTCGCCATGCCGGCTCATGCCTTCGATTTCGGGGCGCTGATCGATAACGGCAAGCTGGGCGATCTGGGAAAGGCCATGCAGAGCGGATCGGGTTCAGGTCTTTCCGGCATCAGCAACGATGACCAGATAGGCGGCCTGAAGCAGGCGCTGACGCAGGCTGCCGAAACCGCCGTGAAGAATTTGTCGAAAAAGAACGGCTATCTCGGGAATGACAAGGTGAGGATTCCATTGCCCGGAAGCCTGAAGAAAGTCGACGACCTGCTGCATCAATTCGGCATGGGGCAATATGGAGACGATCTCAGGACATCGATCAATCGCGCCGCCGAGGCCGCCGTGCCGGAAGCGAAAAAGCTCCTCGTTGGCGCGGTGAAGGGCATGACCATTGAGGATGCGAAAGGCATACTCACCGGCGGGGACAATGCGGCGACCCAGTATTTCAGGAGCAGGACGGAGGCG
Organism: Pseudomonadota bacterium; assembly: GCA_021802545.1. GTDB lineage: Bacteria > Pseudomonadota > Gammaproteobacteria > Burkholderiales > JABEVD01 > JABEVD01. The sequence goes on from JAJZRS010000027.1 coordinate 21,934, forward strand.
CCGATCGCCGCGAAATTCAGGCCCATCATCGAAAAATCGATGAAGAAGGTGGGGCTCGCGCAAAAATACGACGAATTCGCCGGAAAGGGCGCCAAATTCGGCCTGGTTGACCAGAAAGACGCGAATCTCGATGACTACATCACAAGACGCGCAATGGACGGCCTTTTCCTGATGATGTCAGACGAGGAAAAGGCGATACGCTCCGATCCGCTCAAGGCGACCGGCAACCTGGCGAAGAAGATCTTTTCCGCAGTCAAGTGATCCGGCTTAGATTTTCAGAAGCTTTCTGATTTCGGGAAGACACGAGCCGCACTGGGTGCCGCACTTGTATTTTTCCTGCAGTCCGGCAAGATCGAGTCCGGATTCGGCTATTTCGCTTTCCGAGACATCGAAGCAGTTGCAGACGATCCTGCCCCGCAGCGCCACAGCCGGGGGCGACGACATGGGCGCAAGCAGCCATTTCCTGACGAGCGACAGGTCCGCACGGGAAGCCATCGACTCCATCAGCCATTCGCGTCCCGCAGCTTCCCCGACAAAGCGTATGCCGACAGCCCGCCCATCCTCGATCTTCAAACGTTTGTCGATTCCCGACCCGACATCGCGGTAAGTCATGCAGTCTTCCCCGTCCATGCCGAAAGCCTTGTCGATCTCGGGCACGAGGTCGTTATCTGGAATCGAGAGGCAGCCGCCCTTCAATGAAAACATCGTCTCGTCCCTGCCGAAAAGCGTGCAGCTGACGTAGTCGAATCGTTCCATGATCTTCTGCGCCTTCTCCAGATACTCGATCGCATCCCCCCGTCTCAGAACGGAAACCGTCCAGGCAAGATCGACCCTTTCCACTGAAACTGCCGCATGCTTGAGCTCGGGCTGCCTGGATATGGGGTCCGTGTCGCCGATGGTGAGGCCATTCACGCCCAGTTTTCCGGTGAATCTTCCCCCCCAATGCATGGGGAGAAAGACCTGGGCAGATCTGACGTCGGGGTCTTCCCTGAGCGCGACAAGCATCTCTCCCCTGCGGCTTTTCACTCTCGCGATGTCGCCGGAAGCCAGATGCCTCAATTTCATGTCGTCGGGATTCATGGACAGGCAGGCTTCGGGATCGTGGCTGAACAGCCGGCCTATCCTGCCCGTCCGGGTCATGCTGTGCCACTGATCGCGCAGCCGCCCCGTGGTGAGATGGAAAGGGAAGCGTGCATCCGTTTGCTCCGCCGTTCCCATGCAGGATGCGACGTGGAATCTTGCGCGCCCGCTCCTGGTCGGAAAAACGCCGTCCGCGTAAAGCCGCTTCTTCCCCGAAGGCGCGCCTTGGGGATACGGCCATTGCTGAGGCCCCCGCTCCTCCAGGAGCGCATAGTCGAGTCCTGATATGTCGAGATCCCGCCCCCTCGTCGATTCCCGATGCTCGAGAAACACATCCTCTGCGCCCTTGTATGGGAAAAGACGCCCCGCATCCTTCCCGATCAATTTTCCCAGCCTGAGAGCGAAATCGGCAGCGATTTCCCAGTCCGATCGCGCTTCCCCCGGCGGGGCTACGGCGGATCTGACCCGCGTGATCCTTCTTTCCGAGTTCGTCACCGTCCCCTCCTTCTCGGCCCAGGTCGCGGCAGGGAGAAGCAGGTCGGCGTGATACGCCGTCTCGGTATCCATAAATGCATCCTGGACGACAACGAAATCCGCCTTCTTCAATGCAGCTTGGACCCTGCCGAGATCCGGCATGGATTGAGCCGGATTGGTGCATGCGATCCAGATCGCCTTGATTTCGCCCGCCTCCAGCGATTCAAACATGTCCACTGCCGTTTTCCCCGGCTTGTCGGGAACCGATTCGACCCCCCAAAGCCGCGCCACTTCCATCCTGTGTTCGGGATTGGCGAGATCGCGATGGGCTGAAAGCAGATTGGCCATCCCGCCGACTTCCCTGCCGCCCATCGCATTCGGCTGCCCCGTGAGCGAGAAAGGCCCTGAGCCTGCCTTGCCAATCTTTCCCGTGGCCAGATGGAGATTGATGAGCGCGCCGTTCTTGTCCGTGCCCTGAATCGACTGGTTGAGCCCCTGGCAATACAGGGAAAGCGAGGAATCCGCGCATCCGAACCAGAGTGCGGCCTGGACCAGCTCATCCTCGTCGATGCCGCACACCTGCGCGGCATGCCTCGGCGTGTATTCACGAACGAGCGCTTTCAGGTTCTCGAAATTCTCGGTATGCGCCTCGATGAAATTCTGGTCGATGAGATTTTCCCAAAGCAGAACGTGCAGCATGCCGTTGAAGAGGGCGACGTCCGTGCCGGGAAGGATGGGAAGATGCAGATCGGCAGCTCTTGCCGTGTCGGTCTTCCTCGGATCCACGACGATGAGCTTCAGATCGGGCTTTTTTTCCCTGGCCGCCTCGATGCGCCTGAACAGGATAGGATGGGCGACCGCCGTGTTGGAGCCTGCGATCAGGATGCACTGCGCATGATCGATGTCCTCGTAGCAGGCAGGCGGCGCATCCGCGCCGAGCGTCGCCTTGTAGCCGGCCACGCTTGACGACATGCACAGCCTCGAATTGGTATCGACATTGTTCGTGCCGATCAGCCCCTTGGCCAGCTTGTTGAAGACGTAATAATCTTCGGTCAGGAGCTGGCCCGAGATATAGAATGCGACGCTGTCCGGGCCGTATTTCGTTATCGTATCGGCAAAGCGGCCGGCTGCATGGTCAAGCGCTGCATCCCATGAAACGCGCGCACCAAAAAGCTCGGGGTAAAGCAGTCGCCCTCGGGCTCCCGCAGTCAGATGCAGCGTCGCGCCCTTGGTGCAGAGCTTGCCGTAATTGGCAGGATGCGCCGGATCCCCCCTGACCGACTCGATGGCGCCATCCCTTGAGACTATGATCACGCCGCATCCCACGCCGCAATAGCAGCATGTCGAGCGAATTGATTGTGTAGCCATTTCCATCCGTTCAGACCAATAGATAAACGATACCCTGGTCGATCTTGACCTCAAACCTGTCGGTGCATCCCTCGTCGGGCGATACGGCACGGCCCGCCTCGAGATCGATGGTCATCCCGTGCAATGGACAGGTAACGCGCCCATTGCCGACGATGCCCTGGGAGAGCGGCCCGCCCTTGTGGGGACAGCGATCGTGAAGCGCATAAATCCTGTCTCCAGCATCCCTGAACAGGGCGATATCGCAATTTTTCCCCTTGACCACCCTGGCCCCCAGTTGCGGGATGTCTGCAAGTTCGCATACTTTATGCCAATTTTCCATCATGCCTCCACAACCAGCGATTCGAAAAGCGGTTTTTTCGTGCTTTCCACGATGTTCTTCCACGGATCGCGCTCGCCTGACAATGCGTACAGCAGGCGCTGGTACAGCGCGCGCCGGTTTTCATCGTTCTCGACGATTCTGGATTTTGCATAATCGAGCCCGACTCTGCCGATCCAGTGAACCGTCCTTTCGAGATAATAGGCTTCCTCGCGGTAAAGCTGGAGGAAGGCGCCGGAATATTCCATGGCCTCCTCCCGCGTCTTCACCTTGACGAAAAACTGCGAGACCTCGGCCTTGATGCCGCCGTTTCCGGCGACATAGATCTCCCATCCCGAATCCACCCCGATGATGCCGACATCCTTGATGGTGGATTCGGCGCAGTTCCTCGGGCATCCCGATACGGCCATCTTGACCTTGTGGGGCGCCCACATCCTGTCGAATGCCTGCTCCAGCATGATGCCCAAGCCTGTCGAATCCTGCGTCCCGAAGCGGCAGAATTCCGTCCCCACGCATGTCTTGACCGTGCGTATGGATTTTCCATAAGCATATCCGGAAGGCATGTCCAGATCGGCCCATATTGCAGGCAGGTCCTCCCTTTTCACGCCCAGCAGGTCGATGCGCTGCCCGCCTGTGACCTTGACCATCGGCACGTTGTATTTTTCTGCGACATCGGCGATTTTGTGCAGCTGTTTCGGATTCGTGATCCCGCCATACATCCTGGGCACCACAGAGAAAGTGCCGTCCTTCTGGATGTTGGCATGCACCCTTTCGTTGACGAATCTCGACTGTGGATCGTCAGCCGCTTCGTGCGGCCATGTCGATATCAGATAATAGTTGAGCGCGGGACGGCATGTGGCGCACCCGTTCGGCGTCTTCCAGTTCATGAAAGCCATCGTTTCGCTGATCGACAAGAGCTTTTCGTCCCTGATCGCGCAGCGTACATCGTCGTGCGTATGTTCCGTGCAGGCGCAGACCGGTTTTTCGGCGCTCGTTTTGGGGGAATAGCCGCCGCCCAGGGTGGAAGCCAGGATCTGTTCGACAAGCCCCGTGCAGGAGCCGCACGAGCTCGATGCCTTGGTGTGCTTTCTCACCTCGTCGAGTGTGAACAGCCCTTTTTCCTTGATCGCCCTGGCGATCGTGCCCTTGCATACGCCGTTGCAGCCGCACACTTCCATGTCATCGGTCATGTTGGATGCCTGGACACGCCCCTCGTGCCCTGCATTGCCGAGATGGCTCTCGCCGAACATCAGATGGCCCCTGAGCTCGCCGATATCCTGCTTTTCCTTGAGCATCCTGAAATACCACTGGCCATCCACGGTGTCTCCGTACAACACGGCACCGATGATTTTTCCGTCGCGGATGGTGATCTTCTTGTAAACGCCCCCGGCCGCATCGTTCAGCACGATTTCCTCGGAATGCTCGTCCCCGTCGAAGTTGCCCGCAGAGAACAGGTCGACGCCGGTCACCTTGAGCTTCGTCGCAGTATAAGAACCCGCATAGCGGCCTATCCCCATCATCGCCAGATGGTTGGCGCAGACCTTGGCCATGTCGAAAAGCGGCGCGACCAGACCATAGCTCGTCCCCCTGTGCGAGACGCATTCCCCGACCGCATAGATCTTGGGATCAAAGGTCTGCATCGTGTCGTCAACCACGATCCCCCTGTTGCAATGGATGCCTGCGGACTCTGCAAGCTGCGTGTTCGGCTTGATCCCCACGGCCATCACCACGAGATCGGCAGGAATTTCCTCGCCGTCCGAGAATTTCACGCCGCAGACTCTCCCCTCTTTGCCCAGGAGCGCTTCAGTCTTCCTTTCGAGCATGAATTCCAGGCCGCGCTTCTCGAGCTCCCTCTGCAGCATCCTGCCGGCTGTCCTGTCCAGCTGGCGCTCCATGAGCCAGGGCGCGAGATGCACCACGGTCACGTCCATGCCGCGCTGCCTGAGACCGTTCGCCGCCTCGAGCCCGAGCAATCCGCCGCCGATGACCACGGCCTTCCGGTATTTCTCGGCAGCATCGATCATCGCTTGCGTGTCCGAAATGTCTCGGTAGGGAATCACGCCATCGAGATCCCTGCCGGGAATGGGCAGGATGAATGGGCTCGATCCTGTCGCAAGGAGCAGCCTGTCATACTCCACCGAGAATCCTTCCTCGGCTTCGGCCACTCTTTCCTTCCTGTTGATTTTCAGCACCTTTTTCCCGAGATGAAGGCGGATGCCGTTTTCTTCGTACCAGGCAAGATCGTTCAGGATGATGTCCTCGAATTTCTGCTCGCCGGCAAGAACGGGCGAGAGCATGATCCTGTTGTAGTTCGGATGCGGCTCCGCGCCAAACACGGTGATGTCGTAAAGGTCGGGCGCAATCTTCAGCAATTCCTCGACAGCCCTCATGCCGGCCATGCCGTTGCCGACGACGACTAGTTTCAATTTTTGCATGTCTTTCTCCGATGTTTCAGGCGGCAGGACGCATGCGCCTGCTGTACAGGAATTCAAGCACCGCAGAGCGCAGTGCGACGTAATCGGGATGCTCGGAAAGTGCCAGGCGATCCCTCGGCCGCTCCTGTTCAACATCCAGTATCTTGCCGACCGTTGCAGCCGGCCCGTTCGTCATCATCACGATCCTGTCGGACAACAGCACGGCCTCGTCGACATCATGCGTGATCATGATCACGGTATTGCCCAGGGCGGCATGAATCTCCATGACCGAATCCTGAAGATGGCCCCGAGTCAGCGCATCCAGGGCGCCGAACGGTTCGTCCATGAGCAGGATCTTCGGCTCCATGGAAAGCGCCCTGGCTATGCCGACGCGCTGCTTCATTCCGCCCGATATCTCTGACGGCTTTTTCTCCATGGCATGCTGCATCTGGACCAGCTCGAGGTTGTGGCGGGTCCATTCGTCCCGCTCGGTCCTGCTTTTTCCGTTCGAAAAGGCCTTGTCGACGGCCAGACGGACGTTCTCGTAGACGGTGAGCCAGGGAAGAAGGGAATGGTTCTGGAACACCACGGCCCTGTCCGGACCCGGCGAATTGACCTCCCTGTTTTCGAGGAGAACGATCCCTTCGCTTGCCCTGGCGAGGCCTGCCACGATGTTGAGCACGGTCGACTTGCCGCACCCGGAGTGCCCGATCAATGAAACGAACTCCCCCTTTCCGATTTTCAGGTTGACGTTCTCCAGCGCCCTGAAGGCGCCTTTCTGGGTCTTGAATGTCATGCCTATGTTTTCCAGGATGAGATGGCTCATGATTTCTCCTACTCGTAATCGAACCAGCGCTGCACAAGATTCATCACCGCTTCCAGCGTGATGCCGACCAGGCCGATCAATATGATGGCGACGATGATGTGCGGAATATTGAGGTTGTTCCATTCGTCCCAAAGCCAGAATCCGATTCCGATGCCGCCGGTCAGCATTTCTGCGGCAACGATGACCATCCATGCAATGCCGAGCGACAGCCGCATTCCGGTGATCACATGGGGAAGCGTCGCGGGGAAAAGGATTTTCCGGATGATTTCCAGGCGGCTGAGCTTCAGGACGGCCGCGACATTCAGGTAATCCTTGGGAACGGCTTTGACCCCGGCTGCCGTATTGACGATCATCGGCCAAATGCTGGTGATGAAGATGACGAAAATGGCCGAAGGGTTCACGGCCTTGAAAAGCAGCAGGCCGATGGGAAGCCAGGCAAGCGGGCTGACGGGTCTCAGGATCTGGATGAGCGGCTGCCAGGCATTCTGGATGGCCGGGCTCATCCCCATCATGAAGCCCACCGGAATCCCGACGATGGCAGCCAGGGCGAACCCGGCCATCACCCTGCCCAGCGAATAGAGCAGCTGCCAGCCTATGCCCATGTCGTTCGGGCCGTTGTTGTAGAAAGGATGGGCCAGGATCGTCTTCGCTGCATCCCATGTATCGGGTATGGATGGGATCTGGTTCGATACATGTTCATGGACATAGGTCCAGACAAGGGCGACGATTCCAAAAGTGATGAGCGGCATAATCACCGCCCTCGACAAGGCGATGATCTTCTCGCGCGGAACCCTTGCCGGTTCCGCCGCCTTCTCCTGCTGCTCGAGCTTCTCGCCCACGTCTATCATCAATGCGTTCGCGTCCATTTTTTCTCCTTAGGCATTGAGCTTCGCAAGGTCGCCCAGGGACACCCTCATGTTCTTGACCTTGGTCTGTTTGAGATAGGCGATCAGCCTGGATGGATCGAATTTCATGCCGTCGAAGAAGAGATCCGCCCCCATGGGAATCGGGTGGTTCGCCTTGTCTAACGTCCACGGCCCGCGATGCAAGCCTTCAGTTTTCCAGTCGAATGTCGGATAGGCGATTCCCAGCGCCTTGGCAGCCTCACGGTAGATGTCCGTGCGGTAGACGCTGGATGCGGTTTTCCTGATGTCGAGCGGCGCATCGATCTGCCCCCATCGCAGCATCTGGGTGATGTACCAGGCCGCCTGGGAGGGCCAGGGAAAATTGGCTGCATAGCGGTGGAACACGTTGAAATCGGGCATGGAAACGGGCGCCTCGTCCTTGGCGTATTTGAAGGTGCCGGTCATCGACATCTTCACGACTGCTTCTGGCGCATTGACGTAGGACTTCTGGGAAATGACTTTCACCACCTCCATCCTGTTCTCTGGCTTGTCCGCCCACATCGCGGCCTCGATCAGCGCCATGATGGCGGCGCGATGCGTGTTAGGATACTTTTCCGCCCAGTCTTCGTTGACGCCGAACACTTTTTCCAGCTTGTTGTTCCAGATCTCGTAATTGGTGATGATGGTGCGTCCTATCCCCATCTCGACAGCGCGCTCGTTCCAGGGCTCTCCGACGCAATAGCCGACGATGTTCTCGGCCTCGAGATTGGCGACCATCTGGGGCGGGGGAACGACGATGAGGCGCACGTCCTTGTCCGGGTCGATTCCTGCCGAAGCCATCCAGTAGCGGATTTCGTAATTGTGGGTCGATACCGGGAAAACCATGGCAAAAGTCATCGGCGGCTTGCCTGCGCGCTTGTCCGCATCGATCACCTTCTTGAGGGCCTGCGCGCTCGTCGGGCGCTTTTTCATCGCTTCCGGATCAGCCTCGACCATGCGCTGGTAGAGGGCATTGGAGACGGTGATGCCGTTGCCGTTGAGATCCATGGCGAAGCCCGTGATGGTGGGTTTCTTCGTCGCGCCCACGCCGAGGGTCGCAGCGATCGGCATGCCTGCCAGCATGTGCGCGCCGTCCAGCGCCCCGATCGACACCTTGTCCCGGATATTGGCCCAGGAAGCCTCTTTCGAGATCGAAACATTGAGTCCGTGCTTCTTGAAAAAGCCCTTCTCGGCGGCCACCACGATCGGCGCGCAGTCGGTCAGGGGAATGATCCCGAACTTGAGATTCGGCTTTTCTATGCCTTGCGTCTCGCCTGCCCAGGCCGCTTCGCGCACGCCGGGCGGAACCATGCCCAATAGCGCAGCCCCGCTGAACGCCATGGCGCTTTGCTTGAAAAAATCCCGCCTGCCCGAATTTTCGAGACTTTCATCCTTCATTTTTTTCTCCCAATAAAAAAGGCGCCACCCGGAGAAGAATCTCCGGTGTGGACGCCTTTGTCCTGATTACAAAATTTTCTTTCCCGTCTTTGGGAAATGCTCACATCTCTAAAAGCAACTGCCGTGCCAACCCGCATCCATTTGATTTCAAAAGACACAAAACCAGATGATCATTTCCTGTGCACTATTGCCGGCGCATTTGCGCACCGTCATGGTGCGCTCAGTACAGATAATTCAGCGTCAGCCAGGTTTTTCTCGTGTTCACGTTTGGAGCAGTCGTGCCTGAATAATTGGCCCCCGCCCCATCCTTTGCACGGTAATCGGCATAAATCAGGCTGACTCCGAGATGCTTGTCGACGGGATAGGATGCCGTCAAATCCCCTTCGCTGCCGTAATGCGTCGAGTCGTAGTCCGCCTTGTAGTCGTGATAGATGGCCGCCAGTTTGAACTTTCCGGTTTTGCCTGAAAGGGTGGCGTACATGTCCTTCAGGCCTTTCCCCGGCGTGACGAGAAACATGTCCGCCCATCCGTTGAAGGCATGCTTTGTGGCCAGCGGGGTCTGCAGGCCGTAGGTGCCGGTTGAATTGGCCCCCAGATCCTCATAATCCAGCCTGGCCAGCAATGAGCCTATCTTGATTCCGCCGCCGATGAGCCGGTATTTGGCGTCGATTCCCGTTTTTCCTCCCGCATAGCCGCGCTGCTTCGCGTATTCCGCCGTGTAAAGCACCCTGATCTTTCCACCCGCTGAGCCGTTCAGCCTGATTCCCGTCGTGGCGTCCGAAATGTTGCCTGCCGCGAGGTCGAGCTGGCTCCTGTCCTTGTAGAAATAATCGTAAGCCGAAAGATGCATGCCCTTCATGGGAACGAAGGAGGCATGCAACAGATCGATGCCGACCGACTGGAGGTTGTAACCCGCAGGCACCTGCCCGTTCGCATAGCTCCCCTTGGTGTGACTGATATGCGCAGCAAACAACTCCGTTTTGGGTATGCTTTTGTTTTCGACGCTGAATCCGTCGAATGTCTGCATGTTCTGGCGGAAATCGACATTGCCGACAAATCGGGCATTGTCCAGTATGATCACCTGCCGTCCGAACTTGAGCAGCGTGGCAGACAGCCCGGAATAGTCGAGATACGCCTGGTTGACTTCCGTCGCGGAAGGGTCGGCCACCACGGGATAGGCGGCCATGCCGTTCTTCGTGCTGTTGAAATGGTTCGAGCCGAGATTGCTCACATTGATGAACTGCACCATTCCCCCGATACCCGATTTGGGCGCAAGACTGTAGCCCAGCATCGTGCGCATGGTGAATGCCGATGCATCGTTCGGATTTCCGTTTTGCTGCACGGACTCGTAACGCGGACGCAGCTGAAAATCCATTTTCCCCTGCGACAGCATGTCCGACAGCGTGTCGGCATGGGCCTGCGATGCTCCCCCTGCGATCAGCGCCAGGGTCAATGTCGTTTTCTTGATTTCCATTTTTTCTCCAGAAAGAGACAAACAAAAAAGGCGTCGATCGGATTTTTACATCCGATAGACGCCTTTGCCTTTGGGGCACAACCCCCTGGTCAGCCTTCCCGCCGTTGGGAAAACCTCCCTTGATTTCTTAAATGAGCAGGTTGGCCATTTCGATCAACTGCTCGGCCACCTGGACAAGCTTCATGTTCCTGTCCATGGCCATCTTGCGCAAAATCCTGTAAGCCTCTTCTTCTCCGTAATTCTTTTTCTGCATCAAAATGCCCTTGGCCCGCTCGACGATCTTGCGTTCCGCAAGCTTGGTCTGCAGGTCCTCGACTTCTTCCTTGAGCGCCTGATGGGCCTCGAAGTGCGCAATCGCCACGTCGATCACGTGACTGACGCGCTCTCCCCTGAGCCCATCCACCACGTAGGCTGAAACGCCCGAGCGTATCGCCTCGCGAATCTTTTCGCCGTCGCCGTCGTGCGTGAACATCACGATGGGCCGGGGCGCATTCTTGCTCAGCGAGCAGATGTCTTCCAAACTGTCCCTGCTCGGCGAATCCGTGCCGATGATGATCAGGTCGGGGGAGGCTGCCGTAACCGCCCCGTGCAATCCCTGAGTGCCAGACGTCTGCGCTATCACGTCGTAGCCGCTGTCGGCGAGCGCGCCTTTCAGGATAGCCCGCCTCTCATCGTCCTCATCGATTAGCATCACCCGCAGCATGGCTGACCCCGAAATCTCACCAGAACATCGGAGCAATGTTCGTGCCACCCAACAGGATCAAATAATCCTTTGTTTTTATTTTAATGCGGCCGATCGCTGCGCACCAAATCTGAGTTTTCGGGCTGTTTTTCGCACCCTGCTGGTGCGGCATTGCAGAAAATTCGAAGGGATGAAATGATGGGGAAACGCGACGAGAATGCGGACGGCGCCCTTTGGCGCGCCCTTGCAGATGCAATCGGATTAGCCGGTGCTCCAGGCGCGCGGGCGCTTCATGCCCGCGATTTTGCAGGCCTGTTTGACGTAGCCGTAGGGGAAGAGTTCGAACAGTCTATTCCGGTGCTGGCCCAGATGCTTCATCACGAAACGCGCATCCGGCGCGACCTGATGCTCTGCATAAAATTCCCGCATGAAGCGAATCGCAGCCCAGTGCTCTTCCGTCAGTTCAATGCCTTCCTGACGCGCAAATTCGGCCGCCAGCTCTTCGCTCCATTCACGCGGATCAACGAGGTATCCTTCTTCATCCGTCATCGGTGCAGTCATGATCATGTCCTGTAATATCATGAGTTGATATATGCGTTAGTGATGCTATTCCTGCGCGCCAATCATGTCAACATGAAGATGCATTCTCTCTGCATTTTCAATTCAGAAATAGGTCGTCACAGCGGCGTCCAGGGCATCCCTCATGTCTGGGTCGTCGGTGATGGGGCGCACCAAGGCCACGCGGCAGGCGCTCTTCGGATCCACCCCCTTGGCGATCAGGCTCCCCGCA
>JAJZRS010000007.1 GCA_021802545.1 Pseudomonadota bacterium
CCTATTGCCATCCGAACCTGATTAGCGCTCCCCCTGGCCCGCGACTCAATGTGATGTTTAAAGAGAATCGTTCTCGACAGATAAAATAAGAATCTTTGATTAATAAGATCCGGGCGATTTATTCTTAGGCAAACTGCATTCTGGTTTAGAAATGAGCCAGAAAACTCATGTGAAATTCGCGCAGTCCGCCCCACAACCGACCCTGGTTGTGTCGGGTGTGACCCCACAGTAGCCACGATAACATCATTGCTTCTCAGTTCATGCTGACTATATTCTTCGAATTTTGAAAGGGGAAGATAATCGTCATCCTTTGCGACAATTCTATTTCCTTCCATATTAGTGACCTTAACGACATGTATTCCAGCGTCAACATACTCATCCTCTGACCATGCGCCGCCATTGATGAAATCACATATCTCTCCAAGAACCAGCTTCACTTTCTATTCACCCACCAATGCATGGAGATTTTTATCAATCACTGACGTTATCGCATTCGCTTGTAAAACTAGCGCTGATAGTTCGTCATTCATTGCCAGCAAATCGGCGACAAACTCCTCCTCGGTCTTGCCGTCCTCCTCAATCACCACGCCGACGTAGCGCCCTGGGTTCAATGACCAGTCCTGCTCCTTGATTTCGTCGAGGCTCGCGAGCTTGCAAAGCCCTGTGACGTCCTCGTATTCTGCCTTCGGAAAACGGTCCTGCAGCCAGCGCACATGCTGGAAATATTGCTCTGCACTCTTCACTTCCCCATGAAGTTCTTCGAGAGCTGCCTTGAGCGCCTTGGTTTTCCTATCCGTCGATATACGTTTTCCCTCAAGCTGGGCTTCCTCCGCCATCTTCTTTTCGTGATGGCGGACTGTCCTGTCGAGCGCCTTCAGCCCTTCGTGAAGAGAAGCGAAGAAGGGATCGAAAGCTTCCCTCAGTTCATGCTGCGCCCTGTTTTTTTTGACTATTTCGGATTCAGGCTTCTTCCGGTACATCTCGTGGAGTTCGGAAAGCTTTTTCAGTCCGGACCATTGCGCAACGAGCCCGCCTACGGCTTCCTTCCCTGCCTCGTCCTCCAGCACTTCCAGGAGCTGGTGAGAGACGGGCTCCACCTTCTCCTTGTTCTCGAATAGGCGCTCCATGCCTTCCTCGAAATAGCCGTCGATCAGTTCGACGAATTTTTCCCGCTTTCCCTTGTGCAACTGGCTGATGATCGCGATGTTCTGGATCTGCTCTTCGGAAAACTCCCTGTGGGCGCGGTCGACCTGGGTGAAGATGTTGCGAGCATCTATGAACAGGACCTTGTCGTCATTCTTGGCCTTGTCGAAGAACCACAGCGTGGCTGGAAGCGTGACCGTGTAAAACATGTTCGAGGGCAATGTCAGCATGCCGTAAATCAGATTGTTCTCGATCAGAGTCCTGCGGATTTCGGCTTCCGAATGCCTGGCGTCCGAAGCTGAATTCGCCATGACGAGCGCTGCGCGGCCCTGGGGCTTCAATGAAGTGGCGAAAAGATTGATCCAGAGGTAGTTCGCGTTTGGAACGGTTTCCTTGCCCTGATCCTCCTTCTTGAGCTTCGTCTTGTTCCTCGGTATGCCGTAGGTGTTGAATCTCTCGTCCTTTTCGACGCTTGACAAGCTCACGTCGTCCACGTTGAATGGAGGATTGGCGAGAACGTAATCGAAAGATCCGAAGCTGCCGAAAGGATCCTCATAATAGCTGTTGGCCTGCTTGATTTCTCCCCTCAGTCCGTTGACCGCCAGGTTCATCTTGGCGAGGTTCACGGTGTCCCGTGTCTTTTCCGTTCCGCAGACATAAACGCCGCTTTCCGCCCCCTGCAATTCCTTCCTGTGTTCCTCGATGAATTGCCCGGACTGTACGAACATTCCGCCAGAGCCGCAGGCAGGGTCGAAAACCTTGCCGCCGTGCGGTTCTATGATTTCGACCATGAGGCGCACGACCGAGCGCGGAGTGAAAAACTCCCCGCCCTTCTGTCCTTCGCTGCGTGCGAATTCTGAAAGAAAATATTCGTATATTCGGCCGAAAAGATCCCCGGTAGCATCCACAGGGATGTCCGCAAATATCTTCAGCAGTAGCTTGGGCAGAAGCCTGGTTTGCTCGGTTCTCGTAAGCGCTGCATATTCGTCCTTGGGGAGCACGCCTTCGAGTTCGGGCTTGTATTCCTCGATGGATTTCATCGCCTCTTTCAGCGCCTTAGCCATGTCCTTTTCATCAGGAAGCTTCAGGAGGTAATCGTAGCGGGCATGATCTGGAAGATAGAAACCGCATTTCTCTATGGCGATCTCGGAAATAGGCTTCTCGCGCCTGGAGCCCTTCAGCTTCTGGTATTCCGCTAAGATTTCTTCCTCATGACGCCTGTAATTGTTGTCTGCGAACTTGAGGAAGATCAGCCCCAGGACAGGAGTGGAATATTCGCTAGATTTGAGATCTGAATTAGCCCGCAGCTTGTCCGCAGCAGACCAGAGATCGTTTTCCAGCTTTTTGAATTGTAATGGGGACATTAATCGGTTTTTAGGAGTTTAGTCTGAGAAGACAGGATTCACATGTGCCCACAATTTCGTTCGGCATCTCCAGCCCTTTTTCCGCAATCGTAACATGCGGCGACGTGGTTTGAGGACAATCAGAACTTATAGGTAAGGCAAGGTGCCTGGTCTTGAATTATACGGGGGGACGATTGATGGCGCGGCCTCCCTTCGTGCCTTCATCATTTTTCATCCCGCCGATAAAACACCACGCCTACGCGCTCGATATGCGCCAACAGATTGGGGTTGTCGATGTCACACTTCAGCGACAAATCCACCTGATAGGGAATGGGAGAATCTTCCAGACTTCCGGCGATTTGCGCCAGCAGGCGATGATCGAGCCCTGCGCCCACCAGCGTCAGGTCGATGTCGGAGCCTTTGCCGTATGTCCCCTTGGCCCGAGAACCATAGAGGATGGCTTGCTCGATCTCGGGATAGCCGGCCAGGATGGCGCGAACCGTGGCGAGGGTTTTGTCCGACAATCCGAAACGGGTCATGCCTGCAGCCTGGCCTGCATTTCCTGTTGCAATGCGAGGAAGGCTTCATGGTAGAGGCCTACGATGTCGCTGACCAATGCATCAGCGACCTCCTTGTTGTAGGTGTGCGAGGAAAGATTGCGCTTCTCGATCATGTCCATCCACAGCTCGCCGTCGACGAGCAATTCGCGCCTGAACGCTTCGCGCACCGCGCTTCGCGACCCAACGATGCCAGTAATGCCCTCGTAGGCAAGATAATCCTTGAGCACATTCCAGGCCAATTCGTGCACTATTTCGAAGCCTTGGATGACGCCCTGTTTTTCAAGATCGGAAAGGGGACGGCTTCGGGAAAGCTCAACGGCCTGCGTCAATTGTTCGAGTGCCCGCTTGAAATTGTCGAAGCGTTGCTGCCAGCGGATATCTTGCGTGTTCATGCGACCAGTACCTCGTTGAGTTTTTCCAGCAGCATTCCTGTCCCCTCTGCTCATAACAACCTTGATGCAATTATAACGTCTGCCTTGCGCGGTCCGGTCTCATGCCGGCTCGTAGTACTCAATCGTAACACGGCACAATGCGGATTTGGGCAGTCCGAATAGATAGGTAATCCCGGACGTGAAAAACCCCAGGCTTGGTTCGTCATTTTCGCAATCCGGACACGAATTGGCGCAGGGAAGACAGGGCTTTCATTCCCGCCCAAGGATGTTTATACTGTGGTTTAAACGCGAGGAGAAGACCATGGCAGAAGTGACGCTGGACATCAAGGAATGGGGCAACAACCTGGGCGTCAGGCTGCCCGCCGCAATCGCCCGCGAAGCTCACTTGCGCGCCCATCAGCGCGTCAGGATTTCCGTCGTCGAGGGACAGATCATCATTACCCCCCTGGAGCAGGAAGCATTGACGCTGGAAGAGAGGCTGGAAAAATTCGATCCTGCAAGGCACGGCGGCGAAGCGATGCAGGAAACCTCGAGGCTCGGCGCAGAAAAATGGTGAACTGGGTTCCGGAAAGACGGGACGTCATCTGGATAGACTGCAATCCCCAGGCGGGCCGTGAAATGCGCGACATCCACCCCTTCCTCGTGCTCTCCCCGGGAAATTTCAACGACAGGACCTCGCTCGTCATCGGCCTGCCCATGACGACAGCAGAATACAATGCCGACAATCCGTTCGCCGTGCGGCTCGGAAAAGCGCGCAAACTCGGCAAGACGAGCTACATTCTCTGCCACCAACCCAAGTCCTTCGACTGGCGCGTGAGGGGGGCCAGGGCCCACGAAATCGGAAAGATCGATGAAGCGCTTTTTGCGGCGGTCTGCGAGCGGCTCAATCAGATCATTCAACTGAAATAGCGGCCGGGCGTGAAAAAGCCCCGGCTTGCGGGGCTTTTCGAATTTGGTGGTGATAGGTGGACTTGAACCACCGACCCCAGCGTTATGAGTGCTGTGCTCTAACCAACTGAGCTATATCACCGGAGAATGCCGCGAATCGGCAAATATGGTATTTTAATGATTTTCCGGATTTCTTTCAAGATCGCATGAATTTCGATGCAATCATCGTCGGCGGCGGGCTGGTCGGCTCCAGCCTCGCTGCTTCCCTGTCAAGGAGCGGCCTCTCGCTGGCACTGGTCGAATCCTCCCCGCATTCCATAGAAAAAACGGGCTGGGACAGCAGGATCTACGCGATCAGCCCCGGTTCCGCCAGATTTCTCGAAAAATGCGGCGGCTGGGACAAAATGGACAAAGAGCGTATCAACCCGGTGAGGGAGATGCGCATCTTCGGAGACGATTTGCATTCGGAGCTCAGGTTCAGTTCCGAGGACGTAGGGGTGTCAGAGCTCGCCTGGATCCTGGAGAGCGGGAATCTTCTCCACGGGCTGGAGAAGGCCATTGAGCATCAGGAAAACCTGAAAATCTTCAGGCCGGCCCAATGCACGGATATGCTCTGGTCCGACGACGGAATCGAGCTCGACCTTCAGGACTCGAAGCTCAAGGCCAAATTGATCATAGGCGCGGACGGGGCGAGATCCTGGCTCAGGCAGCATGCGGGATTCGAAGCCAACCCCAGGCCATACAACCAGACGGGGATCGTCGCCAATTTCGAGTGCGAGAAGCCCCATCGCGACACGGCATGGCAATGGTTCAGGAAGGACGGCGTGCTCGCCTTCCTGCCGCTGCCTGAGAACAGGATATCGATCGTCTGGTCGATCTGGTCGGAACAAGCCGAAAAGCTGGTGGAGGACCCCGAATTCGCGGAGAAGGTGATGGAAGCGTCGGGCGGCAGGCTCGGGCAATTGAAATTGATCACGCCCCCCCAGGGGTTTCCGCTGAGGCTCATGCGGGTTTCCTCCCTGGTGAAGCCCAGGGTTGCGCTGATAGGGGACGCGGCACACAATACCCATCCGCTTGCAGGCCAGGGGGTCAACCTCGGCTTCAGGGACGCGCGCGAATTGTCGGAAGTGCTGCTTGCCAGGGGCCCCCGTAAGGATTGCGGGGACTATCATCTTCTGCGCCGATTCGACCGCGCGAGGCGCGAAGACATATTGTCCATGCAGAGCACGACCGACATGCTGCAGAAGCTCTTCAACAATGAACTTCCCGGCATTCCTTTTGTCAGGAATATCGGGCTCAGGATGGTCGAAGGGCAGCCCTGGCTCAAGAACGCGCTGATCCAGCATGCCCTCGCTTGATTTTTTTATTCGGGAAATTTTATGAAATCCATAGGCTACGCAGTTTTCGCATTCCTCTTCTTCATGTCTTCAGCCCAGGCGGACGTCGCAAGCGTCAGGGCGGCGATGCAGAAGAAATTCCCCAAGGAGAAGATAATCGAGGTCGTGAAGACGCCCTACGGCGGCCTTTACGAAGTCGCCTTCGAGGACAGCATCGTCTACACGGACGAGAAGACCGATTTCCTCATCTCCGGCAGCCTGTACGACACGAAGACCATGCAGAACGTGACTGAAGCCAGAGCGGGGCAGCTCTATGCGATCAAGTTCGATTCGCTCCCCTTCCAGTACGCATTCAAGGAAGTGAAGGGGAACGGCAAGCGCAGGCTCGCGTTGTTCACCGATCCGAACTGCCCTTTCTGCAAGCGCCTCGAGAAGGAGCTCGAGAAGGTCGACAATGTCACGATCTACCGCTTCATCCTGGCGATCCTGCCCGGCTCGCCCGAGAAGGCCAGGGACATCTGGTGCTCACCCGACCGCGACAAGGCATGGCGCGATGCGCTGCTCGACGGCAAGACGCCGCCCAAGGCCAAGGCATGCGACACGAGCGCGCTCAAGAAGGTCGCACAGCTCGCGGCCAAATACAGGATCAACGGCACGCCCGCCATCGTTTTCGCCGACGGATCGATCAATCCGGGCCTCATGCCGGCCGACGAAATCGAGAAGGAGCTCTCCTCGGCCAGGCCGAACTAGCGTATCATTTTCGGAAACATGGGCCGGAGGGCCGCATAAACAGGCCCCTTCCTGTTCGTATGCTTTTCGATACGCTAGGCTCTGGTGTCTATTTTGTGGCCGGGCTCGGGAACATGCTCGGTTTCCCGCTTCTCTTCCTCTGCCCCCTCGGGCTTCTTCCTGGAAGGGTGCTTCTCTTCCTTTTTCCGGCTCAAATTCGGCTCCAGATGGGGAATGGCATTGATTCCGTCCATGGACGACCTCCTTTCCCCGGTTAACGGCAACCTATTGGATTTCTTGAGTTTACTGTACACTTTGCGCGTAAGGGAGGAAAAATGGATAAAAAGCGCAAAAGCAACTGGATCCTGCTCGGGGGAATACTCGCCGCCTTTCTGGCCATGGCAGCGACCGGATTTCTGATGAGCCACCCGCCGAAAGCGGTCGATTCGATGCTCAGGAAATCGCTCAAGGATGCTGACGACCAGCTGGGAATGGACGCCATGAAATTGAAGCTGCCCCGCATAGGCAGCGCCTCTTCGCCTGCCGCAGCGAAATGAAAGGGGTTTTCAATCCCGCAATCAGCGTGTAATATTGAATCATGACCTGTTTTTCCGGTATTCGTAATTGCATTTTCAGGTATTTATTATTAAATCATGATATTGCGAGGTAATCCATGATCGAAACAATCACCACCATCTGCTTTTTGAGCGCCATCCTTTTCGTCGCACTTTCAGGAAGCAAGTCGGGAAAGGAAAAGAGCGAGATGGATGTTGCCAGGGAGAAGCAGGAAAACAAGTCCTGAACTATCGCCTGGGGAGAAGGACCCACAGCCTGCCGCGCTGGCGGGTCTTTCCGGCAAGTTCCCCCGCCTTCCTCCCCGATCCCCAGTAGACGTCGGCCCTCACCTTCCCCCTGATCGCGCCCCCAGTGTCCTGCGCCAGCATGAGGCGTTCGAACGGCTTTTCGCTTTCGGGCCAGGTGCTCGAAAGATAGACAGGCGCGCCCAGTTCAATGGCGCGGGTGTCGACCGCGATGCTGAGCCCGGGCGACAAGGGAACGCCGAGCGAGCCCGGCGGATTTTCTTCAGAATTCTTCAGGAACCTGAAGAAGACGTAGCTCGGATTCTCGTCCAGGAGCGCAGCAAGCTTGTCGGGATGGCTTCTTCCCCATGCCTTGATGCCCTCCATCGAGGCCTGGGAGAGGCTCAATTCTCCCCGCTCGACCAGCACCTTGCCTATGGACCGGTAGGGATAGCCGTTCTGGTCGGCGTAGCCTATCCTGACCATGTCCCCGTCAGGCAGCATCACGCGCCCGGAGCCCTGTATCTGCAGGAAAAAGAGATCGATCGCGTCGTCCGCCCAGAGGATCTCGTCCCCCTGCAAGAGATGGGGCTCCCCCGCGATCTGGGCGCGGCTGTAGTACGGGACCAGCCTGTTCCCCACCACCCTTCCCTTCAGATGCATGTGGGAGAGCTCCGGATAGAGCTCCGAAAGGTCGACCGAGATCAGGTTCTTGGGCACGCCGTAGACAGGATAGCGGTATCTTGAGCCGGGTTTCAGGCTCCCCCTGATGACTGGCTCGTAATACCCTGTGATCAGCCCTTCATCGGACCCGTCGGCATTTGAAAGCTCGTAGGGGGTGAAATTGTCCATGAAGAAGGAACGTACGCTCTTCTCGTCCGGGTCCTTTAGGCCCACGGCCTGTTTGCACACCTCCGCCCAGGAGGAACGCCTTTGAAGAATCGAGCAGCTTTTTTCGAAGGATTTCCATGAAGGCAGCAGTTCGTTTTTATCCCAGTTTGGCAATTCGCTCCACGAAACGGCGCGGGGCGCGGGAGGCGCCTTGGGAGCGGTGCAGCAGCCAGCGAACAGGAAAAGCAGAAGGAGCGCGAGTATGGGCATGGATGCATTTTACATGAGGCTTGCCCGCGATTAAAATCAGCCGCGTTGACTTGCCTCCTTTTGTTAATCTATAGTCTCAAGATGGACGCAGAACTCAAAGCGCTTGAAGAAAAAATTGCCCAATTCATCGAATTGAATCACAGGCTGCGCGTGGATAACCTCGCCCTCAGGCAGGACCTCGCCCATGCCCAGGGAGAGAACAGGCGCCTTGCCGAAAAAATCGACCTCGCCAAGGGCAGGCTCGAATCCCTCCTCTCGAAAATTCCCGGAGAAGAAGCATGAGCAAGAGCCTCGACGTCATCATCGACGGACGCCCTTTCAGGGTCGCTTGCGAAGAAGGCGAGGAAGGGGCGCTTCTGGACGCAGTCGCCTATCTGGACAGGAAGATGGGAGAGATCAGGGAAGCGGGCAAGCTGGTAGGTACGGACAGGATCGCCGTGATGGCCGCGCTCAACATCGCGCACGAATTGCTGACCGTGAAATCCGGCGGACTTGAAATCGGCGAATTCAAGCGTAGAATAAACACCATGAAGTCTTCGCTCGAAAAGGCGATGATCGAGCAGGAAGAGCTTTTCTAGTTACTCCCCTGCCGTGTTCGACGAGACCATACATTCCTTGAACCAATAGTTGGCATAGAGGCTGCTGACCATTTTCCGCTGTTGAGCCTGTTCCGGACGCGAACGGACCTGATGCGGCAGGAAGGCGGCCGACTTGAACCTCAGGTTCAGGATGCCCGGTCTTGACGGCATGCGCGGGGGACCCCTTAGACCGCTTTCTTCGACGAAAGCAGTTCCGATTGCGCGCAGTAGAGATTGCTCCTCGCGCGTTTCCTGTGGTAATGCCCTTCCATGTCCATTTCCCATGCCTGGACAGTGTCCTTGAGGTAGGGCTTGAGCCCTTCCTGGATCACCCTTCTCTTCAGCTTCGCATCCAGGACGGGGAAGCAGACCTCTATCCTTCTGAAGAAATTCCTGTCCATCCAGTCGGCGCTGGAAAGATAGACGTTCTGCGCCCCCCTGAAATAGAAGATCCTGCTGTGCTCGAGGAAGCGGCCGATGATGGAGCGCACCTTGATGTTCTCGGAGAGACCGGGTATGCCCGGCCTCAGGGCGCAAACGCCGCGCACGATGAGATAGATTTTGACCCCGGCCTGGGATGCGTCGTAGAGCGCCTGGATGATTTCGGGCTCCAGCAGCGCATTCATTTTCGCCGTGATGCCCGAGGGGAGACCTGCCTGGGCGTTCTTCGCTTCCTGCTGGATGGACAGGAGTATCTGCGAATGCAGGGTGAAAGGCGACTGCCAGAGGTGCTTGAGCTTGCCTGCCCGGCCGAGCCCGGTGAGCTGCATGAAAACGTCGTTCACGTCGGAGCACACTTCCTCCTTGCAGGTGAACAGGCCGAAATCGGTATAGAGCCTGGCCGTCCTTGGATGGTAGTTTCCCGTGCCGAGATGCACGTACCGCTTCAGGTTGTCCCCTTCCTTTCTCACCACCATGGACATCTTGGCGTGCGTCTTGTGCCCGACGACGCCGTAGACGACATGGGCTCCGGCCTCTTCCAGCCTTCCCGCCCAGTTGATGTTCGCCTCCTCGTCGAAGCGCGCGAGGAGCTCGACCACGACCGTGACTTCCTTTCCCTGCTTGGCCGCGCTGATCAGGGCTTCCATGATGACCGAATCCGTTCCTGTCCTGTAGACGGTCTGCTTGATGGCGATGACCTTCGGGTCGCTCGCTGCTTCCTGGATGAACCTGATCACGGGCTGGAAGGATTCGAAGGGATGATGGAGCAGGATGTCACCTCTCCTGATCATCTGGAAAATGCTGACACCCTTCTTCTGCAGGATGGCCGGCATCCCTGGAATGAACTGGGAGAATTTGAGGTCTGCCCTGTCCACCTTGTCCGGGATCGTCATCAGGCGGGCGAGGTTGACCGGCCCGTTGACGCGGTAAAGATCGTCCAGCGTCAGGTTGAACTGCTGCAGCAGGAACCCGACCATCGCGTCAGAGCAGTTCTCTGCGACTTCAAGCCTGACCGCATTGCCGAAATGCCTTTGCGGCAGCTCGCCCTGCAGCGCTATCCTGAGATTCTTGACTTCCTCTTCGTCGACGAAGAGGTCGGAATTCCTGGTCACCCTGAACTGCGAGCATTGCAGCACGTTCATGCCGACGAAAAGCTCGTCCACGTGGGCGTGCAAAATCGATGAAAGGAAGACGAAATCGTGCTCGCTCTCGCAAAGCTCGCGCGGCAATGGGATCACCCTGGGCAATATCCTCGGTGCCTGGACGATGGCCGCCCCTGAATTCCTGCCGAAAGCGTCCCTCCCCTCCAGCTCTACCGCGAAATTGAGGCTCTTGTTCAGCACCCTTGGGAAGGGATGCGATGGATCCAGCCCGATGGGCGTCAGAACGGGCATCAGCTCCCTGAAGAAGAACGCCTTGATCCATTCGCGCTGGGCGTCGTTCCAGTCGCTTCTTCTCAAGAAGCGGATTCCCTGCTCTTCGAGCATGGGCAGGATGCTTTCGTTGAGGAGCTGGTACTGTCTCGCGACGAGCTCGCGCGACCTTTCGGAGACGAGCTTGAAGACATGCCTGGGATTCATCCCGTCAGGTCCGCTCGAAGGCGAATCGAGGTTGATCTGCTCCTTGAGCCCCGCGACGCGAATTTCGAAGAATTCGTCCAGGTTGCTGCTGACGATGCACAGGTATTTCAGCCGCTCGAGCAACGGATGGTTGGGATCCTCGGCCTGGGCCAATACGCGCCTGTTGAACTCGAGCAGGCCGAGTTCCCGGTTCAGGTAGTTCTCTGCAAGGGGCAGTTTTTTCGTCATGCCTTCGGCGGAACGTACCCCGTAGCTGCGTCAGCGCCTTCGCCGAAGAAATGCTTCTCCATCTGCTCGGCGAGGTATTTCCTCGCCTGCGGATCGGCCAAATTGAGACGGTTCTCGTTGATCAGCATGGTCTGGTGCTTGAGCCATTGGCCCCATGCTTCCTTTGAAACATGCTCCTGTATGCGCTTTCCGAGTTCGCCGGGATAGGGCGGGAAATCCAGCCCTTCCGCTTCTTTCCCAAGCTTGATGCAGTTCACCATTCTAGACATGGCTCGAGTTTACCTCAAAAATTGAAAAGGATTATGACAGCTTCAGGCGATGCCAAAGGGTCTTCACTGTCTGCGACTGGTTGAGCGTGTAGAAGTGCAGGCCAGGCGCGCCGTTGTCGAGGAGATTCTGGCAGAGTTTCTCGACGACATCCAGTCCGAAGGCGCGGATGGAAT
This sequence comes from Pseudomonadota bacterium, assembly GCA_021802545.1. Classification (GTDB taxonomy): domain Bacteria; phylum Pseudomonadota; class Gammaproteobacteria; order Burkholderiales; family JABEVD01; genus JABEVD01. The sequence continues at coordinate 11,564 of JAJZRS010000007.1, forward strand.
CGACGTCGTCCCGATAGGATTCGAGCTTCTTCCTGATCCAGCGCGGGATTTCTGCGCCGCACGCATCCGAAAACCGGGCGAGCTGGGAAAAATTGTAGATCGGCATGATGCCAGGCATGACCGGAATCGACACCCCTAGCCTGCCGCATTCTTCCATGAAATTGAAGTAGGCGTCGGCATTGTAGAAATACTGGGTGATCGCCGAATCCGCCCCCGCATCGACCTTCCTTTTGAAGTTCGCCAGGTCGTCCATCGCTGAAGACGCCTGGGGGTGGAACTCGGGATAGGCGGCCACTTCGATGTGGAAATGATTCCCCGTCTTCTCGCGGATGAATTCGACGAGCTCGTTGGCATAGCGGAATTCCCCAACTGAAGCGGTGCCCGAAGGCAGGTCACCCCTGAGCGCAACGAGGTGCTTCACGCCGCTGGTCTTGTATTTTTCCAGGATGGCCGAAATGCTTTCCCGGGTCGAGCCGATGCATGAAAGATGGGGAGCCGCGACATGGCCTTCCGCCTGGATCTCGAGCACTGTCTCGAGCGTCCTGTCGCGCGTCGAGCCGCCCGCGCCGAAAGTGACGGAAAAGAACCTGGGGTTGAGGCCCGCGAGCTCCCTGCGCACGCCCCGCAGTTTTTCCATCCCCTCGGGCGTCTGGGGAGGGAAAAACTCGAAGCTGAAGATGCGATCTTCGAACATCAATAGCGGTAATGCGCTGGCTTGTAGGGACCGCTCTTGTCCACGCCGAGATAGGATGCCTGCTTTTCGGTGAGCTCGGTGAGCTGCACGCCGATCTTGCCCAGATGCAGCCTCGCTACCTTTTCGTCGAGGTGCTTGGGCAGCACGTAAACGTCGACCGGATACTTGCCTGGGTTGTTCCAGAGCTCGATCTGCGCCATCACCTGGTTGGTGAAGGATGCGGACATCACGAAGCTCGGGTGCCCTGTCGCGCATCCCAGATTCACCAGCCTGCCTTCGGCCAGGACGGTGATCTTCTTGCCGTCTGGGAAGATCACGTGGTCGACCTGGGGCTTGATGTTTTCCCACGTGTATTTCCTCAGGGACGCGATGTCGATCTCGGAGTCGAAATGGCCGATGTTGCAGACGATGGCTTCGTCCTGCATCTTCAGCATGTGATCGTGGGTGATCACGTCGATGTTGCCCGTCGAGGTCACGAAGATGTTGCCCTTGTCGGCAGCGTAATCCATGCTCACGACGCGGTAGCCTTCCATGGCGGCCTGCAGCGCGCAGATCGGGTCGATCTCGGTGACCCAGACGGTGGCGCCGAGTCCCCTGAACGCCTGGGCGCAGCCTTTGCCCACGTCGCCGTAGCCGAGCACGACGCAGATCTTGCCCGCGATCATCACGTCGGTTGCGCGCTTGATGCCGTCGACCAGGGACTCCCTGCAGCCGTAGAGGTTGTCGAACTTGGATTTCGTGACCGAATCGTTGACGTTGAAGGCGGGGCACTTCAGCTCGCCCTTGTCCATCATCTCGTAAAGGCGGTGGACGCCCGTCGTGGTTTCCTCGGAAATGCCGCGCACATGCTCGAGAAGATGCGGATACTTGTCGTGCATCACCTGGGTGACGTCGCCGCCGTCGTCGAGGATCATGTTGGGCAGCCAGTTGTTCGGCCCGAAGATGGTCTGCTCGATGCACCACCAGAATTCCTCCTCGGTCTCCCCCTTCCAGGCGAAGACGGGAATGCCTGCTGCGGCGATGGCGGCAGCGGCTTGATCCTGGGTGGAGAAGATGTTGCAGGAGCTCCAGCGCACTTCGGCGCCGAGATCGACGAGCGTCTCGATCAGCACGGCGGTCTGGATGGTCATGTGCAGGCAGCCGACGATGCGCGCGCCGGCGAGCGGCTGCTTGCCCTTGTATTCTTCCCTCAGGGCCATGAGACCGGGCATTTCGGTCTCGGCGATCCTGATTTCCTTGCGGCCCCATTCGGCCAGAGAGATGTCTGCTACCTTGTAATCCGTGAAATCGCTTTTGATGACGGCGCTCATTTCATTCTCCATTCATGTTTGATGAATGGGCGCCGTTGTTGCATTGAAACATCCTTTCCGAGCCTGGCCCGATCAAATCGGGTCGCAACGCCCCTCGGAAAGGGGTTTGATTCAGATTCCCGCGTCTGCCTTCAGGGCCTCCGCCTTGTCTGTCGCTTCCCAGGTGAATTCGGGCTCTTCCCTGCCGAAATGGCCGTAGGCTGCAGTCCTGGTGTAGACGGGACGCATCAGGTCGAGCGACTGGATGATGCCCTTCGGCCTCAGGTCGAAATGCGCCTCGACCAGTTTCGCGATCTTCGCATCGGGAAGCTTGCCCGTGCCGAAAGTGTTCACCATCAGGCTGACCGGCCTCGCAATGCCGATCGCATAGGCAACCTGGACTTCGCATTTGGAAGCGAGCCCTGCGGCCACGATGTTCTTGGCGACATGGCGCATCGCATAGGCCGCTGAACGGTCGACCTTCGAAGGATCCTTCCCGGAAAAAGCCCCGCCGCCGTGGCGGGCAGCGCCGCCGTAGGTGTCGACGATGATCTTGCGCCCTGTGAGGCCGCAGTCGCCCATCGGCCCGCCGATCACGAAGCGCCCCGTCGGGTTGATCAGGAAGCGCGTGTCTGCATTCAGCATCTGCTTGGGCAATACTGGCTTGACGATCTCCTCGATGACTGCCTCCTCGAGCGCTGCCTGGGAAATGTCGGGATGGTGCTGGGTGGAGAGCACGACGGTTTCGATGTGCTGGGGCCTGCCTTCCACGTAGCGGATGCTCACCTGGGATTTCGCGTCGGGCCGCAGCCATGGAAGCCTGCCGTCCTTCCTGAGCTCGGACTGGCGCTCGACCAGCCTGTGCGCATAATAGATCGGCATCGGCATGAGTCCCGGCGTCTCGTCGCAGGCATAGCCGAACATGAGGCCCTGGTCGCCCGCGCCCATTTCGAGATCGAGCCCCTGGCCTTCGTTGACGCCCTGGGCGATGTCAGGAGACTGCTTGTCGTAGGCGGTGAGGACGGCGCAGGTCTTGTAGTCGAAGCCGATGTCAGAGCTGTCGTAGCCGATCCGCTTGATGGTGTCCCGGGCGATCTGGATGTAATCGACGATGGCGTTCGTGGTGATCTCGCCGGCGAGAACGACGAGGCCGGTGTTGACGAGCGTCTCCGCGGCTACCCGTGAATACCTGTCTTGGGTTAAGATAGCGTCCAGGATTGCATCGGAAATCTGATCGGCAACCTTGTCCGGGTGCCCTTCCGAGACCGATTCGGAAGTAAACAGAAACTCGTTCATGTATGGCCCTTGTAGCGTCAAAAAATAATCCGAAAAATCATAGCAAAGAACAGGCCATTTTCAAAGAACTATGTTAAAAGGCTTATTGCGCGCGCTCTCCGGATTGCCGCTTCCATTGATCCATTCGATCGGAAGCATTATGGGCAGGCTGGTCTATTCTTTATCCCCTTCCTATGCGGCGAGATTCAGGGAAAACCTGAAATTGAGCGGCTGCTATTCGAGCGATGAGGAATTCGAGGAATTGCTCTCGGCTTCGATCGCGGAATCGGGAAAGGCGCTCCTTGAGCTCATTCCCCTGTGGTTCGGGAAGGACGCCGAGAAGCGCGTGGCCTGCTCCGACTGGAGTATAGTCGAAGAGGCGAAAGCGCAAGGACGGGGCATCATCTTCCTCACCCCGCACCTCGGCTGCTTCGAGATTTCAGCGCTTTATTGCGCGAAGATCATGCCGATCACCGTCCTTTACAGGAGACCGAAGCTGCAATGGATAGAACCCTTGATGAACGAGGGGAGGAAAACCCTCCATCTCGCCCCTGCAGACCTTTCCGGCGTGAGAAAGCTCCTCAAGGCATTGAAAAAAGGGGAGGCGATCGGCCTGCTTCCTGACCAGGCCCCCGGGGAAGGCGAAGGGGAATGGGCGGATTTCTTCGGCCGCCCCGCCTACACCATGACGCTTGCCGGAAGGCTCCAGGAAACAGGCGCCGCAGTCATCATGGCCTTCGCAGAGAGGCTTCCTAAGGGGCGAGGCTACATGCTTCATCTTCATGAACTGAAGGAGAGAATCACGCCGTCATCCCTCAATCGCGCGATAGAGGACCTGGTGAGGACCTGTCCCGCCCAGTACCTCTGGAGCTACAACCGCTACAAGATCCCCAAAGGGGCGAAGGACATTCCATGACCCGATTCGGGCTCTTCATGATGTGGTTGATGCATTTCCTGCCGCTTCCCATCCTTGCGCTTTTCGGGCGGATGCTCGGCATGCTGCTCTATTATTTCGCACGCGACAGGAGAAGGGTCGCAAGGACCAATCTGCAGCGCTGCTTTCCGAAGCTGGACGACGAGGAGCTCGAATCGTTGGTGAAAAGGCATTTCATGGCTTTCGGCAGGAGCTTCCTCGAGCACTGCCTCTTGTGGTGGTCGTCGAAGGAAAGGATCAGGAAGCTCGTCAGGATCGAGGGAATCGAGCACTGGGAAAAGGTCGCCGACAGGCCCGTGATCTGGTTCGCGCCGCACTTCGTCGGGCTCGACATGGGCGGAATAAGGCTGAGCTGCGACTATCCCGGCGTATCCGTCTACAGCCACCAGAAGAACAAGCGGTTCGACGCCATGCTGCGCCACGGCAGAAGCCGCTTCGGCACCTCCACCCTCCTGTCCCGCCAGCAGGGGCTGCGCCCCGTGGTGAGGGCGATGAAGAAAAACCTGCCCTTCTATTATCTTCCTGACATGGATTTCGGCATCAGGGACGGCAGCTTCGTCCCCTTCTTCGGCGTGCAGGCCGCGACCGTGCACGGCATGTCCAGGCTCGCCTCGATGACCGATGCGGCCGTGGTTCCCTGCGTGACGAGACAGCTCCCGGGCGGCCAGGGCTATGTCATGACGTTCTATCCCGCCTGGGAGAACTATCCGACTGAAGATTTGGAGGCCGACGCGAGAAGGATGAACGCATTCATCGAGGAGCGGGTGCTCGAGATGCCCGAGCAGTACTTCTGGCTGCACAAGCGCTTCAAGACGAGGCCTGAAGGAGAGGCGAGCTTTTACGCCTGAATCGTGGTAGAATGCTCCCCCTCGGGCGATTAACTCAGCGGTAGAGTGCCACCTTCACACGGTGGAAGCCACTGGTTCGATCCCAGTATCGCCCACCATCACCTGGTGATCGCGTATTTCCAGCCCGTCAGCTTCGAAGTCGTGAAAACCGCATGCTTTGACGCATTGTCGTACACGTAGGACACTTCTCCCGAATCCCTTGCAAGCATTTCTTCGGCAGCCTTTTTCAGGGTTTCGCTGCCCAATTCCCGCGGATCGAGGAAATGGCGGTCGGTCTTGCTGTGCAAAGCGGTTCTTCCGTCCGGCACGAGTGCGAAAAAGGATGCGCCCTTGTCCAATGAAAGCATCTCCCCTATCCGCTCGGCCAGGGTATCGAGAAAAACCGAGGCGCCTACCGCCCCGACCGTTTTTCCCGCCCGCTCGACGGGAACGGCGATCACGGCTGAGCGCCTTCCGGTGCTCTTGCTGACGACGAGCGCGCCGATCACCTTCCTGCCGGAGGCGAGATCGGGGAAATAGTCCCTGTCAGAGAGCTTCATGCCCATGCGCCCCTTGTCGACGGTGTAATATGTGCCGTCGGGCAGCATGTACCAGAGAACGATCCCTTTTTCAGATCGTTCGTACTCTTCGAGCAGGCTTTTCGCCTCATTCCATTTTCCCGATTTCGCCGCCCGGGTCGACGCAACGACCTCCAGTGTGCGCTCGATCGAACCCAGGCGAAGATCGGTGTAGGCGGCGAACGCGGAAAGCTGGCCGCCGTCCCGGGAAAATGCGATCCCCGGAAGAAGGAAAAGCAGAAACAATATCCTGATCATTTCTCCGCCCTCGTCTATGCGCTGATTTCAATTATAGATGCAGGCTTGACAGGGCAGGGGCTTGGGCATATAGGTTGAAAATCGGCATTTAGGAGAGAAGTATGGAAGATAGGGCGGCAGGCGCTGTGATGGGCGCATTGATCGGGGACGCGCTCGGCCTGGGTTGCCACTGGTACTACGATCTCGATGAGATGCGCAGGGATTTCGGTCCCTGGATAAGCGATTACACCACGCCGAAGCCTCACCGCTATCACGGCGGAATGAAAGCGGGCCAGCTTTCCCAGTCTGGGCTGATTCTCGTCATGCTGCTCGAATCGGTTGTCGAAAAAGGAGAATACGTCGAGGATGACTTCACGAGGCGGCTCGACGAAGAGCTCTTCCCCCGTATCGACGGCAGCCCGGTCAACGGTCCGGGAGGATACACCAGCCAGTCGATCAGGGAAGCCTACAGGCGCAGGGTCCTTCAGAAGAAAAGCTGGCGGGAGACGGGCGGGCATGCCGACACCACGGAAGCCGCAGAGCGCGCGATCGTCCTTGCGGCCAGATATGCCGGCAATCCGCGCAAAGTCGCATCCCATGTCTCGTCCAACTGCATCCTGACCCAGAGCGACGAAGCGATCGTCGCCATGACCACGGCCTACAATTGCGTCCTCTCCCTGCTCGTCTCCGGAGAGAAGCTCGATCCGGAGATATCCGGCAAGCTGATGAGGCTCGTCCAGAAGAACGAGCTTCCCTTCCATTCCGTGATGCGGAAAGATTTCAAGCCGCCCAGATCAGGCGACCCCGATCCTCCCCTTGCCGGAAGGTTCTCTTCTCCCGACGCTTTGCTCACGCCGCATTATTGCGCACTTGCCGCAACCGATCCAGGGATCAGGATAGAGCCCGCCTGGAAGGCATCCATCGTCTACGGGATGCCCTGCGCCATCTACCACCAGCTTCCAGCAGCCTATTATCTGGCTTCCCGCTTTTCAGGGGACTTCGAGTCGGCCGTCCTGCATGCGATCAACGGCGGCGGGCAGAACATGTCGCGCGCGATGCTGACCGGCGCGCTCGTCGGGGCCCAGGTCGGGCTTTCCGGGATTCCGGAGCGATTCGTGCAAGGGCTGGAAAACGGCGCAGATCTCGCCGCGTTGTCCATGAGGCTCGGGACCTAGCTTGTCCTTTCCCAGATCGTCGCCTGAGAGATCGTGTGCTGATGCTTGCGCGCGGTTTCCCTGATGACGAAGGGCACGTCGACCGGCTCTCCGATCATTCTGAAATGCTTGCCCAATATTTCCTTCAATGCATCGAGGGTGGTGAAATTCTCGCCGTCCTTCTTGAATCCGCCCAGCCATTCCTCCCTTGGCGTATGCTCTTCAAGCCAGGTATAAGGGGAAGCAATCAGCAGGATGCCTCCGGGATTGATCCGCTCGTGGACGGTGTCCAGGAATTTTTTCGGGCTGTAGAGCCGGTCGACGAGATTGGCCGCGAGGATGAGATCATAATTCCTGAAATGCGGCTTCAGGTTGCAGGCGTCCCCCTGCCAGAATTCGACCTTTTTCCTGACATTTTCGAGACCGAGTTCGGAAAGGGAGACGCTCTTCCATGAAAGGAGCTCCCCTTCCTCCACGCAGGCATAGCGCAGCAAGCCTTCTTCTGCGAGCTGTGCGCCCAGCCCGATGAACCTGGCCGAGAAATCGATCCCGACGACATGATCGAAATGCTTCGCCAGCTCGAAGCTTGCGCGCCCAACCGCGCAGCCCAGATCGAGCGCCAGCTGCATCGGCTTGCCTTCCATCGCGGATACGGCCAGCTCGCACAATGCCCTGGGGAAATTCGGCACATTGAAACGGCTTTCCCCGTAATGGAATTCGGCGTATTCGGAAATGAGCCTGTCCGTCTCGTAGCGAGAGGAAGGGACTTCGGGCTGGAAATCGGAAACCACATAGCGCAAGCCCGCATGCTGGAAGAAATGCCGTCGGAAAGCGTAGCGTGCGCTCGCCAACGCCTCGTTCCCGGTGGAAATCCAGGAGCCGCCCTTCATCAGGTTGTGCTGCCCGTCGAAGGTGGGCGTGGTGAAGTCGTCGTACAAGGGGTGGACCTTGAAGCCCTCGAAAGGATAGATCGGCGTACCCGTCCACTGCCAGACGTTGCCGGTCACGTCGAAAAGATATCCCTGTTTGAAGGCATTCACGGGGCACGAAGAGGCGTGATGGTCGAGATGGAGATTGGCATCAAGCGGCGAGGACAAATCGAGCAGGCGATACCATTCGTCCTCGGTCGGCAATCTGTAGGGAAGCCCGGTTTCCATGCGCTTCCAGCTGCAGAAAGCCATTGCTTCCAGGCAGTTCACCTCTGCAGGCCAGTCCCAGGCCATGGGAATCTCTTCGGTCAAGAGGCGCAGCTTCCATCCGGTTTCTGCTTTTATCCAGAAGGTCGGATGGGCCGCCTTGGCGTAATTTCTCCAGGCGAGTCCTTCCTCGCTCCAGAATCCTTCCTTTTCGTACCCGCCCGCATCGACGAATTCCAGATATTCGCCGTTCGAGACGAGATGGCGCCCTGCCCGGAACGATCCGATTTCTGCTTCGTGCCGGCCGTATTCGTTGTCCCATCCGTAGGTCTGGTCGCGCTTGCCGAGCAGCACGCATCCGCCCGGAATCTCGACCAGGCCGTTTTGCGGCGCATCCCCGCTCTGCCTGCAAGGCTGCCAGGCCGGATGGGGGCGGACATGCTTCAAATCGTGCTGGCGGATCAGAACCGAAGAAGTCTCCAGGTGGATGCGCTCGTGTTCGATGCCCATCAGGATCGGCCACCACGGGCTTTCCCAGTCGATCGGCAGATCGACGGGAAGCTTTCCCATCAGGTCGTCGACGAGGGCGCGCACCTTTTCCCTGTACCGCCTCACTTCATCGACTTTCGGCCAGTCGTAATGGGCGTCGTTCAGATCGTCCCAGCTCATTTCGTCGACCCCGACGGCGAACATGGATTCGAGCCTGTGATCGATCCGTCCGTCGATCAGTTTCGCGAGGATGAGCTTGTTGACGAAGAAGGTGGCGGTATGGCCGTAATAGAAGATGAGGGGATGCCGAAGCGGGATGGGCTTGGCGTAATAGGCTTCTTCGCCTTCAAGCACCTCGAACAGGGATTCGTAGAGGTCGCTCGTTTCGTGGAAATAACGCCTGATCTCTTCCCGCTTCTCTTCCCTGTCTTGCCCATCGAGATGCGGCATGCGCATTTTCATAATGCGGCCCCGATCGCTTCGATCCTTGCCTGCGCGATCCTTTCCCTGATTTCTATCGGCCCCTGCGATTTTTTCGCAATGGCCCCGGCATCGACCGAAAGGGCTGCGGAAAGCGCGATCTTCAGCCGCTCGGCCTGCGGATAGGGAGAATCATGATAGCCCGGCCTTCCCCTGAAATCCGAAGAACAGGCATCGAGGAAATCGGAGAAGCGCTCCGTCTTCCTGAATGCGTCCGTTCCCAGGAAAAGATCGTGGATCGCCTCAATCCCAAGCTCCATGGCATGATGGGCAGTCCCATGATGGCAAGCGGTTACTATCGCAAGATCCCTGCAGTCGTTGGGCACCCTGATCCGCTCGCAGAGATCCTTGACCAGACCGATCCCCCGCTCTTCGTGCCCGGGGTGATGCGGCCACTCTTCCGGCGGAGTCGTGCCCTTCCCGAGATCGTGCGTCAATGCGGAAAAGCGCACTGCAAGGGAATAGTTTTTCGATGCCGCATGGTCGAGCACGAGCATGACGTGCAGCCCGGTATCGATCTCGGGATGATGGACGGGCGACTGGGGCACCCCGAAAAGCACGTCGATCTCCGGCAGGATGCGGCTCAATGCGCCGCATTCCTTCAATGCATAGAACATCCTGGAAGGCTTCGCCTCCATCAGCCCTCTTGCCAGCTCCTGCCAGACGCGCTCAGGAACGAGCGCCTCGACTTCGCCGTTGTGGACCATCTCGTTCATCAAGGACAGGGTCTCGTCTGCGATCCTGAAGCCGAAGCGCGCGGCGAAACGCGCAACCCTGAGCACCCGCACCGGGTCTTCGGAAAAGGCCGGGCTGATGTGGCGCAAGATTCCCGCTTCCAGGTCGGCTATCCCGCCGAAAGGATCAATGATGTTTCCTTCATCGTCCTTGGCAATGGCGTTGATGGTGAGATCGCGCCTGGCCAGATCGTCGTTCAGCGTCACTTCAGGGGCTGCGTAGATCTCGAAGCCGCGGTAGCCCTTCGCCGTCTTGCGCTCGGTTCTTGCAAGCGCATATTCTTCGTGCGTCTCGGGATGGAGAAAAACGGGAAAATCCTTGCCGACCGGGCGGAAACCCAAGCCGATCAATGCCTCGGGAGAGCTGCCGACGACGACATGGTCGCGGTCCTTGACGGGAAGGCCGAGCAGTTCGTCCCTCACCGCCCCGCCGACCGAATAGATCTTCATGGTTCCGTCTTGAAGCTGGCGATCACGCCGAGCCGCTTCTTGAGGGGGATTTCCTCCTGCCCGAAGTTGCTGGCGTAGTATTCGGTATTGCTCATCACCTTCTTCACATAGTCGCGCGTTTCGGTGAAAGGAATGGTCTCGACATAGATCGCCCCTTCCATGGGCTTGCTGCCGATCCACTGCTTTGCCCTGACAGGACCCGCATTGTAGGCTGCAGAAGCCAGAACCGGCTGATTATCAAGGATAGTGAGCACATGCTTCAAGTAGTATGTTCCGAGACTGATGTTGGTCTCGACCTGGTTCACGAGCGAACGATGGAAATGCCTCAGGCCGAGCTTGGATGCGACCCAGCGCGCCGTCGCGGGCATCAGTTGCATCAGCCCTGAAGCGCCCACCCCGGAGTGCGCCACCGTGACGAAGCGGCTTTCCTGGCGAATCAGGCCGTATACCCAGGCTTCATCCAGCCCGAGCTGCTGGGTCTGCTCGTGCATCACGTCGCGATAAGGCGCCAGAAAACGCAACCCGAAGTCGTTGATGCTCACGGTCTTCTCGGCCGTGTTGATGGCGCGGTCGTAAAGGCCCTGGCGCCTCGCAAGCTCCGCTGCGGCAAGCAGCTGCCTGTCGTCGAAACCCTTGATCGCCCAGATCCATTCGCTCGTCGCATCCAGGCGCAAGCCCATCGAATAGAGGAGGAGGGAGCGCTCGATTCCGGGCACGTTCTCGATTTCAGCGATCGCCCCTTCGCTCGCCTTGTAGTTGTCGGGGGGAAGGGAGGCCACCGTCCCCATTTCCTCCAGGGAGAGCTGTCCGTAGAAATTGCGCTCATGGCTCAGGGCGGCCAGTATGGCATTGGCTTCGCTGGTCTTGCCCATGGATTTCAGCGCGCGGGCCTTCCAGTAGCGCCACTCAGGCTTGCCTGCAGCGTCTTTCGACATGGCGGTGACGCTGGAAAGCACCTCGTTCCAGTTCTCTTCGCGGAGGGCGGCGCGCGCCTTCCATGCAAGTTCTTCGTCGTCGAGATGGCCGCCCGAGAACCATTGCAATGCGTCCGGCAGATGCTTCTTGGCCGCCTGCATGGCCAGCTTTCCCGAAACATAATCCTTGTCGGCCTGGTCGAACCGGCCGCTCAGCTCCGACCAGCGCGATTTCGCCTCTTCCGGATCGGATTTGGCGACGCGCAATGCCGCGAAAATCGCGATTTCGCGCTCCGCACGGCTTCTTGGATCGCTGTCCTTCTTGAGGTAATGGAGCGGCCTCTCGTAGGCGCGAACCAGGGACTTGTCGCTCATTCTCGCGCGTTCAGGCAATAGATCGTTGATTTCGCGTGCCAGGGTGAGGTCACCCGAATCAAGGATCATCCTGATCCGCTTCCAGATGTCCTGCTCGCTGATTCCGTGCGATGCGATCAACGCATTGAAAAGCGGGCCGCAGCTCGACGGCTGCCCCTTTGGGCTGAACCAGAGCGATGCGGCCTCTTTCACCGCCCCGGAATCGCCCAGCTCTTCGCGCGCCTGGAGCCAGTCGCAATAGAGCTCAGTATTCGGGCTATCGACCGCAGGATACTGATCGTAGAAGGTCTGCCAGTTGTCGGATTTGGCGAGCGCCTTCAGCCAGGCCTTGCGCAGACGCTCGGCAAGCAGGCTGCCCTTGTAGCGCCCGAGAAAGGATTCGACCGTGGCATCGCTCGTATCGGCCAGGTTCATGGAAAGCCGCCAATACTCGGCATAAGGCTCGAGAGGGCTTCCCTCCAGCTTGGGCGCATAGGCTTCCAGCCTCACCGCGTCGCCGTTGGCGTAGGCCTCTCTTGCCGCCATGAAATTTTCGGCCAGATCCGAAGGAAGGCCAAGCTTGGGAAAAAGCAGCATGCACAAAGCCGCTGCCTTCAAAAATTCAATTGAAAGGGTTTTTAGCGCCCGCATTTTTCAGGATTTCGATCATCTTTGCATCAGCTCTGACTTTAGCATAAATCATGGCCGTATTGCCCTGGCTGTCCGTCAGGTTGACATCCGCCCCATGGCGGATCAGGAGCCTCGCCATCTTGACATCGTCGTTCTTCACGGCAATGATCAAGGGCACCTGATTGTTCCTGACCTGATTGGGATCCCATCCGTCTTTCAGCATGCTCTCGACCGCAACCGCATCTCCGCTCGATACTGCGCTTGCAAGGTCGGAATATTTTTCCTGCAGGACGGGCGCAGGCTGCACGGCGGGCTTGGGCACGGGAACCGGCTTGGGCGCAACTGTTTCGGCCGGCTCACGGGAGGGAGCAGGTTTCAAGACAGGCCTGGAAGGCGGCTTGACCACAGGTTTGGGCATCTCGACCGGGGCAGGTCTCAAGACCGGCTTGGGCTCACTGGGTACAGGCGGCTTAGGCATCTCGACAGGCTCAGGTACGGGAGGCGCTTCAACCATGGGCTTTTTTTCTGGAACCGGCGCGGGTACCTTGATTGCAACCTGCTGCGGCGCACTGGTTTCATGCCTTTTCCCGAAGATGAAAAAGGCTGCACCTGCAACCAGAAGGAGAATGAAGGTCCCTCCCGCGTAAATCATCCTTTTGTCGAAAGGCCGCTCCTCCGCTTCCTGCCGAGTGGTCTCTTCACTTGCAGCTTCCTCCTCTAGCGCAGGCATCTCCTCCATGGCAAGCATGGCGTCATAGGCCAGCCTGGAGGATGGATCGGAAAGGGTCTCGTAGGCATGGTTGATGAGCTTGAGCTGGTTTTCGGCGTCAGGATTATCCGGATTCTTGTCCGGATGATATCGCTGGACCAGGCTCTTGTAGGCTGCCCTGATCACCGAAACGCTCGCGTTTCGGCTAACCTCGAGAACGTCGTATAGCGTCTGTTTCACGGCTCATCCCAGGAAAAGCCGGTAGGCCGGATTGTCGGTCTCCGCCCAGAACCTGTATCCCAACTGCTCGAGGAAAGCCTCGAATTCGGCCATTTCCCCCTTGGGAACCTGCATGCCGATCAATACGCGCCCGTAATCGGTGCCATGGTTGCGGTAATGGAAAAGACTGATGTTCCAATTGTGGCTCATGCTGTTCAAAAACTGCATGAGCGCGCCGGGGCGTTCGGGAAATTCGAAGCGGTAGACGAACTCGTTTTCGACCTGAGGGGCATGCCCGCCCACCATGTGGCGCACATGCAGCTTGCCCATCTCGTTCGAGGTGAGGTCGAGCGCCTTGAGATCCGCTTCCTGCAGCGCAGCGAGCAGATTTTCGGTCTCGTGACGACCCTGGACCTGGACGCCGACATACACATGGGCTTCCTTCGGGTCTGCATAGCGATAATTGAATTCGGTGATGTTCCTGGCGCCCAGGATGGAACAGAACCGCTTGAAGCTCCCGGGTTTTTCCGGGATGGTCACGGCGAATATGGCTTCCCTTTTCTCGCCGAGTTCGGCGCGCTCTGAAATGTAGCGCAGCCTGTCGAAGTTCATGTTGGCCCCGGAAGCGATGGCGATCAGGGTCTTGTTTTTGATCTTTTCCCGGTCGACATAGCTTTTCGCGCCTGCGACCGCAAGCGCGCCTGCAGGCTCCAGGATCGAGCGGGTATCCTCGAATACGTCCTTGATCGCTGCGCAGATCTCGTCGTTGCTCACCAGGACGATCTCGTCGACGAACTCCCTGCACAGCCTGAACGTTTCCTCACCCACGAGCTTGACCGCAACGCCGTCAGCGAAAAGCCCGACCTGGTCGAGCTTCACCCGCTCGCCATGCTCGAGGGATCTGTACATCGCATCGGCGTCGACAGGCTCCACGCCGATGATCCTGATCTCGGGATGGAGGCGCTTGATGTAGACGGCGATTCCCGCGATCAGTCCCCCGCCCCCGACTGGAACGAATATCGCATGGATGGGCATGGGCTGCTGCCTCAATATTTCCATGGCAATGGTGCCCTGGCCTGCGATCACGTCGGGATCGTCGTAGGGATGAACGAAGGTCAGCCCCTTCTGCTTCGCGATTTCCTGGGAATGGGCATATGCCTCGTCGTAGGTGTCGCCGAACAGGACGACCTGAGCGCCCCTTGCCGCAACCGCCTGAACCTTGATGGCGGGCGTCGTGACAGGCATGACGATCGTGGCCGGCACGCCGAGCTTCTGGGCCGCGAGCGCAACGCCTTGAGCATGGTTGCCGGCGGAAGCGGCGATGACCCCATGTTCGAGCGCCTCCTTCGGCAGCTTCGCCATCTTGTTGTATGCGCCGCGGAGCTTGAAGGAAAAGACACTCTGCATGTCTTCGCGCTTGATCAGAAGGCGGTTTTTGAGTCGCGAAGAAAGATTGGTTGCCGTATCCAGCGGCGTTTCGACGGCGACATCGTAGACCTGCGCGGTCAGAATTCTTTCCAGATAATCGGGTTTCATAAAAATTTAATCGAACTTGTCTAGAGTACGGTGTCTTAGTTTACGCGTTTCCCCTTCGCAATTGTGCAAATCGGTCCCAAGCGCTATTCTAACGGCTGAATCCATAGAAAAGCGGGAAAATATGACTCAGGATGAAATGAAGCAGGCAGTGGCAAAAGCCGCCATAGAGCATGTGCCTTCCGGATGCATCATCGGAGTGGGCACAGGATCGACGGCCAATTATTTCATCGACGAACTGGGCAAGATCAAGGGCAAGCTCGACGGGGCGGTGGCGAGCTCGGAGGCGACCGCCAATCGTTTGAAAAGCCATGGCATTCCCGTGCTCGACCTGAACAGCGTGGACGAGCTCGAGCTTTATGTCGACGGCGCGGACGAAATCACCCACAACATGCACATGATCAAGGGCGGCGGCGGCGCGCTGACCCGCGAAAAGATCGTCGCCGCAGTGAGCCGCAAGTTCGTCTGCGTGGCGGACGAAACCAAGCTCGTGGATCTGCTCGGCCGGTTTCCCCTGCCGGTGGAAGTGATCGCCATGGCAAGAAGCTACGTTTCGCGCGAACTCGTCAAGCTCGGCGGCCAGCCCCAATTGCGGGCGGGCTTCACGACCGACAACGGCAATGTCATCCTCGACGTTCACGGGCTCACCATCATGAACCCTGTCGAACTCGAGGGCACCATCAACCAGATCACGGGCGTCGTGACCAACGGCCTGTTCGCGCGCCGCCCTGCCGATCTGCTTCTGCTCGGCACATCAGGCGGAGTCAAGGCGATTCAGGCATCTTAGGCAGACAAGGAAATCACATGGGCAGCAACGAACATATCTCGAAGCAATTTGACGTCGAACTCGAATCGGTGCGCGCCCTGGTGCTGAAGATGGGCGGGCTTGTCGAGGAGCAGATATCGAGGGCGACGGAGTGCCTCAATACCTGCGACCTGGAAGCCATCGAACATACCATCAACAACGATCACCGCGTCAACGCCCTCGAAGTCGAGATCGACGAGCTCTGCTCCCAGATCATCGCCCGCAGGCAGCCTGCCGCAGGCGACCTGCGCCTCCTCATGACCGTCGTCAAGACGATCACCGATCTCGAGCGCATCGGCGACGAGGCTGAGAAGATCGCGCGCATGGCCAAGCTGATCTGCGCCTCGGACCGCATCAATCACCCGAGGTTCAACGAGATCAAGCGGGTCGCCGATATCGCGCTCGGCATGCTCAGGGATTCCCTGGACGCCTTCGCCAGGCTCGATGTCGGAACGGCGGCGAAGGTCGTGCGCATGGACCAGGTCGTCGACGAGCAGTTCAGGAACATCCTGAGGCAGCTCATCACGTTCATGATGGAAGACCCCAGAACCATTTCGACATCGCTCGAAATCCTCTTCGTCGCCAAGGCGATCGAACGCATCGGCGACCATTCGAAGAACATGTCCGAATACGTGGTCTATCTCGTCAAGGGGAAAGACGTGCGGCACGTGACGGTCGAGGAAATCGAGCGGGAAAGCCGGGAATAGCATTGGGGCTCGAGTATTCAACACTGGCAGCGGTCGATCTCGGCTCCAACAGCTTCAGACTGCAGATAGCGCGCATCGTTGACGACCAGGTCTATCCCCTCGACTCGCTGCGCGGCACGGTCAGGCTCGCGGCAGGGCTCACCCCGGACAATTACCTCGACGAGGCAGCCGAAGCGAGAGCGCTGGAATGCCTGAACCAGTTCGGCGAACGCCTCAGAGGTCTCCCCCCTCATGCCGTGAGGGCTGTCGGCACCAATACATTGAGAGTGGCGACGAATGCCCAGGAATTTCTCGAGAAGGCCGAATATGCGCTCGGATTTCCCATCGAAGTGATCGCCGGACAGGAAGAAGCCAGGCTCATCTACCTCGGGGTTGCACACGGTTTGCCCGCATCCGGCGAAAACCGCCTCGTCGTCGACATAGGCGGCGGCTCGACCGAATTCATCATCGGCAACCGCCTGAAGCCGTTGAAGCTCGCAAGCCTTTACATGGGCTGCGTGAGCTACAGCATGCGCTTCTTTCCGGAAGGCCGGATCACCAAAACGAATCTGAAGCAGGCCGAGCTCGCTGCAAGCCTGGAATTGCAGCGCATTTCGGGCGAGTTCTACCATGGGCAATGGCGGGAAGCCATCGGTTCTTCCGGGACGGCAAGATCCCTGGCCGACATTCTCGAACAGAACGGCTTCAGCTCTTCCGGCATCACGCTGGACGGGCTGGAGAAGCTGCGCGCCCTGCTCCTGAAGGTGGGAGACGCCAGGCGCCTGCAGCTTCCGGGCCTGAGGGCTGAACGTGCGCAGATCCTTCCTGGCGGATTCGCCATCATGCACGCTGCCTTCTGCGAACTCGGCATCGAGCAGATGAACCCCGCATCCGGCGCCCTGAGGCAGGGCGTGCTCTACGACATGCTGGGCAGGTTCCATCACAAGGACATGCGCGACGTGACGACCCAGCAGTTCATGAGGCGCTATCATGTCGATGCGGTCCAGGCGGAGCGCGTCAGGGCGCTCGGCGCCTTCCTCGGTCAAAAGCTGATCGGCGAAGAAAGCGAGCTCCAGTTTCTTTGCTGGTCGGCGAAACTGCACGAAATCGGCATTTCGGTTGCGCACAACGGCTACCACAAGCATTCCGCCTACATCCTGGCCAACGCAGACATGCCCGGCTTTTCCAAGAAGGAACAGACGAGGCTGAGCCACCTTGTGCTCGCCCACAAGGGATCGCTCTCCAAGATGCAGGGGCTGCTTCAGCACCCCGCCGATCTTTCACTGGTTTTTTCCCTGAGGATGGCCGCCCTGTTCTACAGGAGCAGGGCAGACATCGCGCTGCCTGTCATGGAAGCCAAATCCACTTCCCTCGGGTTCGACCTTTCGCTCGAGGCTGGATGGCTTGCAAGGAATCCCCTGACCTCGACTGCCCTGAAGGAGGAGGTCAGGGAATGGAAGACGCTCGGCGTTGAACTCAACCTGATCGAACTTTCCGCTAAAACTCGAAAATCTCGCCAGGCCTGACCGCCCTCGGGGAAAATTCAGGGCAAAGCGAAAGGATCTCCCGCATCGTCTCATCCTCCCTGCCGGCTTCCATGTGCGTGATCAGCATTTGTGCGGGACGCCTGAGCATCCCGAATGCTCGCTTCAAGAGGCTCGGCGTCATGTGGCCCGATGTTTTGGCCCGCGAACCCGCCGAATCCAGGAAAGTCGCCTCGACCATCACGTAGCGCAGATTATCAAGCTCGTTGAGCCTGTCCCAGAAGGCTTCGCAAAGGGTTGAGTCTCCGCTGAAGGCGAAGGAAGCCTTGCCGCTGTCGATCAGGAATCCCGCAGCAGGAACCGAATGGCGCGCCGGAAGCGCAGTGATTCCCTTGCCCGGAAATTCGATCGTCTGGCCTATCCCGATCTCTTCGAACAGGACGTAGGGATGCTCAATGCTCGGCAGGGCCGTATAGTCGGGCCAGAGCTGGCCGTTGAAGACATGGGATTTCAGTATCGAAATTGTCTCGGCCAAGGCGTGCACCTTGAGCGATTCGGACCTGAAATTTCCCGCGCTGTCGGCAAGCATGGGCAACAGTGCCACATGATCGAGATGGGAATGCGTCAGGAAGATGCGCTCTATGCCGATCATCGCCTCGAGCGAAAGCTCCCCTGCCCCCGTTCCGCAATCGATCAGGGTATCCTCGTCCAGCAGCAGGCAGGTGGTGCGCAAAGCGCCGCCAACGCCCCCGCTCGATCCCAGTATTGAAAGCCTCATGTTCGCTCCCCAGCGTTTACACTTTAGATGTCGCTTGGAATCATTTCAAGCCTTCACCGAATTGTCACATGAAACAGGTATGTTAGCTTCAGGGGGAATCGCAGTGAGCGAAGAAGCCTTTCTCATTCAGCTGGCCAACCGGGTAAAAGCGCTGGACGTATCGGTCAGGGCTACCCAGGCGGAGCTCATGGCGCGCTGGCAACCCCATCTCGTCAATCCCGAATTCCTTCAAAGCGCGGCCAACCTCGCAGCCTACATCGGTTTGCGGCGGCACGATCTCAGAGAACTGCAGAATGACCTTGCAGCGCTCGGGCTGTCCTCGCTCGGGCGGTGCGAAGGGCATGTGCTTGCGACCCTGAATGCAGTGATCCAGGCGTTGAAGCGCATGCAGGGAGAACCCGTTACCCCGGAGGAGCAGGAAAAGACGAGGGCCGACATGAAATCGGACCAGTTTCTCCTCAAGCGCCACACCGACAGGCTCCTCGGGGAGGCGCCCGCCCATCGCTGGACCCGCTTCATGGTCACCTTTCCCACCGAAGCGGCAACGGATTATCCTTTCGTCCGCGACCTGCTTTCTCGCGGCATGGGCATTGCAAGAATCAACTGCGCCCATGACGATTCGTCCTCATGGAAGAACATGATCGACAACCTGAAGCGCGCCGAGGTTGAAGTCGGAAAGCGCTGCAAGGTGCTGATGGATCTAGCCGGGCCGAAATTGCGCACGGGCCCCGTCGCACCCGCCCCCCCATTCCTGCACCTCAATCCGAAACGGGACAGGGAAGGCAAAATGATCGGGGAGGCGTTCGTCGTCCTTGACGCAACAGGCCGTCCTGGAAGCGCGCTTCGCCCTTCCCTGAGCGTACCGCGAAGCTGGCTGAAGAAGCTTCGCCCGGGAGATACCGTCAATTTCAAGGACAATCGCAATCGCTCGCGCAAGCTTCGCATCCTGGAGCGGATTTCTTCCCAGGAAGCGCTCGCCTCCTGTTCAGCGAGCGCTTACATCGGCCCGGGCACCCGGCTCGAGCACCATTCAGGCAAAGCGGAAACCGGGCAATTCACACCGGACCCCCTTGAAATCCGCCTTTTCAAGGGGGACACCCTGCTTCTGACCAGGGCACCCGTCCCGGGAAAACCGCATCAGACCGATGCTTACGGGAACATCGTGTCCTCTGCCCATATTGCCTGCCAGCAGATCGACGTGTTCTCGTCGATTTGTGCGGGGCAGAAGGTCTGGATCGACGACGGGCGGATCGGCGCGCTGATCGAGACGGTCGACGACGCCGGCGCCTGGATGAAAATCACGCATGCGCGCAAGCAGGGGGAAAAGCTGGGGGCCGAGAAGGGGCTCAATTTCCCCGACAGCGACATCCGCCTGCCCATGCTTTCCGAAAAGGACAAGGAAGACCTCGCTTTCGCCGTCGAGCATGCGGACATCGTCGGGCTTTCCTTTCTTCACGAGGCATCCGACATCGACGAAGTGATCCGCCTGATGGATGGGCTTGGCGGAAAGCGGCTCGGCATCATCGCCAAGATAGAAACCCAAAAAGCGGTAAAGAATCTTCCGGAAATCATCGTCCACGGATCGTCCCACGATTTCGGAATCATGATTGCGAGAGGAGACCTTGCGCTCGAAATCGGTTACGAGCGATTGGCCGAAATTCAGGAGGAAATCCTCTGGGTTTGCGAAGCCGCCCATTTTCCTGTCGTCTGGGCGACCCAGGTACTCGAAAACATGGTCAAGATCGGCCTGCCCTCACGCGCGGAGATCACCGATGCCGCCATGGCCGAGCGCGCAGAATGCATCATGCTCAACAAGGGGGAATATCTGGTCAATGCGCTTGCCGTGCTGGACAGCGTTGTCGTTCGCATGCAGAACCATCAGAGCAAGAAGGTCTCGAAGTTCCGCGCGCTGCACTGGTAGCTAACGCCCTAGAGCAGGTCCGGGGAAACCATAGCCCTCAGGACGGTCTGCGTTTCGTCCCTTCTCGTCCTGTTGCTGAACCACCATATCGCCCCCTTCTTGACGCTCCATGCGTTCTCGACCCCAGAGAGCAGGAGGGAGGCGACCTGTCCCAGGGTGGGCTGATGCCCGACCACGACGACGCAACCCTTGGCGTCGGGCCAGCCCGTCTCGGCAAGCAGGGATGCGAAGGAGGCGCCGGGACTCAGGGCGTTCGAGACGGGGAATTCGGCATTCAAGGCCTTGGCTGTCTGCCTCGTCCGCTTCGTCGGGCTCGAAATCAGCCTGTATTCCTTCGGCAGCCTGGATCTCAGCCAGGCTGCCATGAGTTCGGCCTGCCTCACCCCCCTTTCCGTCAGCGCCCTGCCTTCGTCGGGAAAGCCGTCTTCTGCCTCGGCGTGGCGCCACAATATCAGGTCCATTGCAATTCCTTTCATCTCCAAAAAGGATCGATATCCTTGTATTTTTTCCAGGCCTTGTCCAGCCCCGCTATCCTGTGCCCCACCTCGCTCGCCACCCAGCCCCTGACCAGCCATGCAGCCTCGTTGCCGGGCAGCTCCTCGAGCAGATGGCTCGTCGTCGAAGCATCGTTGATCGCGCCGAGCATGTCCTGAAGAGAGGCCATCTCGCGCAGAAAGCTGCGCGACGCGCGAGCAGGATAGAGCGTGGAGAAGAATTCAGCAGCATAGCGAAGCTTTTTCCCGCTGATGCGCAAGGCGTGCAATCCTGCCGCATCGAGCGAGGCGATTCCGCGCCCCCCCCTGATGAAACGGCGGTAGCGCTTCTCCAGCGTCTTTTTTGCGAAATCGCCGACCGTCTCGCCCTGGATCCAGTTCTCACGGCTCAAGACAAGCCCCAGCCCCAGGATCAGCTTCTGGAACCGTTGCGAAGAAACGGCGGCTTGAGCCCTTGCCCCGCACTTTTCCCGTGTCGCATCGCCCGCCCTGCGCAATGCCTCGAGGCCGGCATGATCGGGAAAAGCGGAAAAAATGGGGGGAAACGTCTCCTCCATGAAGACGTCCCAGTTTCTCGCAGGGCCCAATTCAGAACCCAGCCATTTCAATTCAGGCAAAACATCTGAAAAAGCAGGCCGGGCGAAGGCGAAGACGCTCAGGGCCGAACGCATCCGCCTCAAACCGACGCGCATCTGGTGCAGGTATTCGCTGTCCGGATCGCGATCCAGGAGCCCCTGGCGATTTCCCTGGATCTGCAGCAGGCAGCCTCTGACGATTTGCCTGCATGCCTCCCCTGCATCCAGCTTGCCTTCGAACTCCACGAAAGCAGCCTTCGTCACCTTGCGGCCTTTCGTGCCCAGGAAAAGCGCATAGCCGCGTTCGGCCTTGCTTCTTTCTTCGACCTGGAGCGGCACCGTGTTCTGCAGTTCAAGCGCGAACTCGAAAAGCGCCGAAGGCTCGCCCGATTTCAACTCGAGTTCGAGTTCCGAAATGGTCTCCTCCTGATCTCCCGCCAGGATCTTGCCCCTGTCGAGACAGCATTCGATGACGCTCCCTGAAAATTCGACCGGAACGGTTTTCCTCGAAAATTCGGTGGAAAATACAGGAACGAGGCTGTTGCGCAGCTCGGGATTGCCGAACAGCTTGACCAGATGCGGATCGTCAATCTTGGTGAAATCCAGGGCGCCTCGCGCAACCGCATATTCCCATTCGCATCGGGTATGCACACCGGCCAGCACGCCCCCTCCGCCCTTGACGGTCTGCACCCATTTCCCCCCGACCTTCCTGAGGCGGAGCGCCACGGCTTTCGATTTGAGATCGAGAAAAGGGGTATCGAAATAGACGCTCGAAACCCGCGCCGAGCGGAAGGCAGACTGAAGAAGCGGATGGCGGACAAGCTTCGCCATCGAACCTTTCGGCACCCGCAGCTTGAGCTCGATTTCGACGTTCATGTCCAATTGTAGCATCCTGAAAGTTCAGCCTGATTTGATTAATTATATATACGGTATATACTGTAAACAAGCCGCATCTGCGGTATTCCCCAGGAGGACGAAATGAGCACTATGGAAAAAAACCCAGCAGCCAAGGCAGCGGCAAAGCCTGCTCCAAAAGCGGCCGAGAAACCTGCGCCCAAGGCGGCGGCCAAACCGGCGCAGAAAACTGCGGATCCGAAGCCTGCAGCAAAACCCGTCAAATCCAAGGTGATCAGGGACAGCTTCACCTTCCCCGAAGCCGATTACCAGAAGATTTCCGAACTCAAGAAAGCCTGTCTCGCCATGGGCATCAATGCGAAGAAGAGCGAGATCCTGCGCGGCGGACTCCATGCGCTCGCCTCCCTGGACAAGGCGAAGCTGAAGGATCTGATTTCGAGGGTGGAAAAAATCAAGACGGGCAGGCCGCTCGGATCCGACAAACCGTGACCGGGGCGGGCGTCGCCAACATTGACGCCCGTGCCGCCTGACGCTAGAATTTCCGAGTTTTCTACACCATGAGGGCCGCCGAGTTGGGCAGGAACTATTTCTGTAACAAATGTGAAGTAAACTCGTCCGTCAGGCGGCAGCCCTAACTCCGTAGTACTGCTTTGGCTTCCGCTGGCGCAAGGGAAGGCATGGCAGAAGATTTTCCAATCTCTGCACATCGCTCAATTCAATATGTGCTTTTAATGACCAGGGATTGGAAATGAAGTTTGAATACATCAGCGCAGACAAGCTGTCCGGTTTTTTTTCCAAGTTGACGACGGTCCAGCCCGCTTCGACCGCCCTGGTAGGCCAAGTCTCCAGGCGCATGATCGAAGTCGCCGTCATGGATACGGCGACCCTGCTGCAGGACATGGGAAGCTCTCCAGAAGGCCTGCTCGATCGCGAAGCGGAAGAACGGCTCGAGCAATACGGCCCGAATGCCGTCGTGCACGAAAAGCACAAGAGCATCGCCGTCGAACTCTTCGAGCGCTTCAAGAATCCGCTCAACCTGCTCCTTCTGGTGCTGGCCGCCATTTCCTTCTTCATGAAGGACTACGATTCCACTTTCATCATCTCGACCATGGTGCTGCTCAGCGTGGGCGTTTCCTTCGTGCAGGAGCACCGGTCAAGCAATGCGGCCGAGAAATTGCGTGCCATGGTCAGCACGACCGCCACGGTGAGAAGAAAGGACAGGCGCGAAGGCGTTCCTCCTGAAATCACCGAAGCCTTCCACATCAGGCTTTCCCCATCCAAATCGCAGAGCAAGGAAGTGCCGATCGAGACGCTGGTTCCGGGGGATCTCATTCAGCTCTCGGCAGGCGACATGATCCCGGCGGACCTGCGCCTGCTCTCGGCCAAGGATCTTTTCGTGAGCCAGTCATCGCTCACCGGCGAATCCCTTCCGGTCGAGAAATTTTCCGGCATTGCGGACAGGGATTCCAAGAACCCCATCGAGCTGCCCAACATCTGCTTCATGGGCACCAACGTGGTGAGCGGAACGGCGACAGGCGTCGTCGTTCAGACCGGAATCAACACCTATTTCGGCGCGCTCACCAGCACCATGGCAGGAAACCGCGTGCTGACCAGCTTCGACAAGGGGGTCCACAAATTCACCTGGCTGATGATCAGCTTCATGGCCGTCATGGTCCCCACCGTGTTCCTCATCAACGGCTTCACCAAGGGCAACTGGATGGAAGCCTTCCTGTTCGCTACATCCGTGGCCGTGGGCCTCACCCCTGAAATGCTGCCCATGATCGTCACGGTGAACCTGGGCAAGGGCGCGGTCTCCATGTCGCGCAAGAAAGTGATCGTTAAACGCCTGAATTCCATACAGAATTTCGGCGCAATGGACGTGCTCTGCACGGACAAGACAGGCACATTGACCCAGGACAGGATCATTCTGGAAAAGCATGTCGACATCAACGGAGACGAATGCGAAGACATCCTGGAATACGCCTATCTCAACAGCTATTACCAGACCGGGCTGAAAAGCCTGCTCGACGTCGCCGTGCTCAACTACATCGAGCTGAAAAGCAGCCTGAGGGTCGAAAGCGACTACCGCAAGGTCGACGAGATCCCCTTCGATTTCGTGAGGCGCCGCATGTCGGTGGTCGTCGAGAAAAGCAGCGCGCACAAGCATATCCTGATCTGCAAGGGCGCCGTCGAGGAAATCTTCAGCATCTGCAGCCGCGGCGAGATCAACGGGGAAACCTTCCATCTCGAGCAATCCCATTTCGAACGCCTTCAGGAAGTGACCCGGAATCTCAACGAGGACGGATTCAGGGTGATCGCCGTGGCCTACAAGGAAGTACCGCCGGAGCAGCCGACCTATTCGGTCAAGGACGAGGCCGAGCTGACCCTGCTCGGCTACATCGCCTTCCTCGACCCGCCCAAGGACAGCGCAACCGAAGCGATCGCCGCGCTCAACCGGCACGGCGTCGCCGTCAAGGTGCTGACCGGCGACAACGACGCGGTGACGAGGAAGATCTGCAGGGAAGTCGGCCTGCCTGTCGAGCATGTCGTCCTGGGGAGCGAAATCGAGCCGATGAGCAACGATGAGCTGGAGACGGTAGCGGAGACCGCGACCGTTTTCGCCAAGCTCTCCCCGATGCAGAAGGCGAGAGTCATCAAGGCGCTGCAGCGGCGCGGGCATGTCGTCGGATTCATGGGCGACGGCATCAACGACGGTCCTGCGCTGAAGGCGGCTGATGTCGGAATTTCCGTCGACACCGCAGTCGACATCGCCAAGGAATCCGCGGACATCATCCTGCTCGAAAAGAGCTTGATGGTGCTCGAGGAAGGGGTGCTCGAAGGGCGCAAGGTGTTCGGCAACATCATCAAGTACATCAGGATGGGGGCGAGCTCCAATTTCGGCAACATGTTCAGCGTGCTGGGCGCGTCGGCCTTCCTGCCGTTCCTTCCCATGGCGCCGATCCAGATCCTGACCAACAACCTGCTCTACGACTTCTCCCAGACCGCCATCCCGACCGACAACGTCGACGAAAGCTATCTCGCCAAGCCGAGGAAATGGGATATCGGCGACATCACGAAATTCATGGTCTTCATCGGGCCGGTCAGCTCGATCTTCGATTACGCGACCTATTTCACCATGCTTTACGTCTTCGATGCATGGCACAATGCGTCCCTTTTCCAAACCGGCTGGTTCGTCGAATCGCTGCTTTCGCAAACCCTGATCATCCACGTGTTGAGGACGGGGAAACTGCCCTTTCTGCAGAGCTGGGCGAGCCTGCCCCTCACGATCACGACCGTCGTGGTGAGCGCGATCGGCACCTGGCTCCCCTTCTCGCCTTTCGCGTCCTTCCTGGGCCTCGTCCCGCTTCCCGGGAAATACTGGTTTGCGCTCACCGCCATCCTCATGGGCTACCTGGTGCTGACGCAATGGGCGAAGTCCATGATCATCAAGAAATTCGCCCTGCACTGATGCGCATTGTCAAATGCCTCGGCACGGCATGTCTCTTCCTGTCACTGGAAACGGCATGGGCCGACATCACCCAGCCATGGGGATTGCACAGCCAGTTCACCCTGGTCAGCCAGGGGCATCCGACATTTTCAGCCCCCTATTCGGGAAGAAACAGCCTCAATCCCGCATCCATCAACAACGAAACGACGGATATCACGCTGTATGCCGGCATGCGCATCTCCGCAAACGGCGAAATATGGATCAACCCCGAAATCGATCAGGGATTCGGCCTCAGCGACACGACGGGAATGGCTGGATTTCCCAGCGGGGAAGCCTACAAGGTCGGCGCCAATGCTCCCTACCAGCGTCTTCCCAGGCTTTTCTACCGCAAGACGATCAGCCTGGGCGGACAATCGGAGCAGATAGCATCCGGCGAAAATCAGCTGGCAGGCTCAGTCGCGACAGACAACCTCGTCCTGACGCTCGGCAAGTTCTCGGTAGTGGATGTCTTCGATACCAATGCCTATGCGCATGACCCGCGGATGGATTTCATGAACTGGTCCGTCATCGAATCGGGCGCATTCGACTATGCAGCCGATGCCTGGGGATACACTTATGGTACCTCGCTCGAATGGACGAAATCGTGGTGGACGGTACGTGGAGGGCTTTTCGACATGTCCAAGACACCCAACAGCACGAAACTGGACCCGACATTCGCTCAGCACGAATGGGTGGGAGAGTTCGAGGAAAGACACCGGTTTCTCGGGCATCCGGGAAAGCTCAAGCTCCTCGGATACATCAACTATGCCAAAATGGGAAGCTATGCAGACGCACTCAGATCGGCAAGACAAACAAATTCCATTCCGGGCACGTCTTTGGTCAGCCGCGGCAGCTCAAATTCAGGAATGGCCCTGAACGTCGAGCAGGAATTGGCATCCGATACGGGCGCTTTTGTTCGCGCAAGCTATAGCGGAGGAGCTGAGCAGGCCTACGATTTCACGGAAATCGACCGTTCTGTTTCGGCAGGAATTTCCATGAAGGGAAGCCGCTGGGGAAGAAGCGGCGACACTTTCGGTCTCGCCGTCGCATTCAACGAACTTTCAGGCGCAGCCCGGGATTATTTCGCTGCTGGAGGAATGGGAATCCTGATCGGGGATGGCGGGCTCAATTACGGCCCGGAGAGAATCATGGAGTCCTATTATGAACTGAGGACTTCCGACCAAGCCTACATCACTTTCGACTATCAGTATGCCGTGAACCCTGCCTACAATCGAGATCGCGGCCCTGTGAACATCTACGGAATTCGCCTGCACCTAGAATACTAGGGCATTGACCCCTTAGTGCAACACTCTGGGCACGCTCAGCACGAATTCGGGTATGGAAACGTCGAAATGCTCACCGCTTTCGGCGACCATCTGGTATTCCCCGCGCATCGTCCCGACCGGGGTTGCGATCGCGGTGCCGCTGGTGTACCTGAAGCTCTCCCCCGGCTTCAAGAGGGGCTGCTCCCCAACGACGCCCAGCCCGCGAACCTCCTGGGTCTGTTCGGATGCGTCTGAAATGACCCAGTGCCGGCTGATCAGCTGAACGCCGACCGCGCTTTCGTTGGTGATGGTAATGGTATAGGCGAAAACGTAATGTCCGCGCTCCTCATCCGACTCCTCGGCAATGTAGTGCACGGAGGTATCAATCTTCACATCGTAATCTTTAAGTGCCATGGCGCCTCGTACATGCTTCTAGTTGGCGCGGGGTTTCATGTAGAATAGCCTCTTTTGCCGAGGAATACCGATGCCCCACTACCAGATTGCGCCAAGCATACTCTCCGCCAACTTTGCCAAATTGGGCGAAGAGATCGTCGACGTAATCGACGCAGGCGCAGACATCGTTCATTTCGATGTCATGGACAACCATTATGTACCTAACCTGACGATTGGTCCACTCGTTTGCGAGGCGATACGCCCGCTGACGAAGGCGCCGATCGATGTCCACCTGATGGTGAAGCCTGTCGACAGGATCATTCCCGACTTCGCGAAAGCCGGCGCGAACATCATTTCCTTCCACCCCGAAGCTTCCGAGCATATCGACCGCACCATCGGCCTCATCAAGGACCAGGGATGCAAGGCCGGTCTCGTTTTCAACCCGGCCACGCCGCTTTCCTACCTTGACCATGTGATCGACAAGCTCGACCTCATTCTGATCATGTCGGTCAATCCCGGTTTCGGCGGGCAGAAATTCATCCCAGAGGCGCTCAACAAGCTCAGAACAGTGCGCAGAATGATCGACGAAAAAGGTCTCTCCATCATGCTCGAGATCGACGGCGGCGTGAAGGTCGACAACATCGCCGAAATCGCCCGCGCAGGCGCAGACACCTTCGTCGCTGGCTCGGCCATCTACAACACGCCCGACTACAAGGCCACGATTGACCAGATGCGCGCGGAGCTCGCAAAAGCATGACGCTTGTCGTCAAGGCGGTCATGATCGACCTCGACGGCACCCTGCTCGATACCGCGCAGGACCTCGCCACAGCGGCGAATCTCGCGCTCGATGAGCTCGGGCTTGCCAAGGTCGACCCCGAGATCATCAAGACCTTCATCGGCAAAGGGGTGGCCAATCTGATGCGCCGCTCGCTCATCGCGTCCACCGGAAAAGAGCCCATGGATGCCTATTTCGATGGCGCCATGGAAATCTTCGAGAAGCATTACGACAAGGTGGTCTCCAAGGATTCGCGCCCCTTTCCGGGCGTCGTCGAAGGGCTGGATGCCATGAAGACGGAAGGATTCAGTCTCGCCTGCATCACCAACAAGGCTGCGCGCTTCACGATCCCGCTCCTCAAGGACACGAAACTCTACGATTATTTCGACATCGTGCTTTCGGGAGACAGCCTGCCGAAAAAGAAACCGGATCCGCTGCCGCTGCTTCACGCGTGCGAACATTTCGGAATTTCCCCGTCCGAAATGCTGCTCATCGGCGACTCCCTGAACGACGTGCAGGCTGCGCGCGCCGCGGGCTGCGCTGTGTTCTGCGTGCCTTACGGTTACAACGAGGGGCGGGACGTCAGGGAGCTCGATTCGGACGCCCTGGTCGAAAGCCTGGTGGAAGCTTCTGGCATGATTACCCGATCATGAACGAAACAGAATTCGAGCGTCTCGCCAGGGAAGGCTACAACCGTATTCCCGTCGTGCTCGAGACTGCGGCCGACCTAGACACCCCGCTTTCCGTCTATCTCAAGCTTGCCGGAATGCCCTATTCCTATCTGCTTGAATCGGTCGTCGGCGGAGAGCGTTTCGGGCGCTATTCGATCATCGGGCTGCCCGCGAGATGCACGCTCAAATTCTTCGGCAACAGCTATCGCGTCCTGCTCGACGGAATAATCTCTGAAGAGGGCGAAACGGAAGACCCGCTCGGATTCGTCGAGTCCTTCGGGAACCGCTTCAAGGCCGCGCCGATTTCGCTTCCCCTGCGCTTCTTCGGCGGGCTGGTCGGCTATTTCGGCTACGATGCCGTACGCTACATCGAGCCCAAGCTCGCCAAAACGGAAAAGAAAGACACGCTCGGCACGCCTGACATCCTCCTGATGGCATCCGAAGAGCTCGCCGTATTCGACAATCTCTCCGGGAAGCTCTACCTCATCGTCTATGCTGATCCGGGGCAAGCCGATGCCTTCGAACGCGCGCACGAGCGGCTCGATGAATTGAGGCGCAAGCTGCGCGCTCCCGTGAGAATCCCGGAATACACGCCGAAGTCCGAAATCCCTGAGGCGAAATCCGAGATCGGGGAAGCAGCCTATCTGGATGCGGTCGACAAATCGAAGCGCTACATCGTGGACGGCGACATCATGCAGGTGCAGATATCGCAGCGCATCACCCTGCCTTTCGATGCGCCGCCCATCAATCTCTACAGGGCGCTGCGCTCGATCAACCCCTCTCCCTACATGTTCTACTTCGACCTCGAGGACTTCCATATCGTCGGCGCCTCCCCCGAGATCCTGGTCAGACAGGAGCAGGACAAGATCACCGTGAGGCCGATCGCCGGAACCCGCCCGAGAGGGGCCACGCCCGAGCAGGACAAAGACCTCGAGCAGGACCTCCTTTCGGACCCGAAGGAGCGGGCCGAACATCTGATGCTGATCGACCTGGGCAGGAACGACATCGGGCGCGTCGCCGAAACGGGCTCGGTGAAAGTGACCGAAAAAATGGTGGTCGAGCGGTATTCGCACGTGATGCACATCGTCTCGAACGTCGAAGGCAGGATCAAGCCCGGCATGAGCGCGATCGAGCTCTTGAGGGCGACCTTTCCTGCAGGCACGGTAACGGGAACGCCCAAGGTCAGGTCGATGGAAATCATCGACGAGCTGGAGCCTTCGAAGCGCGGCATCTATGCCGGGGCGGTCGGCTATATCGGCTACAACGGCAACATGGATCTCGCGATTGCGATCAGGACCGCGGTCATCAAGGACGGCATGCTGAATGCGCAGGCTGCGGCCGGCATCGTCGCCGACTCCATTCCCGGAAACGAATGGCTCGAGACCTGCAACAAGGCGAGGGCCGTGATGCGCGCGGCCGAAATCGCGCTCGCGGGATTCGATTCGGAGAACTAGATGCTGCTGATGATCGACAATTACGACTCCTTCACCTACAACCTGGTCCAGTATTTCGGGGAGCTCGGGCAGGAAGTCGACGTGAAACGGAACGACGAAATCGGCCTCGACTACGTCGACAAGGCCAGGCACGACTACATCGTCATTTCGCCCGGCCCCTGCACGCCGAACGAAGCGGGCATATCGGTTCCGCTCATCCAGAAATACGCGGGAATCATCCCGATCCTGGGCGTCTGCCTCGGGCATCAGAGCATCGGCCAGGCCTTCGGCGGCAGAATCATCCATGCCAAGGAACTCATGCACGGCAAGACCTCCCTGATCCACCATCTGGACAAAGGCGTATTCAAGGGCCTGCCCAGCCCGTTCATCGCAACGCGGTACCATTCCCTCGTCATCGAGCGCGAAACCATGCCCGACTGCCTGGAGATCACTGCCTGGACGGAAGACGGTGAAATCATGGGCGTGCGCCACAAGACGCTGGACGTGGAAGGCGTCCAGTTCCATCCAGAATCGATTCTGACCGAATACGGTCACGACATGCTGAAGAATTTCCTGGAAAATCGATGACGCCCCAGGCAGCGCTCAACGCACTGATCGAAAGAAGGGATCTATCCGAAGAGGAAATGACCTCGGTCATGCGTCAAACCATGTCCGGGGAACTGACCCCGGTTCAGATCGCCGGCATCGTCGTCGCACTGAGGGCCAAGGGGGAGACGGTGACTGAAATCGCGGCGGCGGCTTCCGTGATGCGCGCGCTTTCGGCAAAAGTCGAAGTGCAGGAAGATCTGCACCTCGTCGACACCTGCGGCACGGGCGGTGACGGCACCCATACCTTCAACATTTCCACCGCTTCGGCGATCGTCGCTGCAGCATGCGGCGCAAAAGTGGCGAAGCACGGCGGGAGATCGGTCTCCAGCACCTGCGGCAGCGCGGACGTGCTCGAGCATCTCGGCGTGAACGTCAGCCTCACGCCGTTTGACGTCGCAAAATCGATCACGGAAGTGGGGCTGGGCTTCATGTTCGCCCCCAGCCACCACAGCGCAATGCGCTTCGCTGCGCCCGTGCGGCGCGAGCTCGGCGTCAGGACGATCTTCAATCTGCTCGGCCCCTTGACCAATCCGGCGGGCGCCAGAAATCAGGTGATCGGCGTCTATCATCGTGACCTCGTCAGAAAATTCGCAGAAGTGCTGAAAATCATGGGAAGCCGCCATGTACTGGTTGTCCACGGCATGGACGGGCTCGACGAAATCTCGATCAGCGGAAAAACCATGGCTGCCGAGCTCAAGGACGGCAAAATCAGCGAATTCAACCTTGCCCCCGAAGACTTCGGGCTTGCCCAATCCCCCATCGAATCGATCAGGGTAGCGGACGTGGATGGCGCCAAGCGATTGCTGCTGGATGCGCTCGAAGGCAGGGAAGGCCCCGCCCGCGACATCGTCATGCTCAATGCAGGCGCTTCGATTTATGTAGCCGGGCTCGCAAAGAGCATCGCCGAAGGGGTGGAAAAGGCGAAGAAAGCGATGTCTAGCGGCGGCGCGCTGAAAAAGCTCGAAGAGCTGGTCGCCCTCACCAACCGACTCAAAGCTGGATGAAGGCGGCGCGCTCGTAATCGGCCCCCTTCCCGAGAAGCTCGGTGAGCTTCAGCTCCATGGACAGATTGTCCTTGTCCCTGATTTCGACCACCCTGTTCCTGAGATACCATCCCTTAGGCATCACGAGACTCTGCTTTTCCCCATGATGGAGCAGAGCGGCCTGGACATACTTGGTCGAAACGGTGAGATTGATTCCCGTCTGTCGGACCGCGACGGCCTCGGCCCTCCCATCCAGAAGACCGAGTCCCATATTGACGCTGCCGTCCAGACCCTCGATCACCCAGCGGATGACGCAGGGAGAAAAACGCTCGTTCGATTTGATGCCGACGATATGCCCTGGGCTCACGCGCATGCCCTTGTCTTTCCTGATCAGGGAAAAACCCTTGCTTGTTTCGTCCTGTACGGCCCAGTTTTCCATCTCGACCCCTGCTTCCCGCTCTTCCTTGGAAATCACGCGTCCGAAAATCCTGATCTCCTCGTGCTGCTTCTTGCTGAGCTTCGATTCCGCGCCTGGCTGGGAGAAAGGCTTTCCGGAAAGATATTGATGGACGGCAGGTAAACCGAAGCAAACCTCGGTACTGTGGCTGATGCTGCGGGCCTCGAACATGCGCGCAACCTTGCCCTCGCACCAGCAGCGATGCAGGCGCTGGACGAGCGCAAGGCATGTTTCGGCTGGAAGTTCACCGAGACCGAGCTGGTCCGGCGGCTTGCCCTGCTCAAGGAGAACAGCCTGGATCTTGAGGTGCTTGCCGAGTTCGGTTGTGTCGAGATAGCGCATGTCCTTGCCGGATGGGCTGACGCAGCGTGCGGCATCCAGGTCGACGGGTATCGGAGGGGACAGCTTCGCCGATCTGGGCATTTCCTTCGAGATCGAAACCATGGAAACCCATTCGTCCACCCAGCGGCTCACGATGTCGAACTGGCTGCGCTGGATCTCGTAGGGATCGGCCTGGCCGATCAGCAAGATTCGGGCGAAATAGTCGGCGCAGGAAGACGGGCCGGGATGCAGCTTCAGGCTCTCGAGAACGGGAAGCGTGGCAAATCCGGCCTCTTCTGAAAACCTGTAGAGCCTGAAGAACTGCAGCCAGAGACCCCCATCGACCTGATGGGAAAGACGCATGTTTTCAATAATCTGGGCGCCCGTATAGCGCAGGCAGCGCTGGCAGATCAGCGCAAGGTGGCGTGAATCGCCCTTGGTGCCTGCATCCAGGCAATGCCCATAGGAAACCACCACCGCTTCCCAGAGCAATACGATCTCGTCGAATATTTGGGCCTCGATTTCATTGAGCGGAAGCGGCTTGCCGACGATCTTTCTGGCATAGCCGCTTTGGACGATGCCCACTGTTTCGCGCAATTGCTCGGTGATTTTCAGCCTGTCCAGGGGGGGAAGCTTCGCGTGGTTCAATTCCCAGAATTTCTTCGAAAGCGTCTGGTGGGCGAGCCGGATATCGGTCAGCTGGAACTGGGATATCCAGCGTGCGCATGAAGCGGCGTCAGTGAACGCTAGCTTCACTTTCGCATCGGTTTGCGGAAGATTCAGGAAATCCATGTCGGGCTCGCTTAGGGGACTCCGATTTTAACCTGATCAGTGCAAAGAGGTCGACTGGAAAAGCTGGGTCATTCCCTCCCCCGGAAGAGGCTCGCTGAAATAGAATCCCTGGAACCCGTGGCATCCCTGGTCCTTGAGATGGCTGAACTGATCCGGCGTCTCCACCCCTTCGGCGATGACCTTCAGCTTCAGGCTGCGGGCCATTGCAATGATCGCGGCGACAATTGCGGCATCGTTGGAGTCCGCCGTGATGTCCCGGACGAAAGACTGGTCTATCTTGAGGACATCCAGCGGAAAGCGCTTCAAATAGGAAAGGGAGGAATACCCGGTCCCGAAATCGTCCAGGGAAAGCTTGACGCCGAGCTGTTTGAGGTGGGTCAGCATGTCGAGCGTCGACTCGGTATTCTGCATCAGCATGCTTTCCGTCATCTCGAGTTCGAGCCGATTGGCGGAGAGCGCCGTCTCGCCGAGAATCTTCTCGATCATCTTCGAGAAGTCGCCTTCCCTGAACTGCCTCGGCGAAACATTGACCGAAATGCGCTGCGTCTCGTTGAGCAATCCAGCCATCTGCCAGACCTTCATCTGGGCGCAAACCGTTTTCATCATCCATTCGCCGAGCTGGACGATCACCCCGCTCTCCTCGGCGAGCGGAATGAACTGCGCAGGCGGAATCCAGCCTCGGGCTGGGTGCTTCCAGCGCATCAGCGCTTCCATGCCGGTGACGAGACCCGTTCCGATATCGACCTGGGGCTGGTAGTGAACTTCGAGCTCTTCCCGCTCTATCGCCTTGCGCAAATCGCTTTGCATGGAAATCCGCTCCAGGGTCAGCATATTCATTTTTTCGGAATAGAACTGATAATTGTTGCGCCCCTGCGATTTCGCGTGGAAAAGCGCGGTATCCGCGCTTTTGATGATGTCTTCTGCGCATCTCGCATCCGACGGATAGAGCGAGATGCCGAGGCTCGCTGTAACCAGCACCTCCTTGCCGTCGAGGAGGAAGGGGTCGGATAGCGCCGACCTGATTTTTTCTGCAATGAACGCTGCGATCTGGGCAACCTCCCCGATCTCGTTGCGGCCGAGGCTAGACAGGATGACCACGAATTCGTCTCCGCCCAGCCTTGATACGGTATCCCCCTCCCTCACGCAGGCAATGAGACGCTGGGCCACGGTCTGAAGCAGGTTGTCCGCGCCCGAATGCCCGAGCGTATCGTTGACCGTCTTGAAATGGTCCAAGTCAAGAGAAAGCACGGCGAACTGCCTTCCTTCCCGCCCCGATTGGTTGATCAGCATCTCCAGCCTGTCCATGAGGAGCAGCCTGTTCGGCAGGCTCGTCAGCGTATCGAAATAGGCCAATTGATGGATCTGCTCTTCGGCAAGCTTGCGCTCGGTGATGTCGAGAGCGATGCCGACATAATGCGTAACCTGACCGGAATCGTCGCTTACCGCATTGATTTCGAGCAGTTCGGGATAGATTTCGCCGTTTTTTCTGCGGCTCCACACTTCCCCCCGCCAGTTTCCGCACTGCTTGACCGATTCGCGCATGACGTCCTCGTGCTTGCGCGATCTCAGCATGTCCATGGGTCTGCCTTCGACCTCTTCCGGAGCATAGCCGGTGATGGCGCAGAAGGCGGGATTGACGCTGACGATGCGGTAATGCCTGTCGGCGATGAAAATGCTCTCCAGGTTGTGCTCGAAAACAGATGAAGCGAAGCGGAGCTGCTGCGCCGTGCGCCTTGTCTCGGTGACATCATCCAAGGTGCCGAAATAGCCCTTGATGCTTCCGGAAGCATCGCACATCGACTCGGCGTAGATTTCGACCCATCTTGTTCCGCCGTTCTCGAGCAGCAGACGCAATTCGTACCTGCAATGCCCGGCGTCCGCGGCCAGCCTCAGCTTTTCGAAATGTCTGGGCGCATCTTCAGGATGGATGAAGTCCGTGAGCGATTTGCCGAGGGAATCTTCCACCCGGCGCAGCATGATGCCTTCCCATGCCTTGTTGAGGAAAGTCAGGCGGCCGTGGGGATCGATCTCGAACACGGCTTCCTTGAGCCTGTCGATGACGCCCGGATGATGGACATGCGCCCTGCCCAATTTCAGGGTCACGCCATTGATCGCGCCGTCCCCACCCCGCCTTGGTGATGCCGTCCCTTCGACGGAAACCTTTTTTCCACGGCGATCGAGCAACAGGGCGGGTTTGCCGTCCAGCATGCGCTCCACGACATTCCAGATCCGCTTTCCCGTTGCCGGGTCAATCAGGCAGCATACCTCGTGGAGCGGACGTCCGGCCGCATCCTGGGTGCGCCAGCCCGTCAGCCGCTCGGCTGTGTCGTTGAGCTGGACGATCCTGCACGATTTGTCAGCCGTTATCTCGGCGTCTGCCATCGGTTCCATTCATTGTTTTTGCAGAATGCATTGTTTAATACTTTTGGCAGATTAAACCACAAGTTAATAAAGATTTACAATAATCTGCTCTTGTCTCCTAAAGAAAAACATGAAGAAACCGGAGCGCATTGCCTGGAAAAAGCGATGACCTTGAACAATTCCCCCATTTCGGCCGGGCTGACCAGCTTCTGGAGCTCGG
The DNA here is from genome assembly GCA_021802545.1 of Pseudomonadota bacterium. Classification (GTDB taxonomy): domain Bacteria; phylum Pseudomonadota; class Gammaproteobacteria; order Burkholderiales; family JABEVD01; genus JABEVD01. The sequence continues at coordinate 47,565 of JAJZRS010000007.1, forward strand.
CCGAGAGGGGAAGGTAGGAAGATGCATCCAGGGGAGAAACCCTTCCCAGTATTTCAGTGATGCCGCAATTGATCAGAAAATGCGCCTGATTCGTGTAGCCGGCAAATTGCAGCCCGGAATCGACAGCTGCTTCCGCGATGGCGCTGAAATCGACATGGGTGGTGATGTCCTGCAAACCGGGAAGAAAGAAGGGATCGTCGTGCGCATGATGGCGATAATGACACATCAGCGTGCCCCGGTTTCTGTCGGGGTGATAATATTCCCCCCTGCCGAAACCGTAATCGAAAAACAGCAGCATGCCGCGCTTCAATATCGCCGACAGCCCGGTTACCAGCGAACGCGCCTGAAGCTGGATTTCGCTGACATAGCCTGCAGGCACATGGATGGCTTTCGCCGCATCATAAAGCGGGCCGCTTGTCATCGCCCTGTCCTGCCAGGCCAGCTTCTCTTCATCGATGCAGACGCCCCGTTCGAAAATGCATCCTTCCTCCCAGCGCACGAGATTGCAGGGAACGGCATCCAGCACTTCGTTCGCCAGGATCAGCCCCTCGAAATTTCCGGGAAGCTCATCCAGCCAAACAACGGGAAGCCCTTTCAGGCGCTCTTCCTGCCTCTTTCGCAAGTCTGCGCTCACTTCCAGTATAAAATAGGTTCTCGGCTTGATATCGAGCTCGCTCAAGAGATCGAAGGCAAGCTTTCCGCTTCCCGCCCCGAGCTCGAGGACATCCGTGTCAGGATTCGAATCCAGCCATGCCTTGACGAGGCGGGCCAGGGTTTTTCCGAAAAGCGAAGAAATTTCGGGCGCGGTGACGAAGTCACCCGAAGCGCCGAACTTGGCCGCCCCCGCGCTGTAATAACCCAGCCCTGGCGCATAAAGGGCGAGCTGCATGTAGTCGGCGAAGGGGATCCATCCCCCAGCTTCCACGATTGTCTTGCGGATCAGCGCCAGAAGGCGCCGGCTGTGCGCGAGGGCATCCTCGCCGGGATCGGGTAGTGGCGGCATCGAGACTATGGTAAATTGTCCGGCATTCAGTTTAGAGGAGATTTTCTTGCAAGGCAAAGTCGTCCTGATCACGGGAGGAGCGCGGCGCGTAGGCGCTGCGATCTGCCGCAGGCTGCACGAGCGGGGGGCGAATCTCATGATCCATTACCGCTCTTCCGAAAACGAGGCCCAGGCGCTCGCGGACGAATTCAACGCCCGCCGGCCAGGTTCCGCTGCGCTCGTCCAGGCCGATCTCCTCGACATCCCTTCGCTCCCGAAACTCGTCTCCAAGACGGTCGAACAATTCGGCAGGCTGGACGTCCTCGTCAACAACGCTTCCAGTTTTTTCCAAACCGCGCTCGGCGAAATAGACGAACAGGCCTGGGAAGATCTGATCGGGACCAACCTCAAGGCGCCGCTTTTCCTGTCCCAGGCGGCAGCACCTGAAATCAGGAAGCATCACGGCTGCATCGTCAACATCGTCGACATCCACGCAGAGCGGCCGCTCGAGAACTATCTCGTCTACACCACGGCAAAAGGTGGGCTGGCTGCCCTGACCCGCTCCTTGGCGCGCGAAATCGGGCCGGAAGCCCGCGCCAATGCGGTTGCCCCGGGCGCGATCCTCTGGCCCGAGGACGAAACCTGGTCCAACGTCCTGGAGCGGCAGCAGATCATCAACCAGACGCTGCTGAAACGGGTGGGAGAACCCGACGACATCGCCAAGACGGTCGCCTTCCTCGTTGCAGACGCGCCCTACATCACCGGCGAAGTGATCGCAGTGGACGGCGGAAGAAGCATCAATCTGTGACCTGATCGAAAAGGGTATCCCCCCCTTCGAGCGTCTCGAAATCGAAAAGCGTCTTGTCCATGAGGTGGGAGGGCGTCACGTCGGACAAGGCGTTGAACATGTTCTTCAGCCTTCTCGGATCTTCCTTCTCCCATTGATTCAGCATCTCGCGCATCGCCTGGCGCTGCAGATTGGGCTGGGAACCGCACAGATTGCAGGGAATGATGGGGAATTCCATCGCAGCCGCATATTTCTTGATGTCCGCCTCCCTGCAGTAGGCGAGCGGCCTGATCACGATATGATTGCCGTCGTCTGAACGCAGCTTGGGCGGCATGGCCTTCAGCTTTCCGCCGAAAAACAGGTTGAGCATCAGGGTCTGGAGAATGTCGTCCCGATGATGGCCCAGCGCGATCTTCGTCGCGCCCAGCTCTTTCGCCGTGCGGTAAAGGATCCCCCTGCGCAGGCGCGAGCAGAGCGAGCAGGTCGTCTTGCCCGGCGCGATCTTCTCTTTCACGATGCTGTAGGTGTCCTGCTCGACGATCCTGTAGGGAACACCTTTGCTTTCAAGGTAGCCGGGCAGCACATGTTCGGGAAAACCGGGCTGCTTCTGGTCCAGGTTGACGGCGACGATGTCGAAATTGATCGGGGCTACCGTCTGCAAATACCTCAGCGTATCCAGCATGGTGTAGCTGTCCGCGCCGCCGGACAGGCAGACCATCACGAGATCCCCCTCGGAGATCATGTTGAAATCGATGATGGCCTTGCCCGTGAGTTTCCTGATCTGCTTCTGCAGCTTCTCGACACTGAGCGAAAGATGGCGGTCTTCGGCAGATGATCCGGGATGAAACTCGATAACTGAAGTGTCGTTTTCGTACGTCATAACTGCTTCATGAACACCTTGGAGCGGCGCTGGTAATTGTAGAGCGACTGTTTTTCTTGCGGCAATGCATCGACGCCCGCTTCCTTGAAGCCTCTTTCGACGAACCAGTGGGCCGTTCTGGTAGTGAGCACAAACACGCGTTTCACGCCTTGTTTCTTGGCCCGCTCCTCGATTCTCGAGAGCAGCCTGTCGCCGACGCCTGAATTGCGGTATTCGGGATGAACCACGAGGCAGGCGATCTCCCCTTCATCGCCGAAAGGATAGAGCGCGGCGCAGCCGATCACCCGCCTGTCGTGCTCGAGCACCAGGAAGCGTCCTATTTCCATTTCCAGCCGCTCGCGATTTCTGCGCACCAGAACGCCTTCCGCCTCCAATGGCTCGATCAGGGCGAGTATTCCGCCCACGTCGTCGATCGCCGCCTCTCTCAGCTGCTCGAGCGTATCCTGGGTGAGCATGCTGCCTATCCCCTCGTGGGTGAAAAGCTCGAGCAGGATTCCCCCGTCCACATGGCGGCTCACGAGATGCACGCGGCCGACCCCTTCCCTGCAGCATTTCACTGCGCGGGGAAGATAGGTTCGGATGTCCTCGGAAAGATCGCGTCCGGACAGCAGGGATTCCCCCATGGCGGGAGAAAGCTCCCTGATGAGCTTTCCGTCTTCGTCCTTCACGCCTTCCTCGTCCATGAGGAAGATCAGCTTGTCCGCCTTGAGAACGATGGCTGCTCGCGAGGCGACTTCCTCGAGGGTCAGGTTGAACACCTCGCCGGTCGGGGAATAGCCTACGGGAGGAAGCAGGACGATCTCCCCATCATCGAGCCTGTTTTTGATCGCCTGCGCATCGATTTTGCGGACCGTCCCCGTGTACATGAGATCGACCCCTGAGATCACGCCGAGCGGCTTCGCCGTCACGAAATTTCCGCCCGCCACGCGGATGTCGGCGTTGGCCATGGGGGAATTGGCGAGCCCCATCGTGAGCAGCGCCTCGATTTCCATCCTCAGCCTGCCCACCGATTCCTTGACCTTCTGCAGTTCTTCGATGCCCGTGACGCGCATGCCTTCGACATATTGATCAGCGAGCCCGGCATCTTTCAGCCTCGATTCGATCTGGGGCCTTGCGCCATGGACAAGCACGATCTTTACCCCGAGGCTGGCCAGCAGATTGATGTCATGGGTGAGTTCGACGAACCGGCCGTCTGCGACCACTTCGCCGCCGAAAGCGAGAACGAATGTCTTCCCCCTGAAAGCGTTGATGTAGGGGGAGGAATACCTGAACCAGTTGACGAATTCCTTCATGTTTTTTCCGTTTTCGGACAAGTATATACCGAACCTCAGGAAAAATCCCCCCAAAGCGCGGAAAGGGCTGCGAGCGCGGCCAGTCCCGCCGTTTCCGTCCTCAGGATGCGCGGACCAAGGCTCAGGGCCTTGAAGCCAGAATTAGCTGCATGCTCCTCCTCCTCGAGAGTGAGCCCTCCCTCAGGGCCGACCAGGATGTGGATCTCGCCCTCCGGGCGAAAGAATTCTCGCAACGGCTTGCCTTGCGGCGAAAGAAACAGCTTCTTGCCTCCTCTGGGCATCGAAAGCCAAGCCTTCACCGGCACAATGGGCAAAATTTCCGGAACGACGTTTCTTCCGCATTGTTCGCAAGCCGAAATCGCGACCATGCGCCAATGCTCTTCGCGCTTTCTCGCCCGATCCCCCGAAAGCCTTACCGTGCATCTTTCCGTTTCGACCACCTGTATCGATTTTGCGCCGAGCTCCACTGCTTTCTGCACCACCCAGTCCATTTTCTCGGTAGAGACGAGCGCCTGGACGAGGGTCACGTCGAGCACTGACTCCCTGTCCACGGCTGCCTTTTCCAGGATCTCAACGAAAGGCGCATCGATGATCCTGCATTTCGCCTCGATGCCCTTGCCGTCGAAAATTGCGAGCTCTTCGCCCTTGGCCATCCTCAGCACCCTGAAGGCATGATGCGCGGCGGCATCAGGAAGGCAGATGCTGCCTGAAGCAGGAATTTCCAGTGGGCAATGAAATCTGGGTATGGCCATGGCTAAAAAAGGCATCGAGTGAGTGAGTGATGATAATATATTGTCCTTTCGAAAAAAAAGATCAGGAGAGAAAAATGGTCAGCCTGCAAACCCCCGTCTGCGATTTTGGCTGGAATCCGCCGGATTTCGATCTGCCTGGCGTCGACGGAAAGCGCCATACGCTCGCCTCAAGCTGCGGGAAGAATGGCCTGCTCGTGATGTTCATCTGCAACCATTGCCCCTATGTCCAGGCCATACGTCCACGCCTCGTGAAAGACCTTGCCGATCTCAAGACACACGGAATCAACGCGATTGCCATCATGTCGAACGATCCCACCGATTACCCGGAAGACTCATTCGAGCACATGAAGCAAGTCGCAAAAGAATTCGATTTTCCTTTCCCCTACGTGATTGACGAGACCCAGGAAGTCGCCAAGGCCTACGGTGCGGTCTGCACGCCCGACTTTTTCGGATTCAACGCGAACCTCGAGCTGCAGTACAGGGGGCGTTTCGACGCATCGCGCAAGGAAACCGCCGCCGATTCGAGCCGTGATCTTTTCAACGCGATGCTCCAGGTCGCCCAAACCGGAAAAGGCCCCCAGGAACAGATCCCCAGCATAGGCTGTTCGATCAAGTGGAAATGAACCTCATCGGCGAGGTGGCATCCATCGTCCGCAGGATTTCCGAAACGGAAATCCTGCCACGCTACCTCAAGGTGGCGCGGCTCAGAAAGGCGGACGGCAGCCTCTTCACCGAGGCCGACCTTGCCGTCCAGGAAGCCTTGCGCCGTGAGCTTACGAAAATCAATCCCGTTCCGCTGATCGGCGAGGAAATGGAAAAGGCGGAGCAGGCAACTCTCTGGAATTCCGGAGAGCTCTGGTGCGTCGATCCCATCGACGGCACCTCGAACTTCGTCAACGGCATCCCCTATTTTGCCGTTTCCGTGGCGCTGATGCGAAAGGGAAGAAGCGTCCTCGGCGCGGTCTACAACCCCGTGTCGAAGGAAATGTTCACCGCCATGAAGGGAGAAGGCGCTTATCTCGATGGTGAAAGACTGCCCTTGAGGCAGGCCAACGAACAACTCAATGGGTCGATCGCAGCAGTCGATTTCAAGCGGCTGCCCAGGGCGCTCGCCACTCGCCTCGTCGCCTCCCCGCCCTATTCTTCTCAGCGAAATTTCGGCGCCTGCTCGCTCGAATGGTGCTATGCAGCAGCAGGGCGGGTGGACCTTTATTTGCACGGCGGACAGAAATTGTGGGATTATGCCGCCGGCGCGCTCATCCTGGAAGAATCGGGGGGGTGCGTCTGCTGCATCGACCAAGACGATTTCTGGGAAGCATCACCCTGGACCCGTTCGGCCATCGCTGCCGGGAACCGGGGCCTATTCGAGAAATGGCGGAACTGGATCAGAGAAGGCGGAACATGAAAGTCATCATTCTGGGGGCTGGAAGGGTAGGATCGACGGTTGCGGAAAGCCTGGTCGGGGAGGCGAACGACATCACGATCGTCGATGTCGACCCTGAAAGGCTCAGGCAATTGCAGGACAGGCTCGATCTGCGCACCGTGGTCGGAAACGCATCGCATCCGGAAATCCTGATGCAGGCCGGCGCGGAAGATGCGGACATGATCCTCGCTGTGACCCAGAACGACGAAACCAATCTGGTCGCCTGCAAGCTGGCCTCGATCATCTTCAACATTCCGACCAAGATCGCCAGAATACGCGCGTCCGATTACCTTTCTCATCCCGAAATCTTCAATCCCGAGAATTTTTCCGTCGATTTCACGATCTGCCCTGAACAGATACTGACCGATTATATCGTCAAGCTGATCGAATTCCCCGAAGCGCTGCAGGTGCTCGATTTCGCCGACGGCAAGGTCAACCTCGTCGGCATGCGCGCCTTCCCGGATGGAACCCTGGTGGACCAGGAGCTGCAGAACCTGAAGAAGCACATGCCCAACGTCGAAACCCGCGTTGCCGCGATTTTCCGCAAGGGCAGGGCGATCATGCCCGAACGCGACACCATCATCGAAGCGGGAGACGAAGTGTTTTTCATCGCTGCCGCCAAGGACATCCGCATGGTCATGAGCGAGCTCAAGCGCATGGACAAGCCGATCAGACGCGTCATGATCGCAGGCGGCGGCAACATCGGCAGCAGGCTTGCCAAGTCGATCGAAGAAAACCACCAGGTGAAACTCATCGAATACAACAAGAAGGTCTGCGAACGCTTGGCCGCACATCTTTCAAAAACCCTGATTTTGCACGGCGACGCCACTGACGAGGCATTGTTCGAGGCGGAAAACGTCGACGAGATGGACCTCTTCTGCGCGCTCACCAACGACGATGAGAACAACATCATGGCCGCCCTGCTCGCGAAAAGGATGGGCGCAAGGAAGGTGATCGCACTCATCAACCGCAGCGTTTACGTCGATCTCGTCCAGGGCGGAGAAATCGACATCGCCATTTCCCCCTCCCAGGCGACCATCGGCAGCCTGCTCACCCATGTGAGGCGTGCCGACGTCACGGCAGTGCATTCGCTGCGCCGCGGCGCAGCAGAAGCGCTCGAGCTCGTCGCTCACGGCGATGCCAAATCGTCCAGAGTGGTCGGCAGGAGGATCGATGAAATCGACCTTCCTCCGGGGGTGAGCATAGGCGCAATCGTGCGCGAGATGCAGGTGCTCATCGCTCACCGCGATACCGTGATCGAGCAGGACGATCATGTCATCGTCTTCGCCATCAACAAGGAGCTCATCCCCAAGGTCGAAAAGCTGTTCCAGGTCGCGGTGGGATTCTTCTGATGCACAAGATACTGTCAGTGGCCCATATTCTCGGCAAGGTCCTGATGGTGTTCAGTCTGACCTATTTCCTGCCCATCCTGACCTCGTTCATCTACCATGACGGGCAGGCGGCCGACTTCGCCAGATCGCTGCTGCTCACGGCCGGATTCGGCGCACTCATCTGGTACATGACCAAGCATTTCAGACGCGAGATGAAGCCGCGCGATGGATTTCTGCTTGTCGCCTCGACCTGGCTCGGGGTAGGCGCCTTTTCCACGCTGCCGCTGCTGCAATCGATCCCCGGGCTCTCCTTCACCCACGCCTTCTTCGAATGCGTGTCGGGACTCACGACCACAGGGGCGACCGTGCTCTCGGGGCTCGACAACCTGCCCCAGTCGATCAATCTCTGGCGGCACGAACTCACCTGGATAGGCGGCATGGGCATCATCGTGCTGGCCGTGGCCATCCTCCCCCTGCTCGGCGTGGGCGGCATGCAGCTCTACAAGGCCGAAACCCCGGGCCCCATGAAAGACAGCAAGCTCACGCCGCGCATCACGGAAACCGCGAAGAATCTCTGGTTCGTCTACTTTCTCATCACCATGGCTTGCATTTTCTCATTGAGGATTGCCGGGATGAGCTGGTTCGATGCAATATGCCATGCCTTTTCCACCATGAGCCTGGGCGGCTTTTCCACCCACGATGCGAGCATCGGCTATTTCCATTCCCCGGCCATTGAAATCGTCCTGATCATTTTCATGCTGCTCGCCGGAATCAATTTCGCAACCCACTTCCTCGCCCTGCGCGGCAGGAACATCAATGTCTATCGGGCAGACAGGGAAGGCATCGCCTTTCTCAAGCTGGTGTTGGGAAGCGCTGTGGGCATCGCCCTTTTTCTGTGGCACAGCGGGACCTATGGCAGCTTCTGGACGGCATTGCGCCATGCCGCCTTCAATCTCGTTTCCATTGCCACCGATTGCGGCTTCGCCAGCGTCGACTTCGGCACTTGGCCCATTCTCGCCCCGCTCTGGATGCTCTTTCTGAGCTGCATTTCCGTCAGTTCCGGCTCTACGGGAGGCGGAATCAAGATGCTCAGAACCATGGTGCTGGTCAAGCAGAGCGAGCGGGAAATGCTGAGGCTACTCCATCCATCCATCATCAACCCCATGAAAATCAACGGCCAGGTCGTCCAGAACAACGTGGTCTATTCCGTCCTCGGGTTCATCTTCCTCTATTTCATGAGCGTGGTCGTCTTCGTCTTCATGCTTGTCGGAAGCGGCCTCGACTTCGTCTCCTCCTTCAGCGCAATCATCGCCTGCATCAACAATGCAGGGCCGGGGCTCAACCAGGTGGGTCCCGCTACGACTTACGCTAACCTCAACGATTTCCAGATATGGGTCTGCATTTCGGCGATGCTGCTCGGCCGCCTCGAAATATTCCCCATCCTGATCCTGTTCACGCCCGCCTTCTGGCGCAAATAGCAAATTGCGAAGTGCTACAATGTAGCAATGAGCAGCCTCGACCTTACCGACCATTTCCTGATCGCCATGCCCGGCATGATGGACCCGATATTTTCAAAGTGCCTGCTGTACATCTGCGAGCACCATGAACAGGGCGCGCTCGGTGTCGTGGTGAACCGCCCCATCGCCATGAACCTGGCCACCCTGCTTTCGGAACTGGGCATGGAGGCATCGAGCCCGGAATCTGAAAACATTCCCATCTATTTCGGCGGGCCGGTCGAAATGGAAAGGGGCTTCATCCTGCACGAGCCTGTCGGACAATGGCAGTCGACCATATCCGTCACGCAAAACATGGGCCTCACGACGTCCAGGGACATCCTCGAGTCGCTCGGCAAGGATATGCAACCGGAGCATGTTCTGATCGCGCTCGGCTATTCCGGCTGGGCGCCGGGACAGCTCGAGCATGAACTGAGCCAGAATGCCTGGCTCACCACGAAAGCGTCCCTGGGTGTCATTTTCGAAACCCCGCCTGAAGAACGCCTCCCCGCCACGCTCAGGATGATGGGCATAGACTGGGCCCAACTCAGCGAATCTGCCGGGCATGGCTGAAGTACTCGCTTTCGATTTCGGAGCGAAAAGAATAGGCGTTGCGCTCGGCAACACTGAGATCGGAACGGCGCATCCGCTTGCAACCATTGCCTGGGAAAAAAAATCGGAATGCTTTTCCGCGATCGACCTGTTGATCAAGGAGTGGCAACCCGCCCTTCTCGTGGTAGGATTGCCACTGTCGATGGACGGTAGCGAACACGAACTCACCCGGCTATCGAGGCTTTTTGCGAGAAGACTGGCGGCACGCTATGAATTGCCTATAGAATTCGTGGACGAGCGCCTGAGTTCGTTCGCAGCGGAAGAAGCCCTGAAAGAAGCCGGCGTCTCTGGAAGAGCGCAGAAAGCGCATGTCGACCAAGTCGCCGCGCAATGCCTGCTGCAGGCTTACCTGGAGGAAAGCAAACGTGGAATTGCCCAGGGCCAGTGACATTCTGGGAACCCTAGCAGAATCCATCCGGAACAAGTTGACGGAGGATACGGTGCTGGTCGGAATCCACACGGGAGGGGCCTGGATCGCCGAAGCGCTGCATCGCATGCTCGGCTTATCCACGCCGCTCGGCATGCTGGACATCTCCTTCTATCGCGACGATTTCGAGCAGATCGGCCTGCATCCCGAAGTCAAGCCTTCAGACATCCCTTTCGATGTGGACGGGGCCGACATCCTGCTCGTCGACGATGTGCTCTACACGGGGCGCACGGTGAGGGCGGCGATCAACGAGCTTTTCGATTACGGCCGGCCGGCCAGGATCAGGCTCGCCGTGCTCGTCGACAGAGGGGGGCGGGAATTGCCCATCGAACCGACCTTTTCGGGGTTCCACCTGGATCTCGACAGGCCGATCGATCTGTTGCGCAACGAGAATGGAGAACTGGAGCTCAGACTGAGGGGACATGCAAAGACAGATCAATAAGAACGGTGAGCTGCAACACCTTTTGACCATCGAAGGCCTGCCCCCATCGATGCTCCATCACATCCTCGATACGGCCGAGTCTTTCGTCAGCGTTACCGAAAGGGAAGTCAAGAAGGTGCCGCTGCTGCGCGGAAAGGCCATCTTCAACCTGTTCTTCGAGCCGAGCACGAGGACCCGGACCACTTTCGAGATTGCCGCGAAAAGGCTTTCCGCAGACGTCATCAATCTCAATATCAGCGCCTCTTCCCAAAGCAAGGGGGAGACCCTGCTCGACACGGTCAACAATCTCTCGGCGATGCATGCGGACATGTTCATCGTGAGGCACGCCATGAGCGGCGCGGCCCATCTGATCGCCGACCATGTCGCGCCCGAAATCCACGTGATCAACGCAGGCGACGGCCGCCATGCCCACCCCACGCAAGCCCTGCTCGACATGTACACGATCAGGCATTTCAAGCGCCATTTCCACGAACTGAAGGTGGCAATCGTCGGCGACATCATGCATTCCCGCGTGGCGCGCTCGCAGATCCACGCGCTCACCACCCTCGGCGTCCCGGAAGTCCGGGTGATCGCGCCCAAAACCCTGCTTCCCAAAGGCGTGGAACATCTCGGCGTGCATCCCTATCACGACTTGGCCAAGGGGCTGAAGGACGTGGACGTGCTGCTGATGCTGAGGCTGCAGAATGAACGAATGCAGGGCGCGCTGCTGCCGAGCGCGCAGGAATATTTCAAGTATTACGGCCTCACCCCGGAGAAGCTTGCGCTCGCCAAGCCCGACGCCATCGTCATGCACCCGGGCCCCATGAACAGGGGAATCGAAATCGATTCAGCCGTCGCCGACGGCCCGCAATCGGTCATCCTGCCTCAGGTGACCTTCGGCATCGCCGTGCGCATGGCGGTCATGAGCATACTCGCCGGAAGCTGAACATGAAGATCCACATCAAGAACGGCCGCATCGTCGATCCAAAAAACCGCACGGACAGAGCTGCGGATATTTTCATCGCGGCGGGCAAGGTGGTCTCCATCGGAGAAGCGCCGCAGGGCTTTCATGCCAACCAGGAAATCGATGCGCAAGGCCTCGTCGTCTGCCCCGGACTCGTCGATCTGGCCGCGCGGCTCAGAGAACCCGGATACGAATACCGCGCAACCCTCGAATCGGAAATGGAGGCAGCGATCGCAGGCGGCATCACTTCCCTTTCCTGTCCGCCCGATACCGATCCGCCTCTCGACGAACCCGGACTTGTCGAGATGCTGAAATTCAGGGCGAGGAGCCTGAACCAGGCCCACGTGTTCCCTGTCGGGGCGCTGACCCAGGGCCTCAAGGGGGAAAACCTCACCGAAATGGCCGAACTCAGGGATGCCGGATGCATGGCGTTCAGCCATGCAGACAGGCCGCTCGACAACGCGCTGGTGATGATGCGGGCGATGCAGTACGCAGCAACTTTCGACCTCTCAGTCTGGCTGAGGGCGCAGGATGCGAGCCTCTCGAGAATAGGCGTGGCTCACGAAGGCGAGGTGGCAACGAGACTCGGGTTGCCCGGAATCCCGACCTGCGCTGAAACGATTGCGCTTTCGAAAATCCTTCATCTCGCCAGGGAAACCGGCGCCAGGATCCACATTTGCCGCATCTCGAGCGCGGAAGGGGTGGACATGCTCAGACAGGCAAAGAAGGACGGCCTTCCGGTCACCTGCGACGTGTCGATGAACCACCTGCACTTATCCGAAATCGATATCGGCTTCTTCAACTCGCACTGCCATCTGATCCCCCCCTTGAGAAGCGGAAGGGACAGGGACGCATTGCGTCGCGGCCTGAAGGATGGCGTGATCGACGCGGTCTGCTCTGACCATTGCCCGGTCGACGACGACGCGAAGCTGCTTCCCTTTGCCGAAGCAGAAGCCGGAGCGACAGGGCTCGAACTGCTGCTTCCCCTGGTCCTGAAGTGGGCCGAAGAATCGAAAATCCCGCTCGCCGATGCGCTATCCAGAATCACTTCTCTTCCCGCGGCCATCATCGGCATCGATTCGGGGGGCATTGCTCCGGGAGATTCGGCCGATCTGTGTCTCTTCGACCCCAACGACTACTGGATGGTCGAGGCAAAATCCCTCAAGAGCCAGGGAAAGAATACGCCTTTTCTCGGCCTCGAGCTGAGAGGCCGGGTGAAATACACGCTCGTGGGCGGCCATGTCGTCTTCAAGGCGAATTCGTGAAGATTGCCACATGGAACGTCAACTCTCTCAAAGTGAGGCTTCCTCATGTGCTCGAATGGCTGGAAGCCAACGAGCCTGACGTGCTTTGCCTGCAGGAAACCAAGCTCACCGACGAAAACTTTCCCATTGAGCCTATCCGCGCGGCCGGCTATGACGCGCTCTACTCTGGACAGAAAACCTACAATGGCGTGGCCATACTGAGCAGGCACCCCTTTTCCGAAAGGACGGACGGGATACCCGGTTTCGAAGACGAGCAGAAGCGGGTGCTCTCCGCGACAGTGAGCGGCATCCGGATCATCTGCGCCTATGTTCCGAACGGAGAATCGCTGGATTCAGCAAAATTCCCGTACAAACTGAAATGGCTGGAGGCTTTCTCCGCTTGGCTGAAAGAAGAACTCGTTCATCATTCGCATATGGCGGTCCTCGGCGACTACAACATCGCGCCCGAAGACCGGGACGTGCATGACCCCAAAGCCTGGGAAGGCAGCGTTTTGGTAAGCCCGGAAGAAAGAGCCGCTTTTTCCAGGGTTCTGGGTCTCGGATTCAGGGACAGCTTCAGATTGTTCGACCAGGAAGACAAATCCTTCACTTGGTGGGACTACAGGATGAATGCATTCCGCCGTAATATGGGGTTGAGGATAGACCATATCCTCCTGAGCGATGCGCTCGCGGAAAAATGCATCAGCTGCAGCATAGACCGGTTGCCGAGAAAGCTGGAACGGCCCTCGGACCACACGCCGGTCATTGCGGAGGTAATAATGTGACCGGAAAAAGCATCAACGAATGGGTTGTCCGTCTGACCCAAAGCGATCTGCCCGTTCTGAGAAGAACGGCAAAGGAGATCGAGCGGCTCAGAAAGATCGAGGACAGGATCACCGCCAAGGACATTTCCGTAATCGTGCTGCATGACCCGATGATGACCATCAAGGTGCTGCGCTTCATCGAGTCCAGAAGGAAGGCGGGAAGCTCTGAAATCACCACCATCTCGCACGCCCTCATGATGATGGGGACAGGCTCGTTCTTCGATCATTTCTCTTCCTTCACCACCATCGAAGATCTGCTCGCAGACAAGCCGGACGCCCTCTACGGCATGCTCTCCGTCGTAAGCCGAGGCAGGCACGCGGCGATCTATGCGCAGGACTGGTCGCTCATGAGGCACGACCTGGAATCGGATGAGGTGACCATCGCAGCTCTCTTGCACGACATGGCGGAAATGCTGCTCTGGTGCTATCTTCCCGACGAACTGATCGAAATCAGGCGAAGGATGATGCGCGACTCGGCATTGAGGAGCACGGACACCCAGATGGCCGTTCTGGGCTTCGATCTCAAGAAGCTCCAGACGCTGCTCGCTGCGATGTGGAAGCTGCCTGCGCTCCTGCGCTCCCTGATGGATTCGAACCAGGCAAAACATCCCAGGGTGATCAATGTGACATTGGCGGCTTCCTTGGCCAGGCATTCCGCGCACGGCTGGTACAATGCAGCCCTGCCCGACGATTTCGCGGCAATCAAGGAATTCCTGGGCATGGGCGCCGAGAACATGATGGAATACATCAACCGGAACGTGCTTGTCGCCGCGAGGGAATGGCGTTGGTACAATTTGCGGCCGGCAGCGGCCTGGCTGCCCATGCTTCCAGGAGAATGGCCCGTCGAATAGTCAGGCTTCTTCCAGGCCGAGCTCCTGTATCTTCCTCGTCAGCGTGTTTCTGCCCAGTCCGAGCAGTGTCGCCGCCTCGATCCTGCGCCCCCCGGTATGGCGCAATGCCCTGAGTATCAGCGTCTTCTCGAAAAGCGGGGTCAATCTTTCCATGATCGAAGTCTCCCCCCTGCCGATCCAGAAATCCGCTTCGCTGGCCAAGGCATCGACCCAGCTTTCAGGGCCTGCCGAAGGCGTTTCGCTCTTCAATTCCTGTGGCAGGTCATTGACGTCGACGTTCTGCCCTGGCGCCATGACGGTCAACCAATGGCACAGGTTCTCGAGTTGCCTCACGTTTCCCGGGAAGTCGAGCGCGCTGATGTAGGTGATGGCCGAGTCGGAAAGTTTCTTGACCTCGACGCCGAGCTCCTTCGCGCTCTTTTGAAGGAAAAACTTGGCAAGCAGCTCGATGTCCTCGCGCCGCTCGCGTAGGGGCGGCAGCTTCAGCCTGATGACGTTCAGCCTGTGAAAAAGATCTTCCCTGAAGAGTCCCTGCTTCACCCTGTTTTCGAGATCCTGGTGGGTCGCTGCGATGACCCTGATGTTCGCCTTGATGGGCTGATGGCCGCCTACGCGGTAGAAATGACCGTCGGACAGGACACGCAGCAGCCGCGTCTGAAGATCGGCCGGCATGTCGCCTATTTCGTCGAGGAACAGCGTGCCGCCTTCCGCCTGCTCGAATCGCCCGCGCCGCATCGCCTGCGCGCCGGTGAAAGCGCCCTTCTCGTGGCCGAACAGCTCGGATTCAAGCAGATCCTTCGGGATCGCTGCGGTGTTGATCGCGACAAAAGGCTTGCCGGCTCTAGGGCTGTGCCTGTGCAGCGCGTGCGCGACGAGCTCCTTCCCCGTTCCGGATTCTCCCGTGATCAGGACAGTGGCATGGGATTGGGAAAGCCTGCCGATCGCCCTGAATATGCCCTGCATGGAGGCCGCCTTGCCCAGGATTTCGGGCGTGCTGAAACTCTCTTCGGGTGCGCCGCCCACTTTCGTGCTCTCCTCGAGCGCACGGCGTATCAGCTGGATCGTATGATCCACGTCGAACGGTTTGGGAAGATATTCGAAGGCGCCGCCCTGAAACGCTGAAACCGCGCTTTCCAGATCGGAATAGGCGGTCATGATGATGACGGGAAGATCCGGGTTCCTCGACTTGAGCGCCTGCAGAAGATCAAGCCCTGAACCGCCCGGCATCTGGATGTCGCTGACGACCACCTGGGGTTTCTGGGTCATCGACGCATCGAGCGCTTCCCTTGCCGAAGAGAATATTTTGAAGTCGATGCCCTCGCGGCTCAATGCCTTTTCGAATACCCAGCGTATGGAGGGATCATCGTCGATTATCCAGACAGGATTCATGTCAGTAGCTTTCAGTCAATGGCAGGAGAACGGTGAAGGTTGTCATGCCGGGACGGCTCGCGCATTCGATCACGCCGTGATGCTGGTTGACGAAGGTCTGGGCAAGCGTGAGTCCGACCCCGTGCCCCCCTTCCCGCCCGGACACAAGCGGGTCGAATATCCTGTCCCTGATCGCCTCGGATATGCCAGGGCCGTTGTCGATGATTTGCATCGATATGGCCAGTTTGTAGCGCTTCTTGGCAATCGTCACCTGGCGCGCGATTCTCGTCCTGAAAACGAGCCTTCCCTTGCCCTGCATGGCCTGGGCGGCATTTCTTGCAATGTTCAATACAGCCTGAATCAATTGTTCCTTGTCTCCGATGAAAACCGGCAGGCTGGTATCGTATTCCCTCGATACGGCAATGCCCTCCGGAAATTCCGCCAGAATCAGGCTCCGCACTCGCTCCAGCACTTCGTGAATGTTCACTTCGCTGAAATGGGGCGGCCTGTTCGGCGTCAACAGGCGGTCCAGCAGGGACCTCAGTCTGTCCGCCTCTTTCATGATCACCTGCGTGTATTCGAGCAAATGCTTCGCCCCGAGTTCACGCTCCAGCAGCTGCGCCGCCCCCCTGATGCCGCCGAGAGGGTTCCTGATCTCGTGCGCCAGGTTCCTGATCAATGCCCGGTTGGCCTGGCTCTGGTCCATGAGTCGCTCTTCGCGCGCGATCTTCAATTGCTGGTCGATCTTCTGAAATTCGAGCAATATCCGTGCCACTTTGTATTCGATAGGCGTGACGCTCGCCATCAGGTGCAGGGCGAGTTGCGCGCCGGTCGTGAGGAAGAGGTCATGCTCGATATAAGTGGCATTGTCGGTGCGCGACTTGTCGATCGCCTTGAGGAGTTCGGCAGGGTCGACAAAGAGCGATGCAGCGGAATGGCCGACCAGGTGCTTCTGGCTCAGTTCGAAAAGATTTTCAGCGGCGAGATTGGCGTAAACGACGTTGAGATCTTCATCCAGCAACAATACGGCGGTTGCCAGTAGATCAAGACCTGGAAAGGGGGATGGGGTCATTATTTCAGATTCGAGATTTCCTTTTTCAGCGCCTCGATATTCTTTTCGTGCAGAATCACGTCACTTCGATATCTTTGCACTGTCGCCTCGTCTCCTCCGCCAGCCGCAATGGCCTTCCTGGATTGCTCGAGCCTGCCTTGTTCGGCATCCAGCTCTTCACGGAGTATCTTGTAGCGCGTCTCGTCCCGCCTCTTCTGGGTACGGTCATCCACCTTGAAGTCTTGAGTCGGGCGGGGCACCGTGGTCAGCGGTTCGATATTGAGCCTTTTGGCGCCCTTCGTCGGAATGTTCGAATAGGTGACATGGCCGTCGGCATCCACGCTCTTGTAGATCTCTGCATGGGAAGCAAGCGCAGCCATCCCTAAAATTGCGATGACGAATCTCTTCATATCGCAAATAGTACACCAAAAAGAAAAAAGGCGGGGAAGCCCCCGCCTTCTTTCCGCCCTGATGCTTACAGGCTGTAGTACATCGCAAATTCGATGGGATGCGTCGTCATGCGGAAGCGGGTGACTTCTTCCATCTTGAGTTCGATGTAGGCATCGATCATGTCGTTGGAGAAGACGCCGCCGCGCGTGAGGAATTCGCGGTCCTTGTCGAGATAGTCGAGCGCCATGTCGAGGGACGAGCAAACCGTCGGGATGTGCTGAGCCTCTTCCGGCGGCAGGTCGTACAGGTTCTTGTCCATGGCATCCCCGGGATGGATCTTGTTCTGGATGCCATCCAGGCCAGCCATCATCATCGCCGTGAAGGCGAAATAGGGGTTGGCGGTGGGATCCGGGAAACGCACCTCGATGCGGCGCGCCTTCGGGTTCGTCACGTAGGGAATGCGGATCGAAGCGGAGCGGTTGCGCGCAGAATAGGCGAGCATCACAGGGGCTTCGAAGCCGGGAACCAGGCGCTTGTAGGAATTGGTTCCGGGATTGGTGATCGCATTCAATGCGCGGGCATGCTTGATGATGCCGCCGATGTAGAAGAGCGCGAGTTCGGAAAGGCCTGCGTAGCCGTTGCCGTCGAACATGTTCTTGCCGTCCTTCCACAGGGACTGGTGAACGTGCATGCCGGAACCGTTGTCGCCGACCACAGGCTTGGGCATGAAGGTCGCAGTCTTGCCATAGGAATGCGCGACGTTATGGACGACGTATTTCAGGATCTGGGTCCAGTCTGCGCGGCGCACCAGGGTGCTGAATTTGGTGCCGATTTCGCACTGCCCAGCGGTCGCAACCTCATGGTGGTGCACTTCGACAGGCACGCCCATCTGCTCGAGGGTCAGCGAGATTGCGGAACGGATATCCTGCAGCGAGTCGACCGGGGGAACGGGGAAATAGCCGCCCTTGACTGCGGGGCGATGGCCGATGTTGCCGGCCTCGAACTTCTCGCTGGAGCTCCAAGCGGCTTCCTCGGATTCAATCTTGACGCCGCATCCGGACATGTCTGCATGCCAGGTCACGGAGTCGAAAACGAAGAACTCGGGCTCGGGGCCGAAATAGGCGGTATCCGCGATTCCCGTCGACTTGAGATAAGCTTCTCCGCGCTTGGCGAGCGACCTGGGATCGCGGTCATAGCCCTTGCCGTCGGAAGGCTCGATGACGTCGCAGGTCAAAATCAGCGTGGACTCTTCCATGAAAGGATCGAGATTTGCGGTTTCAGCATCGGGCATCAGAATCATGTCGGAAGCCTGGATGCCTTTCCAGCCGGCGATGGAAGAACCGTCGAAAGCATGGCCGTTTTCGAACCAGGAGTCGCTCACCACATGTGAAGGAACGGAAACATGCTGTTCCTTTCCCCGCGTGTCGGTAAAGCGAAGATCGACGAACTTCACTTCGTTGTCTTTGATCAATTTCAAAACATCGGCGGCTGCCATATTATTCCCTCCAAAAGATGATTAAACGAAAACTGACGACGGTTTCTGTAGCACGATGCATGCCATGGCCCGGAAAACAATTCGTTATTGTGCCACAAGTTTTCCGGCTTGAGTGAATTAACGGGGCGCCCCTTTATGGGGCATTTTTCTGCATCTTTGCACCGTAACAGTGCATTCTGATCGAATGAAAGTGCGGATCCTCCTCGAGAAGCGATTCGACCTTTTTTTCGGACGAACCGTCTTCCTTGTCACCGGGCGGGAGAAAAACTTCGGCATCGACCATCCCGTCCAGGTAATGCAGCACGATCCGGTCGGGTTCGATATCCAGCTTTTTCCGGATGAGATCGACGAAATGCGCCCGCTCGGGAAGATGGGTGCTCGGCTTGCTGTAAAAATCGTCTTCCGGATCGACATGGACCATGACATTGAGCACATCGTGATGATTCAGGACCCTGCTTCTCGCCGCCTCGGCGATGTAATGTCCTTCAGAGACGCTGATTTTTGGATCGACCAGGATATGCGCGTCGACGAGCGCCTGATTCCCCATTTTTCTGGTCTTCAGCTCGTGCAGGCCGATCACGCCCGGGGTCGCTTCGATCGTGGCGCGGATTTGCGCGAGATCCTCCTCGGAAAGCCCCGTATCGACCAGCTCGCTGAATGCCTCGTATCCCAGCTGCCAACCCATGCGCACGATCATGAAGGCCACCAGGGCTGCAGCAAGCAGGTCCAGAAACGTGTAACCCGCAAGATTTCCGGCAATGCCCACGGACACGACCAGGGATGAGGCGGCATCCGAACGGGTATGCCAGGCGTTGGCCACGAGCATCTGGGAGCGCACGCGCTTGGCGACAGCAATCATGTAGCGGAAAAGCCCTTCCTTGGCGACCAGCGTGATGAGGGCGACCCATAGCGTCATGAAATGGACCTGCTGGACCTGCTGGGGATGCTGAAGGCGGGAACCTGCGGCATAAAGCAGGGCGAGTCCCATCACGCCCATCAGAATGCCCAGGATCAGGGTGGTCGCGGTTTCTATCCTGGCATGCCCGTAAGGATGGTCCTGGTCCGCACTCAGGCTGCCATGGCGATTGGCGGCGAGCACCAGAAAATCCGAGAGCAGATCGGAAAAGGAATGCAGGCCGTCCGCCATCAGCGCCTGCGAACGCCCGAAGAAACCCACCACGACCTGCATGACGGTCAAGGCAATATTGACGGCAATGCTGATGAGGGTGCTTTTCCGCGCAGCCTGGTAGCGCGTCGAGTCGGCTTCCTGCGAAGTCTGGTTTGGGTCTATCATGTTAAGAAGAATATCTGCATTTGTGAATTTTTAACAGATGAGCCATATCCGTCAAATTTTGGCGAAGGCAAGGGAGCGGGGCAGGGAAGTCCCCTACGAAGGGGCGCTCCTTCCAATCGAAGCCTACGCCCTCTTGCAGGAAGCGCCGGGGGCGAGGCTCGTGGACGTCAGGACCCGGGCCGAAATCGATTGGGTCGGCAGGGTGCCGGGAAGCATCCACATCGAATGGATGAGCTATCCGTCCATGCAGCCCAATCCCTATTTCCTCAACCAGCTTCAGCAGCAGGTGGACAAGGAATCGCTCGTCCTCTTCATCTGCCGCTCCGGCCACCGTTCCCACAATGCCGCAGCGGTCGCAGCAGCAGCCGGTTACACGGAATGCTACAACGTCCTCGAAGGCTTCGAGGGGGACAAGGACAAGCATTCGCACCGCGGCAGGCTGAACGGCTGGCGGTTTGCCGAACTGCCATGGGAGCAGGGCTAGAAGCCGCCTCTGTGGAGCATGAACACCACCGCTGAAGCTGCAAGGCAATAGGCACCGAAAAAATGCCAGCGTCCGGCCTCGAGCCAATTCGACAGCCATTTGAGGGCAAGAAGCCCTGCAATGAAGCTGAACACCATGCCCAGGATGCCGGGCATGAACATGCCGGCCAGATTCGCTCCCGCATGGTGCTGATCCTTCAGGAGGCGCCATGCTTCACGGACGATGACAGGCGGGGTCAGCACCACGGCAAGCGCGAAGCTGAATTCCTCGATCTTCCTTCTGGAGACGCCGAGCAGCAAACCTGCGGATATCGTCGAACCCGAACGGGAGAATCCCCTGAAAGGCAGGCAGATCCCCTGCACGGCGCCGACCAAACAGGATTGTCTGAAATCGACCGAATGGCCGAAAGAAGCGCCCCTGGTCTTCATCCCTGCATAGAAAATCAGGAGCCCTGCCGCAGCAAGGGAAGCTGAGATCAGGCTCATGTTCCCGAAGAGCTGCTCGATTTCGGCATGCGGCACGTTCCTCATGAACATTTTTTCGATGAGAACCTTCAGGGCAAGCCCGACGATTCCCGTCACCACTGTCGCAGCGAAAATGCGCCTTGCCGACTCCCAGAAAACGGCTTTCGAAGAAAAAAAGCTCTCCTTCCAGGCGTTCCAGAAATAGACGATGACCGCAAACATCGTTCCGGTATGGAGCATCACCAGGAGCATCGTCATCTCGGGCGTGGTGGGATCGAGCCCCATCAGCTTTTCAGCCACGATGACGTGCGCGGAGCTGGAGACGGGAAGAAGCTCGGCGGCACCCTGAACGACGGCAAGCCCCATGATCTGCAACAGCGTCATGTCAGGCCTTCCTGTAGAGTTGCGCGCCGGCCTCCAGGAATTCCGCCGATTTTTCTTCCATCCCCTTCTCGGCGTATTCCCGCACGTCCTGACTGATCTTCATCGAGCAGAAGTGCGGTCCGCACATCGAGCAGAAATGGGCCACCTTGGCCGAGTCCTTCGGCAAAGTCTCGTCGTGAAATTCGCAGGCCCGATCCGGGTCGAGAGACAAGTTGAACTGGTCCTCCCACCTGAAGTCGAACCTGGCTTTAGACAAGGCATTGTCGCGTACCTGGGCGCCGGGATGCCCCTTGGCAAGATCGGCCGCATGCGCTGCGATCTTGTAGGCGATGATGCCGTCCTTCACGTCGTTCTTGTCCGGCAAGCCGAGGTGCTCCTTCGGCGTCACGTAGCAAAGCATCGCAGTGCCGTACCAGCCGATCATCGCCGCCCCGATCGCGGAAGTGATGTGGTCGTATCCCGGCGCGATGTCCGTCGTCAGGGGACCCAACGTATAGAAGGGTGCCTCCTTGCAGTATTTGAGCTGCAGGTCCATGTTCTCCTTGATCATGTGCATGGGCACATGACCCGGGCCTTCGATCATGGTCTGCACGTCATGGCGCCAGGCGATGTCGGTGAGTTCGCCGAGCGTCTTCAGCTCGGCAAGCTGAGCTTCATCATTGGCGTCATAGATCGAACCCGGTCTCAGGCCGTCTCCGAGCGAGAAGCTGACATCATAGGCTTTCATGATCTCGCAGATTTCCTCGAAATGCGCATAGAGGAAATTCTCCCTGTGGTGAGCCAGGCACCATTTCGCCATGATCGAGCCGCCTCTCGAGACGATGCCCGTCATGCGGCCAGCGGTCATCGGCACGAAAGCGAGCCGCACGCCTGCATGGATCGTGAAATAATCCACGCCCTGCTCAGCCTGTTCGATCAGGGTGTCCCTGAATATCTCCCAGGTAAGCTCCTCGGCCCTACCCTCGACCTTCTCAAGCGCCTGATAGATGGGCACGGTGCCGATAGGCACGTGGCTGTTCCTGATGATCCATTCGCGCGTCTCGTGGATGTTCTTTCCGGTGGAAAGATCCATCACCGTATCCCCGCCCCACCGGGTCGCCCAGGTCATCTTCTCGACTTCCTCCTGGATCGAGGAACCGAGCGCCGAATTGCCGATATTGGCGTTGATCTTGACGAGGAAATTCCTGCCGATGATCATCGGCTCGGTTTCGGGATGATTGATGTTGAGCGGAATGATCGCGCGGCCCTTCGCCACCTCGTCTCTCACGAATTCGGGCGTGATGAATTTGGGGAGAGCCGCATCGAAATCCATTCCGGGATGCTGGCGGCGGAGCATCTCGCTCTGCGCCTCCATTTTCTGGTTTTCGCGGATGGCGACATATTCCATCTCCGGCGTCACGATGCCGCGCCTTGCGTAATGCATCTGGGTGACGTTCACCCCTGATTTCGCCCGCCTCGGATTTTTCTGGACATCGAGCCGCATGCTGGAAAGGGAAGGGTCTTCGAGGCGCGCCCTGCCGTATGCGGAGGAAAGGCCAGGGAGTTCTTCCGTGTCTTCCCGTTCCAAAATCCACTTCAGCCTCAAAGGCGGCAGCCCGTGCCTGATGTCGATCTTCGATTCGGGATCGGTGTAAGGGCCGGACGTGTCATAGACGAAAACGGGCGGATTGCCCTCGCTTCCGGTGGGCGAGAGGGAAATTTCGCGCATGGGAACGCGGATATCGGGTTTAGAACCTTCGACATAGACCTTTCTGGACTTCGGGAAAGGCTTGATGGCCGCTTCGTCGACCTTCGCATTCTGGTTCAGGAATTTCGGGATGGCATTCATTGAGGACTCCAAGATGTCGCGGAATCCGCGAGCTAAGCTATGCGTGAAAGCTACTTTAAAACCGGGACAAAAGCAAGATTTGCTGCACTATACTGAACATCATCCGTGTTATAGTTGGGACTTGAATTCTTAAAAAACATGGGGTGATGATGGATTTCGAAAAAGCGCGATTCAACATGGTCGAGCAGCAGATCAGGCCATGGGATGTTCTGGACCAACATGTGCTTGATCTCCTTTTCGAAGTCAAGCGCGAGGAATACGTTCCTGCAGAGTACAGGGAACTCGCATTCGCCGATATCGAGATCCCGATCGGGCATGGCGTATCCATGCTCTTCCCGAAACTGGAGGCGAAGATCCTGCAGGCGGTGGGTTTGCGGAAATCGGACAGGGTGTTGGAGGTCGGCAGCGGCAACGGCTACATGACCGCCTTGCTCGCCATGGGCGGCCAGCATGTGTACAGCGTCGAAATCGTTCCCGAGCTTTCCGCCATGGCGGAAAAAAACCTGAAGGCGCATCACGTCGGAAACGTCACGCTGGAAGTCGGTGACGCGTCGCAAGGCTGGGGCAAGCACGGACCCTATGACGTCATCATCCTCGCCGGATCGACGCCCGTATTGCCAGAAGAATTCCAGAAGGAACTTCATCTCGGCGGCAGGCTGTTTGCCGTGGTCGGAGAAGGGCCGGCCATGCGCGCGACGCTGGTGACGCGCATCGGAAAGGATGCGTGGCATACCGAAGACCTGTTCGAAACGAGGATTCCGGCGCTGCAAAATGCCATGAAAATGAAGAAATTCGTGTTCTGATTGCGCAAAGTATATTAGAATTGTCTTATTTACATAGGACGCCATGACACTGAAGCCGATTTTCGCGATGCTCGTCGCCCTGAGCCCTGTCGCCCATGCCGCCGACCTGCTCGCCGTCTACAGCGAGGCGAAGGTCCAGGATCCGGTGTTTCTGGCCGCCCAGGCCAAGCTCAGGTCGATCCAGGAAAAGGTGCCGCAGAGCAGATCGCTGCTTCTGCCGAATATCGGCCTCAGTGCAAACACGACCTACAACCGTTTCAAGACGACCCTCACCAATCCAGGGCTTGCCGGCCTGCCTCTCGGAGGCACAGGAAACTACAATTCGAACGGCTACACGGTTTCCCTTTCCCAGCCGGTCTTCAGGCTGCAGGACTGGATACAGCTCGACGAAGCTCATCTCCAGGTCGCAGCGGCCCAGGCGCAATTCCGCGCTGCAGAGCAGGATCTGATCATCCGCGTAGCCCAGTCCTATTTCGGCGTACTGCTCGCGTTCGACAACGTCGAGCTTGTCCGCGCCCAGAAAGCGGCGATATCCGAAGAATTGCAGCAGGCGAAGCAGAATTTCGATGTCGGAACGGCCACCATCACCGACACGCACGAAGCCCAGGCGAGATACGATCTCGTTTCCGCACAGGAGATCGCGGCATTGAGCGATCTTGAAGTCAAGAAGCGCACGCTCGCCACCTTGACCGGCAAAATGCCCGGCCAGCTCGATACCGTGAATGCGAAATTCGAACCGACCTTGCCCGTTCCCGACAATGCAGAAAAATGGGTAGGGGCTGCACTCAATGGCAATCCGGATCTCGTCGGAAGCCGGATACTGGCGAAAATCGCCGAGAAGGAAGTGACCAGGCGCCGCGCGGGGCACCTTCCGACGCTTTCTATCGTCGCCAGCTACAACGACAATTCCGCATCCGGAGGCCCTTTGCTCGATCTTTCCTCCAGAACCAAGCAGAGCGCTGTCGGACTCCAGTTCAACCTGCCGATATTCCAGGGCGGCGCGATCAGCTCGCAGACGAGGGAAGCTGCGGCCGATCTCGAAAAATCCAAGGACGATGAGGACGGCGCAAGGCGCAATGCAGAACTCAACGCTCGCCAAGCTTTTCTCGGCGTCGCGAGCGGCATGGCTCAGGTGAAAGCTCTTGAGCAAGCGCTCACTTCAAGCAAAACCATGCTGGAATCCACAAAGCTTGGCCAGGAAGTGGGGGTGAGAACGGCGGTCGACGTGCTCAACGCCCAGCAGCAGCTCTATTCGGCCAAGCGCGATCTCTACAAGGCGAGGTACGACTATCTGGTTTCCGAGCTGAAGCTCAAAGCCGCCTCGGGCTCGCTCACCGACTCAGACCTCGAAGCGGTCAACCGCGCCCTGCACTGATTCATTCCTTGGCTGGCGCATCAATCGGCTCGATTCCTTCAACGAGCGGGATTTCCTTGCCCGGATGCCGCCTGATCAGGCGCTTGAGCGCCTCGTCTTCGGCAGGCCCCATGGTCCCGCCCTGCTGCATGCCGAATTCGACGCCAGGCGCCATTCGTTCGGCATCGATTTCGGCCTCGGCTTCCAGCCAGTCTTCCAGGTCGTGCCCATGCTCGTAGCCCCGGTCGACATAGCGGAAATAGGCCGCCTCCCTGATTCTTTCCAGTTTTTCAGCCATGATCCCTCCCGTAAAAAGCATATTTCATCATAGACAAGATTCTTGCCCGTGCCCCTCGTCCTGCCGACTATCCCGGTTGATTTTCGCGCTTTCTTGGCCCACCATGCAAAAATGAAAACCGTATTGGTCACAGGCGCAAATCGCGGCATCGGACTTGAGTTCTGCAGGCAGTATGCTCTGGAAGAATGGCGCGTCCTGGCCTGCTGCCGCCATCCATCGAAGGATCTGGCGCTGCCCGGGGTCGAAATCTATCCGCTCGACGTCGGCGACCCCGCCCAAATCCAAAAGCTTGCAGGTCGTCTTTCCGGAGAATCGGTCGACCTGCTGATCAACAATGCGGGCATCTATCCGGATTCCGGAAATTTCGGCGAAATCGACTACAAAAAATGGATGAGGGCTTTCGAAATCAATGCAATGGCCCCCCTCAGGATGGCCGAGGCCTTTGTCAATCTTATCGCAAGAAGCGGGACTATCGCGACCCTCACCAGCAAGATGGGCAGCCTCGCCGACAACACCAGCGGCGGCGAATATCCCTACCGCTCCAGCAAGGCTGCGGCAAACATGGTAATGAGGAGCATGGCGATCGACCTGAAGGCGTTCGGCATCATTTCCGTCGCGCTGCACCCGGGATGGGTCAAGACCGAAATGGGCGGGCCGAGTGCCCTGATATCCGTCGAGCAAAGCGTATCCGGAATGCGCCGTGTCATCGAAAGGCTTGCGCCTGCCGACTCTGGAAAATTCCTTTCCTATGACGGGCTCGAGATTCCCTGGTAATCAAGAGGAGGGGAGGAGGTACCCCTTCTCTCGAAAGAGCCTGAAGCAGGCATCGACCACGGCAGGATCGTAAAAAGCACCATTATTCCTGAGTTCGTCCAGCGCGGCCTCTATTCCCAGGCCGGGGCGGTAGGGACGATGCGATGAGATCGCCTCGACGACGTCGGCGACCGAAAGAATACGGGCCTCGATGATGATTTCTTCGCCTTTCAATCCACGAGGATAGCCCGAGCCATCCATCCTTTCGTGATGCTGATACACTGCCTGGGCGATTGGCCAGGGGAAATCGATTTCCTTGAGGATGTCGAACCCGGCTTCGGGATGAACCTTGATCAGGCTGTATTCGATTTCGGTCAGTCGACCCGGTTTATTCAGCATTTCGGCGGGAATGTGGATCTTGCCGATATCGTGCACGATGGCGGAAAGGTGTATGCCGTGACTCTGTTCCTCCGACAACCCCATTTCCTTCGCGATGGCAACCGCAAGATGCGCGACGCGTCTCTGATGACCCGCAGTATAAGGGTCGCGCATTTCGACCGTGGCGGAAATAGCCTGAAGGGCGTCTTCCAGACTTTTCCGCAATTTTTCCATGTATTGCCTATTTTCAAGGATGGCGCGGTCGCGTTCCTTTTGCATGCGAAGATGCGCCATTCCGAAAGCCAGATCGCCGGCAAGCTCGAGAAGCAGCTCCATTTCTTCGGCACTGAAGGCATCCGGCTCCCTGGCATAGAGGGTGAGCGAACCGAGGATCTTTCCTGAATCGGAAAGCGGCAGGGCAATGCTCGACTGGTAGCCGTGCTTCAATGCAGATTCTCGCCATGGCGCCATGGCCGGGTTGGTCAGGAAATTCCGGTTGACCTGGATCTCCCCCGTCCTGATCGCAGTACCGGTGGGGCCTCTGCCCCTTTCGTTGTCGGCCCAGCTGATGTTGGCTTTATCCAGATAGCCCTCTTCAAAACCGAATTCCGCAAGCGGACACACGGATTTTTCTTCATTGTCTTCAGGATGCCCCACCCAGGCCATGAGATACCCGCCGACCTCGACAGCCAGACGGCAGACCTCCGAGAGCAATAGCTGCTCATCTTGAGCATGGATCAGGGTGGAATTGCTCCGCCTGATCAGCGTCAGTGCACGGATCAGCTTTTTTTGCGTCTGCTCGGCCAGCTTGCGTTCAGTGATGTCCTGTGCCGTGCCGTAAAGCCCGACGACCTTGCCATCCGCACCGAATTTGGCCGCGCCCCTGGCCATCACCCATTTTCTGGCAACGTCAGGCTTTGCCAATTCGAGCTCCAGCGCATACGGCTCTCCCTTTGCCACGGCCAGCTTTACCGCCTCGCCCAGTCTTTTCGCGCTCTCTTCCGAGTAGACTTTCAGATGCTCCTCATAGTTCGGAGTGGGCCTGGCAGGATCATGATTGTAGATTCGATAATATTCGGCAGACCATGAAATGGAGTCTGTCCTGACATCCCAGCTCCAGCTCCCGATATGCGCAAGCCGCTGCGCCTCTGCAAGATCTGCCATGCTTTTCAGCAGTTTTTCCTGTCCCAGCTTTCGTTCGGTGATATCGCGCGCAGTGGCATAGGTCACGCCCTCTTCATAATCGACATTGGCTCGCCACGACAGCCAGCGAACCGAACCGTCCTTGCATATGTAGCGGTTCTCGAAATTGAGCGAAAAACCCCGTTCGAGCTGCTTCTTCATCTCGTCGAGCGTCGGTTGGCGGTCATCGGGATGGATGAATTCGATGAAGGGCTTCGCCAGAACCTCAGACTCGGAATAGCCCAGCGTGCCCAGAAAAGCAGGATTGACCTTCTTGAAGGCGCCGTTCGGATCTGCAATTCCCATCAATTCCGTGGATGAATTGAAAAACTTGAAATACTGTTCCCGCTCATCTTCGATTTTCTTGCGCTCGGTGATGTCTTCATAAATGCCGAGCACGCCGAAGGCATTCCCTTTCGCATCATGCAGCGGCACCTTTGAAGTGCGCAGCCATACCGTTTTCCCGTCCGGGGCGGTCTGCGGTTCTTCGTAGCCGAGCTTGGCAATACCGGATTCCATCACGCGCCTGTCGTCTGCCTGGTAAAGCTCAGCCTGATCATGCCAAGCCATCTGGAAATCATCCCTGCCGACCAGATCTTCCGGCTTTTCCATGCCCGCGTCGCGGGCAAAGGCTGTATTGCAACCGAGGTAGCGAAGATTCATATCCTTCCAGAAAACGCGAATGGGTGCATTTTCGATGATGGAGCCGAGCAGACCGATCGATGCGCGCAGCGCTTCCTCGCCATTTTTGCGCTCGGTGATGTCCCTGCAGATACCGATGGCTTGCCAGCTCCCACCCAGTTTCAGCGATGACAGGGAAAGTTCGACAGGAAATTCCGTCCCATCCTTGCGCAGTGCGATGAGCTCGAGCGTTTTGCCGATGGCGGCGCCTTCTCCTGTGGAACGGAACCGGGCAAAGCCGCGTCGATATTCGTCCTGGAAGCGGGCCGGCGAGAGGAGAGGATGGAGTTCCCTACCGACCGCTTCACTTTCCGAATAGCCGAAGATCTTTTCGGCAGCCGCATTCCAGAAGGAAATGCTGCCTTCGTTGTCTATCATGATGACGGCATCCTGGGCTGAGGCGCCGATGCTGCGGAATTTTTCCTCGCTTTCCCGCAATTCCTGCTCGACCACTCTGCCGCGTGCCGCCGCGCGCGAACGCTCGATTGCGAATGGCAACCGGGTCAGATCGCCCATGGTCACGTAATCGCTCGCCCCTGCCTGAAGCAGCTTCAATGCCTCTGACGCCAGGAATTCGGGGGCGACCAGTATCACGGGAATCTGCGGATAGCTCCGCCTGACCTGGAGCAGGACGGCACGAGCATCGGAACCGCAACCGCACAGCGCGATGTCAGGTTCAAATGCATCGTCGCCAAGCGCCCGACAATCCACTCGACTCGAAACAAAAGAGATGCCGCTTGCAAGCAGGACCTGCTCCATGCGCTCTGCATCAGGCAATGAGCTTTCAACTATCAGAATCCGCAGCGGCTCCATCCCGACCCTTTCCCCTTATAACCTCTTAAATTAGCAGGAAGTCCGCATGGCCACAACTGATGGCACGCTGCTTCGGCAGCGATGCGATTGATTTATTCGCAATTCAAGTTCATCATCGCAACTGCAGGCAAGCCCCTCGCAAACGGAAAATAAGCTTACCAAGAAGAACCAACAACAATGCGTCATTGTTTCTGGCTGTTTTCCATCCTATGCTGGCAAAGCGTCCACGCGGACGAGTATGCC
This sequence comes from Pseudomonadota bacterium, assembly GCA_021802545.1. Taxonomy (GTDB): domain Bacteria; phylum Pseudomonadota; class Gammaproteobacteria; order Burkholderiales; family JABEVD01; genus JABEVD01. The sequence continues at coordinate 77,111 of JAJZRS010000007.1, forward strand.
AGTGAACTGGATTATTACCAGCAGCTTCCCACCGTGCTCAGCGCATCCAGGATGAGCCAGCCTTTGTCGGAAGCCCCGAATGCGATGACCGTGATCGACCGCCAGATGATCGACGCGTCGGGATTTCGCAACATTGCCGACCTCTTCAAGCTCGTGCCAGGCATGTATGTCAGCTACTACAAGGGCAGCCAGCCCATCGTTTCCTATCATGGGGCGACAGACCAGTATTCGAGAAGAATGCAGGTCTTGATAGACGGGCGCAGCGTTTATCTCCCGCCAATGAACACGGTGGATTGGGCCGATCTCCCCATCACGATCGACGACATCGAGCGCATAGAAGTGATTCGCGGTCCTGCCGCCGCCTCCTACGGCGCGAATTCAACCCAGGGCGTGATCAGCATTGTCACCACGGATTCGATGGATGGAAAAAGCGCCTCTTTCGTCCACGGCAACAAGGGAATCAACGACGCATCCATCCGTTTCGGCAGCCGGGAGAAAACCTACGACTACAGGATGTCCATTGCATATACCGCCGACAACGGCTACGACAACCTGACCGCCAATCCCAACGGCATCACGGGCCCAAGCCTGCTCAACAACAGCTACGACAGCAATCAGGCGCGCATGATGAATTACAGGGGGAATTATCATCCCGACGGCGCAAACAGCTACGATCTGCAATTCGGCTTCAACCATGACACCCAGGGCGTCGGCTTCAGCGACAAGAATCCCGCTCCTTATCAGCCTACAAGCACCAACGGCGACCCCATCCATAACCTGATTTCACATTCTGGATTCGTCCAGGGAGGATGGCGGCATCTCCTCGACAACGGATCGGAGCTGGACCTGCGCTATTACCACATCCAGGAAAACCAGTCAGAAGCCTTCCCCGTTTACCTGGGCGGCGTGTTTTTCCCTGGACCGGTCTTCCAGGCGCTCCAGACGGGAAGAGATCAGTTCGAGTTCCAGCACATCCTCTCTTTCGAAGCAAACCGGCTCAGCTACGGCGGCAATATCCAGCGGAACGAGATAAATGGGCAGAGCATCCTGCCCCCTCTTTCGCTCGCCTATACGCCAAGCTTCACGACCCGCGACTATCAGGCTTACGTCGAGGACGAATGGCGCATCAGCCAGCGCCTATTGCTCAATGCGGGCGGCATGTACGAAAAAGACCGGATGGGAAGAAAGCGGTTGTCTCCCCGCGTCGCATTCAATTATCACGTGACCCCGGAAAACACGCTGCGCGCGGGGATATCCGTCGCTTACAGGACCCCGTCGCTGGTCGAGACGAATCTGCCGGGGGTGCAGCCCGGCGCAATGTTCGTTCCAAGCGCGGTTCCCGATACGCCCGGACTGATGCCGGAAAAAATGATTTCAAGGGAAATCGGCTACATCGGTCAGTTCGTCGACTGGAACTCGACCCTGGATCTGCGTCTCTATAGCGATTCTCTCGGCAATGGCATCTTTTACGATAAACCTGCCGCCGGAATGAGGAACGGCTTTACAGCCGACTATCGCGGCATTGAAGCCGCGCTGAAAACCAGGCCTACCGAAAATATCGATCTCATCGCGAATTTTTCCCACATGGACGCGAGAAGCAACGGCCCGGATCTTCTGGCCGCAGGGTATGGCGGATTTCGGGCGGTTTACCCGCCGGGGTTTTCCGGAACGAACGACATCCTGACGGCCAGCATCCCCAAAAACAGCGCAAGCCTGCTTTATTCGCAGCGTCTTGCCCACATGGTTTCCTGGAGCGCAGCCTATTATTTCCAGGGATCGATGCAGCCATTTGACCGCAACTACATCGATTTCCAGCCAACCCAGCACCGCATCGATCTTCGCATCGCCAAGGCCTATCGTTTCGAAGGCGGAACGAGCGGCGACATCGCGCTCATCGTGCAGAACCTGCTGCAGCAGGATGCCTATACCGAATACATCGCCAGCAACCTGTTCAACCGCCGCATGTTCGTGAAGGCGACACTGAACTGGTGAAGATGGGAAAATTCCTGTCTTTCCTGTTCCTTTGCCTGCTGCCGAGCCTGTGCGCAGCAGGCAAAGCGCACGTCCTGCTGGTTCCGAGCGGCGATGCCGAGCCTTATCGCCTCTTTTCCGACGCGTTCAGGCAAAGCCTGCCTGGCGACATCCAGGTCGACGAAATAAAGCTTGAGAATTTCACCGGCAGTGAAAAAGCCGACCTTGTCGTCACGATCGGGATGAGGGCTGCCAGCCTTGCGGTGAAGAAGGCCTCCATGCCGGTCATCGCCGCCATGCTCCCCAGCTATGAGTATGCGGTTCTGAAAGCGATGCGGCCTGCCGGGCTTTCCGGCATATTCGTCGATCAGCCCTGGGCAAGGCAGGTCAGCTTTCTGCGCGCCGCCTTTCCAGATAGAAAACTGGTAGGCGTGCTGGCTTCTCCCGACACCGGGCCAGACATCGACAAACTGCGCTTGCAGCTTCGGGAAGCGGGGGATAGCCTCATCAGTGAAGCCGTGCCCCGGGGAACCCTTTTCGAGAAGCTGGAAAAAGTGCTTTCCAGAAGCCAGGTCCTGCTTGCGGTGCCGGACATCGCGATCTATAACAGCAACACCATCCGGGACATCCTGCTGAGCAGCTACCGGCATCGCATTCCCGTGGTCGCTTTTTCGCAAGCCTTTGTCAATGCGGGCGCCCTGTGCGCGATATATTCGACACCTGACCAGCTGGCGGCCCAGGCGGGATTGATGGTCAACGCCTACATACGTCTAAAATCGCTTCCGGAACCAGAATATCCCAAGCTGTTCAAAATATCGGTCAATCATGAGGTGGCAAGCATGCTCGGCATCGCGATACGGTCCGACGAACTGCTCATCCTCAAGCTCGAGCAGGGAGGACCTACAAGGTGAATTCGAACTTCAAATTCAGCATCAGAAAGCAGATGGTCCTGCTCACCATGCTACCGCTTCTGGTCATTATCGTTTCCATGGAAGGCTTCTTTCTCCATGAGCGCTACATCAGCCTGGATGCGGAACTGCTCAAGCGCGGCCGATTGATCCTTCACCAATTGGCCATCAGCAGCGAATACGGCGTTTTTTCAGGAAATCGCTATTTTCTTCATGAGCTTGCCGGAAGCGTGCTGAACGAGGCTGACGTGGATCGGGTCGTCATTGCCGACAATGCATCGAGAATACTGGTCTCGGCAAGAAAAAATGCGTCCGGCAAGGTCGACATGGGCGCACCTGTGGAAATTCCCATGAAAATGCAGAACAATTCTGTATTCGCGAGAGGAAAGGTATGGCTTTTCGAACCCATCCTGTCCACACAGATTGCGCTTGGCGATACCGAATCCAGGCCGAAGACCCAGAAATTCGGGGAGGTCGTCATCGAAATGAGCGAGCAGCGTACCCGGAGGGAAGAATCTAGGCTGCTGCTCTACACCATTATGCCGACTTCTCTGTTTTCCATCGCCATCATGTTCCTGGTGTTCGTTGCCAGCCGCCGCATCACCGAGCCCATCAGGAGAATGAGCGAAACGGTGCATGCGCTCGGCGCAGGCGAACTCTCTGCCAGGATCAGCGAACCGAGCCACATTACAGAACTGCAGACGCTCTCGGCGGGAATCAACCAAATGGCCGAGGATTTGCAGCACGAGCGAAACCTGCTGCAGCAGCGCATCAATGAAGCGACGGAGCAACTGCGCCTCATGGCTTTCTACGACACGTTGACCAGGCTGCCCAACCGCCGCCTGCTCAACGACAGGCTTTCCCAGGCTTTTGCGGCATGCAAGCGGAATAGCCATTACGGTGCGCTGATGTTTCTCGACCTGGATGACTTCAAGGAGCTCAACGATTGCTACGGACATGCCATGGGCGATCTTCTGCTGATCGAGGCAGGACACCGCATCATCGGCTGCCTGAGGGGGATGGACACGGTCGCCCGTTTCGGCGGCGACGAATTCGTCGTGATGCTGAGCGAGCTGAGCACTGACTACGAGGAATCGGCGGGGCAGGCGAATCACGTCGCCGAGAAGATCAGGGCAAAGCTCGGGGAGCCTTATCTCCTGGTCCATCAACCCGAAGGGGGGGTTGAAACGAAGATCGTCTATCAGTGCACGTCAAGCATCGGCTTCGTGCTGTTTTCCAAGCGAAGCATTTCCGAAGAAGAGGCCATGAGCCGTGCGGATGCGGCCATGTACGAGGCGAAGCAAGGCGGCGGGAACCAGATCCGTTTTCATGGGGACGCGGAATGACCGGCAAGGGCGCTATACTAAAAACATAAACCCTCGGAATTGCTGACGTGTCCGACTATAACATCAACCTGCACGAAGCGATCTACTCCCTTTCCGACGCGCTCGACCTGGTCGGGGTAACGCATATCCATCACGGCAAGCGCGTCGCTTACATGGCCGTTGAGTTTGGAAAGTACCTGGGATGGACAAGATCCTGGCTTGACGATCTTTTCCAGGCCGCGATCCTCCATGACTGCGGCGTCTCGAAGACCACGGTGCATGCCAAGTTGGCGCAGTTTGAGTGGGAGCAGGAAGGCGAGCATTGCAGGATCGGGGCCGATTTGCTGGCCTCGTCTCCGCTCTTGCGCCATCTTTCGCCCATCGTGCTGCATCATCACACGCACTGGTCGAAGCTCAAGGATGCCGATCTGCCGATGAATGTTAAGCTCGCCGCCAATTGCATCTACATGGCGGACCGGGTCGACATTCTCATGTTGAAATACATCGCAGATCAGGTGGACATCTTGCTCGGCAAAGAGGCGATTAGAAAAAAAGTGGCTGAAAAATGCGGAGAATGGTTCTGTCGGGAACTCGTCGACGCCTTCATGGAGGTATCCCGATCCGAGGCATTCTGGTTCTCGCTCGAGGCAAATCACGTGAACAGCTATCTTTCGATCTGGACTTCAGAAACGGCGTCGCGCAACATGAGCTTCGGCGAACTGAGAAGCATCGCGCACATTTTCTCCTGCATCGTCGATGCGAAAAGCCCGTTCACCAGGGAACACTCGGACAGAGTCGCCGCGCTTGCCCGCAAAATCGGCGAGCTTTTCGGCTTGTCGGAAAGAAACTGCGAGATGCTCGAACTGGCGGGTCTGCTTCACGACATCGGCAAGCTGCGGGTTCCGGACGAGCTTCTCGACAAGCCGGGCCGATTCACCGAGTCCGAAAAAATAACGGTGCGCAGACACAGCTTCGACACCTATAGCATCCTCAGGAACATCAAGGGATTTGAGCAGGTCACCCTTTGGGCTTCGCAACATCATGAACGGCTTGACGGAAACGGGTACCCCTTTCACGCAAAGCCGCCTGACCTTTCCCTGGAAGCGCGCATCATAGAAACTGTCGACGTCTTCCAGGCCCTGGCTCAGCGGCGTCCTTACCGCGACTCGCTTGAACCGGACAAGATCATGGACATATTGGTCAAGGAATCCGAAAAGGGAAGACTGGACCCGAAGGTCGTTGAAAAAGTGGGCGCACACATCCAAGAATGCTGGCTGACTGCCATAGGCGGCACCTAGCTCAGATCCCGGCGAACCTTGTTACAAGCCCTTTTTCGGGAGGAAAATCGCAGCCTCAAGCCCCCCTTCTGGTCGATTGGAAAGCTTCAATGTTCCGCCATGAATCTCGGCAATCGCCTTAGCAATGGCAAGCCCGAGGCCGGATCCGCCCGTTTCCCTGCTGCGGGAAGACTCGAGCCTGTAGAAAGGTTCAGTGACCAGATCCAGCTTGTCTTCAGGAATGCCCGGGCCCTCGTCGGTGACGCTGAGCAAGAGCCCGCCTTCGACCTCTTCGGCGCAAAGGGTTGCCTTTTTTCCGTATTTGATCGCGTTTTCGACGAGATTGACGATAGCCCGCTTCAAGGCCTGTGGCTTGCCGGAATAACGGATGTTTCCGAATTTTCGGATTTCCACTTCTTTGCCGGTTTCCATCTGATCTTCCTGGATGCTTTCCAGCAGCGCGGTGATGTCCACCGTCTGGACGGCCTCGCCGTTGCTCATGCCGCGCATCAGATCCAGGCTGATCGTGACCATGCTGTCCATTTCTTCCAGGTCCTTGATGAACTTGGCCTTGAGGTCGGGATCCTCGAGCATTTCTGCGCGCAGCGTAAGCCTCGTGATCGGCGTCTTGAGATCATGGGACATGGCTGCATGGATTCTTGCCCTGGCAGCAAGGTATTCAAGCAGCCTTGCCTGCATCGTGTTGAAGGCCCTGGCTGCCCGCCTCATTTCCGTCGACCCCTTTTCGGGCAAGGGCGGGCTGTGTATGTTCTTGCCGAGCTCGTCTGCAGCCTTTGCGAGAAGATTCAACGGGCGCGTCACCCAATGCACCGCGAACAGGGAAAGGACGAGGATCGCGACGAACAGGACAAGCAGGTTGATCATGAGTCTGCGGGGCAGAAAATGGCCTACCCCCCTGTTGTACATGAAGACGACCGGCTGGCCGTCCTTGAGCGTGGTTTGCAGGCTGAAGGATGCATGTTGCGGCCAGTAGAACGGCACCTTTTCGAGCGATGAAAACAGCTTGATCGGCCTCGTTCCAAGATGCTCATGCAACAGCTTCTCAAGACTTGAGACATCCTCCCCGCGCATCGGCTCGCCAGAAAAATTGCCTTCAACCGAAACGAAAAGCGGAGCGCCGCTCAAAAGAGCGGCGGCCCTTTTCCGGTCGGCCTGGGGAGTCTCATCGAGCAGCCTGACATAGGCGGAGATGCCCTGTGCAGCCTGCGTCCAGATGATTTTCGAGAGCGATTTCTCTCTTTCCCTGATCTGGATCTCAGCGCTCAGCATCTGACCGAAAATCAGCCCCCCGACCAGGATCAGGATCATTCTGCCGAGCAAGGACTTGGGCATCATTTTTCGTATTCGACCTTGGCGGCGAGCATATAGCCTTCCCCTCTTATCGTTTTGATGAGCTTCGGCTCCTTGGCGTCGTCGCCGAGCCGCTGCCTCAACCTGCTCACCTGGACGTCTATGCTCCGATCGAACGGGAAAAGCTCCCTTCCCCTGCAAAAGTCCATCAGCTGGTCACGATTCAATACCCGGTTGGCATGGTCTACGAATACCCTGAGCAGCCTGTATTCGGCGCCGCTCAACGGTACGGCCACACCATCCGGGGAAGTCAGTTGTCTCGAAAGCGTATCGAGCCGCCACCCGGAAAACCGCACCACGCTCGCCTCTTCCGGCTTGAGCCCTTCGGGCATCACCTTGGCGCGCCGCAATATGCTTTTGATCCTGGCGAGCAGCTCCCTCGGGTTGAACGGCTTGGCAAGATAATCGTCCGCCCCCATCTCGAGACCCACGATCCGGTCCATGTCGTCGCCCTTGGCTGTCAGCATCATGACGGGAACCTCGGACTTGGCCCTGATATTTCGGCAAAGCACGAGGCCGTCCTCCCCCGGCAACATCAGGTCGAGCACAATGAGGGAAACGGCTTCCTTGTCGAGCACAGCCTGCATGGCTTTGCCGTCGGCGACGGAGGTCACCTTGAATTCGTTCTTCTGCAGATAATCGCCCAAGAGGGTGCGGATTTCCTTGTCGTCGTCGACAAGGAGAATATGGTCTGTCGCGCTCATGGTTTGCTCATCCATTCTTCCGGAAATCGGCATGATAGCGCACAACTGCAGCCAAACGATCGCCCCTGTCTTTTGTTCACGCTCTCTCCTGTGTTTTCCAAATTTATACAGGCACATTGTTCTTCGATTTTGACCGCGCCGTAACGGAATGTAACGCGCGAACTCGGTTTTGATCGTGGTGTCGAATCAAGAAATTTCCGGGAGAACAAGAATGGAAAAAGCGGAATCGGCGCCTGGTCATCCCGGGCTGAGCCCAAACTGGACAAACAGCGCAAAGGAAATGGTCGGATGCGGGCTCGGTTCTTCCCGTCTCTGGTACACATTGAGCCGCGGGGTCGTCAACGAAATCTACTATCCGAGGATCGACGTTCCCCAGATCAGGGACATGGGGTTCATCGTGGCGGGAAGCCGGGGGTTCTGGACAGAGGTCAAGACGCTAGGGAGTCACAAGCTGAAATTCGCGGGACAAGGCATTCCGGCCGTGGAAGTCTCCCACCACCACGGCAGATTCCGGCTCGATCTGCGCATCTGCCCCGACCCGGAAAAGGATGTCCTTCTGCTCGAATTGAAACTCGAAGGAGACGAAGACCTTCGCCCCTATGTGATGCTCAATCCGCACCTGGGCGGAACAGGGAATCAGAATAGCGCGGAAAGCTCCCGCTACCGGGGAAGATCCGTGCTCTGGGCCGAGCAGGGACCCTTCGGTCTTGCGCTCGCAGCTGCCGATATGGAGCAGAACAGCGCCTTCGGAAAGACGAGCGCCGGCTATGTCGGCATCAGCGACGGCTGGCAGGATTTCGCCCACAACGGCTCGATGCATTGGCAGTATCAGAAGGCTGGTCCAGGCAATGTTGCCCTTATCGGCGAGCTGCCACAGCAGGCTGTTCTTGCTTTGGGTTTCGGCAACTCGAAGCAGTCCGCGGCCACCTTGGCCATTTCCGCCCTGCTGCAGAATTTCGAAGAAGTCTGGCAAGCGCATGTGGCCAAATGGAAGAGTTGGCATGCAAGGCTTGCCTACTGTGAAGGGCTTCCTCCCGACCTGAACCAGGAGATGATCGTCTCAGCCATGGTGCTGAAGGCCCACCAGGACAAGAGTTTCCCAGGCGCCATGGTGGCGAGCCTCAGCATACCCTGGGGAAACACGCGTGACGAGGTCGGCGGCTACCACCTTGTTTGGCCGAGAGACCTCGTCGAGTGCGCAGGCGCGCTGATGCTGCTGGGAGCAGAGAATGATGCCCACGATATCCTGCGCTATCTCATCGCCACCCAGCACGAAGACGGTCACTGGTACCAGAACCAGTGGCTGGGCGGAAAGCCCTACTGGCAGGGTATCCAGCTGGACGAGGCGGCTTTTCCGGTTCTGCTCGCCGCCGCCCTCGTCGAAAGGAATGTCATCGACGGCATCAGAATCAAGGAGATGACTAGAAGGGCTCTCACCTTCATCGCCAACACGGGCCCTTCGAGCGACCAGGACAGGTGGGAGGAAAGCGCCGGGGTCAATGCCTTCACGCTCGCGGTGTGCATTGCTGCTCTCGTTGCGGGCGCCCCTTTCCTCGATCCGGAAGACGCGGCTGTTGCACTCGAGCTCGCCGATTTCTGGAATGCCCATGTGGAGGACTGGAATGTCGTCAGGGATTCTCCCTTGCAGAAGGAAATGAATGTGAGCGGTTACTATATCCGAGCAGCCCCGGCATTGGTGATAGAAAACAATGCGCTGCTAAAAAGCGTGATGCAGATCAAGAACCAGGTCATCGGAACGGAATACCGCGCAGACGAACTCGTCGGGACCGATTTTCTGCAGCTCGTGCGATTCGGTCTTCGACGCGCCGACGATCCATTGATCATCGACAGCCTCAAGGTGGCGGACTCGAAGCTCAAGGTCGATACGCCTAACGGCCCCTGCTGGCGACGCTACAATGGAGACGGCTACGGTGAACATGAAGACGGCGGCGCCTACAACGGCTCGGGGAAAGGCAGAGCCTGGCCCCTGTTGACTGGCGAGCGAGGCCACTACGAACTGGCCGCAGGACGCAACCCGCTTCCTTTTCTGGAAGCCATGGCAGCCATGGCAGGAGAAGGCGGCATGATCCCTGAGCAGGTATGGGACGAAGCGGCCATCCCCGAAAAACGTCTTTATCCAGGACTTCCGACAGGTTCGGCCATGCCGCTTGCCTGGGCACATGCTGAATTCGTGAAACTTGCCTATTCGATGAGGGAGGGTTATCCGGTCGACAGGCCGAATGCTGTCTGGGTACGCTACCGCGGGGAACGCCCTCCGAAAAGGAAGATCTTCTGGCTCAAGCAGGCACCTGTCAGCACGGTGGGACGCGGCACGATCCTCGTTGTCACCCTGCCGTTTTCTGCGACTGTTTCCTGGGGTTTCGACGGTTGGAAAGACGGATCCCAGAAGCAGACTGGAAAAATCGGACTGGGGCTTCACAGGGTCGAGATCGACTCATCATCACTACCGCCTGGAAGCAGGATAGATTTCACCTACAGAAACGAGGAAACCGGGAAATGGGCCGGCATAGACTTTTCGGTCAGGATCGAAGACTAAGTCGGCGTCAGCCAGCTCCTGCCGTCGCGCGCGACGAGCAATGCCGCCGACTCCGGCCCCCATGTTCCTGAGGGATAATTCGGAAAATCGGGAGCGGGGTTGGCTTGCCAGACATCGAGGATCGGCATGATGAGCTGCCACGCCGCTTCGACCTGGTCGGCGCGCATGAACAGGGTCGCATCACCGACCATGATGTCTCTCAGAAGGGTCTCGTATGCTTCCGGTGCAGCCGTCTTGAAGGCTTCCCTATAACTGAAGCGCATGTCGACAGGCCTCAGACGCAGCGGCAGACCAGGCTCCTTTGCGATGAATTTGAGCACGATGCCCTGCCTGGGCTGGATCTGGATGACAAGTCTGGCAGGCTGGGCATCCACCCCCATCGAAGCAGGAAATGCCTTGTGTGGCACGTCCTGAAACCGAATCGAAATTTCGGACACGCAGGAAGCGAGCCTCTTTCCCGTTCTCAGATAAAACGGCACGCCCTGCCATCGCCAGTTGTCTACATGGAGCTTGAGCGCCGCATAGGTTTCGGTGTTCGATCCTCTGTCGACGCCCTGCTCCTCCCGGTAGCCCGGCAACTCGACCCCACCCATCCAGCCTGGCCCATACTGTCCTCTTGCAGCGCATTCCCAGACTTCGTCATGCGCTATGGGCCGGATAGCGCGCAGCACATCCATCTTTTTTCCCCTGATGTCTTCTGCGTCGTAGGCAACCGGCGGCTCCATGGCAACAAGGCAGAGCAGTTGGAGCAAATGATTCTGCACCATGTCCCTCAGCGCACCGGCCTTTTCGTAATAGCCCGCCCGGTGCTCTACCCCAAGCGTTTCAGCGACGGTGATCGCGACATGGTCGATATAGCGTCTGTTCCATACTGGCTCGAACATTGGATTCGCGAAGCGCATGGCCAGAATATTCTGTACCGTTTCCTTGCCCAGAAAATGGTCTATCCTGAATATCTGCCCTTCTTCGAAATAGCAGGAAAGCGACCGATTGATGGCGCGAGAGGATTCCAGATCATGGCCGAGCGGCTTTTCAACGACGATCCTCGCTTTTTCCCTGTTTTTGGCAAGGCCGGCTTTGCCAAGTCCGCGGGTGACCGGCTCGAAAAGCAGCGGCGGCGTGGCAAGGTAATAAATCTGCTCAGCCTGTTCTCCCCATGCGCTTTCCTGTTCGGAAAGTTGTCTTGCGAGCTCCTGATAGCTCGAATCGGTTTCCAGGTCGGCGCAAAAGGTTCTGATCTTTGAAGAGAAATCAGCCCAGGATCTTTCTTCCGGAGAGCCCCGCCTGGAATTCGAAGAAACGCTTTCGCGGTAGCGTGCGATCAACTCGGCAGGATCGGAGACCATCCTGTCGACGGCGACCAGTGCGAAATCCAGAGGGAGCAACCCGTCCAGATGAAGGTTGTAGAGCGCAGGAAGAATCAACCTTGAAGAGAGATCGCCTTCTGCACCGAAGAGGATGAACAGGACTTTCATTTTTATTCTCCCATGGTCGGCAATCTGTTATTCTTCGACTGGCAAACAATTGGATCGCCGCTCGAAGAGAAGAGTTCCCGAGGAGAGTCATGAAGGAAAAAGTGAAAGTCGAAATCGAATTGTCCCCCGAGACGGTTAAATGGCTGAATGCCCTCCTGCAGGACCAGCCCGAATCCAGCCCGGTTCCCACATCGGTCAAGGGACTTGTCGAGCAGATCGCCACCCATTTCGCCGAAGGCATCAAGCGGCCAGGCTCTTGGGAACGGGAAATGGTGAAGATCATGGGATACGAGGACGCCCTGACCGGATATGAAAAAACGCTCCCGGGCTACGAAAACACCTGAACGCTTGATCCAGGTCAAAACCCCTTCGATCCCGCCATGGCAGAATCCTTCTGCGAAGAAATCGTGAACTAAGTTCGCAATCCCGAGTCAATCTCTCTGTGTCAAACCGGAATGTCCGGGTTTTCATCGGAAAAATATATCAAGCTGTGACATATTTGAACAAGGGAGGAAGCGCTATGTTGCCTTTTGCAGCGGCACAACAAACCGAAGAAAATGATATTGCAAAACTAACCATGGTCGTAGACGAAGCGATCGAGTCGATTGCAGCCGCATCCGGCCTGAGCAAGGAAGAAACCCTAGGCATTCTTGAAGAATACAGCGTCGCCGAACTGCGAGAGGGAAAATCGGCCACATCGAAAGCAATCAATTTTTCGAAATTCAACAAGGCGCTCAACAAGGCCGTCAAGGCAATTTCCTACGCAACTGCGCTCAATTCATCCGAAATCAGCAAGATTTTCACGGATGAAAAACATGCCACGGTAAGCGACATCGTGAACCGTCTGCGAGATAAATCGAAACAAAACCGCTGGCATCTCAGCCACTATTGAAAAGGCGGGCCGGCGGCCCGCTTGTCTATCTCGGGGGCGGATAGTAATATTCCGCCTATGAGCGCCGAAAGCCGTATCTTTCCTGTTTCGTTGAACGGCTTGGCGCCTTGGCACCTCTTTTTGCTTATCGTTGCGGCCTATCTCGCCACCGGCGAGCCGGCGCTGATGCTGGCCGAGTCCTCAGGATATGCAACCCCCGTCTTCCCTCCGGCCGGAATCGCCCTGGCTTTCTGCTTCGCGGCAGGGATCGACGCGCTGCCCGCCGTGTTCGTCGGCGCCTTCCTGCTCAATTTCTGGATAGGCTTTTCCAAGACGTTCCATTTCGGGGCAACCGAGATCGCCTCAGGGCTCATTCTTGCCATCGCCTCCACCCTCCAGTCGGGGGCAGGGGGCTGGTTGCTGAGACGGCTGATCGGCTATCCCGCTTCATTCGACAAATTCAGCGATCTCGTCCGCTTCCTTGCCGTCGTTCCATTCGTCTGCCTCATCAGCTCCTCCATTTCGACGCTGGCGCTTTACCGTCTCGGCGCGATCAACGCATCCGAATACGCGACCGGATGGGGAGCTTGGTGGATGGGCGACACACTCGGTGTGGCGACGACATTTCCCCTTGTCCTGGTCGTCTTTGGCGAACCGAGAGAAATCTGGCGCAAACGCCTGCTCACTGTCGCCCTGCCCATGTCGATCGTTTTCTTCATGTTTGTGCTGGTCTTCCTGCAGACCAACAAATGGGAAAAAGGGGAAGCGCTTTCGGAATTCCGGCTTGAATCGCAACGGATCAGCGAGCTGCTGGAGACGGGTCTGGACGAGGAAGCCGCGCCTGTCGAGACAATCAACGCCCTCATGGGAGGGGGCAGCAGCATCGAACGGGAAACATTCAGCCGCTTCTGCAAGGACATCCTTTCCCGCCATCCGGCGATAAAAAAACTTGAATGGATTTCCGGCCCCACGACCTATGCCGAGCCCGCGGATTCGGCAATCGATCTTTCCAGGCCGGTTTTGAGAGAAATGCTGAAAAAGGCGAGCAATCCCGAGAAATATGTCGCATTTGCCACCCCGGACGGGCTCATGCTGGTCGCGCTCAAGACAGGCGGCAAGAACATGGCTGTCCTCGCCTTCAGCACGGAAAGCCTGTTTCCTGACCTCATCGGCAACGCCATCCATGCGAGGCTGAGGGATAAAGGCAACGGTCGCGTGCTCTACGACACCTTCCCGGCAAAGGTAACAACGCATTATGTGAGTACGTTCGAATTCGGCGGTAGGCAATACGCACTCGAAACGGCGCCGACTTCGACTTATCTCAAGTCGCATCTGCCCTGGCAAAGCTGGGCCATTCTGGTGGTCGGCATTCTTGCGAGCGGAATCCTGGGCGCCTTCCTTCTGCTCGGAACGGGTTATACGGCAAGAATCGAGCAGGAAGTCGAAACCCGGACCAATGAATTGAAGGAAAGCGAAACGCGCTACAGGCAGATGTTCGAAACCAACGCCGCCGTGAAGCTTTTGATCGATCCGGAAAGTGGCGCGATCGCCGACGCCAATCGTGCGGCCGAGCGTTTCTACGGCTATTCGAGAAACGCGCTTCTCGCCATGAAAATAGACGAGATCAACCTCCTTCCGAGCGAAGAAATCAAGCTCGACATAGCAAAAGCCCTGGAGGCGAAGTACCACAATTTCGAATTCAAGCATCGGCTAGCCTCCGGGGAAATCCGCGACGTGGAAGTTTATTCGGGGCCGGTCGAATTGGGCGGGAAAACGATGCTCTATTCCATCGTGCACGACATCACCGACCGCAAGCTGGGCGAAGCCTCGCTCAGGCGCTTCACCTCGATATTCGAGGCTATTTCCGAGGGCGTGATGGTGGTCGATCCAGAAAACGCCATCGTCGCGGTCAATCCCGCCTTCACTGAAATCACGGGATACGCCCCGGAGGATGTGGTTGGGAAAACGCCGCGGATCATGAAATCCGGAAGACACGACGATGCCTTCTATCGCGAAATGTGGCTTTCCCTGCTGACCTATGGCCGCTGGCAAGGGGAAATCTGGGACAAGCGAAAGAACGGCGAAATTTTCCCGGAATGGCTGACCATCAACACGATCTACGACGAGGAAGGCAATGTCCGCGAGCGGGTTGCGCTCTTTTCCGACATCACCAAGAAAAAGGAAGCCGAGGAGCAGGTCTGGCGCCAGGCCAATTTCGATGAGCTCACCGGCCTTCCCAACAGAAGCATGTTCAGAGACAGGCTCGAATTCGAGATCAGGAAAGCCGTTCGCAGCGGTGCATCCTTCGCCCTGCTGTTCATCGATCTCGACCGCTTCAAGGAAGTGAACGACACCCTTGGGCACGAAACGGGCGACCAGCTGCTGGTCGAAGCGGCCGGCCGCATCGTCTCCTCGGTGAGAGAGTCCGACACGGTCGCAAGACTTGGCGGGGACGAATTCACGGTCATCCTTTCCGACCTGGGGGAGAACGCGCATGTCGAAAACATCGCCAGCACGATCATCCAGAAGCTCGCGGAACCGTTTATTTTGAACGATGAAAGCGCTTACGTTTCAGGCTCGATCGGCATTACGCTCTACCCTTCCGATGCGCAAGAGTTTTCGGAACTGCTCAAGCATGCGGACCAGGCCATGTATGTCGCGAAGAGCCTGGGCAAAAACCGCTTCGCCTATTTCACGCCCGAACTCCAGGAAGCCGCCGTCGAGCGCATGCGCCTGATTGGCGAGCTCAGGAACGCGGTCTTGAACGATGAACTTCATCTTGCCTTCCAGCCCATCGTGTCCCTAGTCACCGGCGACATCGTCAAGGCCGAAGCGCTGTTGCGCTGGACGAATCCGAGGAGGGGGGCTGTCAGCCCGACAGAATTCATTCCGCTTGCAGAAGAGACCGGACTGATTCATGAAATAGGGGACTGGGTATTCAGGGAAACGGCCGTCTGGGCAAAGCGTTGGCAGGAAAAGCGCGAAAATTTCCAGGTGAGCTTCAACGTCTCCCCCGTCCAGCTCATGGTGCAGTCCGACAGCCATGCCTGGCTGGATTACCTGCACGAGATCGGGCTGTCCGGACGAAGTCTCGTCGTGGAAATCACAGAGGGTGTGCTTCTGAATGCCACGGCAACCGTGTCGAGCAGATTGGAAGGCTTGCGCAATGCGGGCATCCGGCTCGCAATCGACGACTTCGGCACGGGCTATTCCGCGCTCGGTTACCTCAAGAAGTTCGACATCGATTATCTCAAGATCGACAGATCCTTCATTTCCGGGATAGAAAAGGAGGAGGGAGATCTCGAACTCGCCAGGGCGGTCGCCGCCATGGCGCACAGTCTCGCCATGGAAGTCGTGGCCGAAGGCGTTGAAACGGAAGGGCAGAAAGCCGCCTTGCCGATCATCCGCTGCGACTTTGCCCAGGGCTATCTTTATTCAAAACCGCTCCCTCCGGTGGAATTCGAAGCGCTGCTCAAGCCACAGGCCACCTAGCGAAGAGCCGCCGTTGTGGAGCGATTCCACCACCCTCCGCCGAGCGCTTGGTAAAGCATGACCGTATCGCCGAAACGGTTCGTCTGGGCCTGGACAAGATTGATGACTGCAAGCTGATAACTCTGCTCGGCCTGGAGCTCCGCCAGATAGCTGATTGCGCCCAATTCATATTGCTTGCGCGTCAGATCGAAAGAAACTTTGGCTGCGTTTTCTGCAGCGGCGGCATGCTTCAGACCGATTGCGTCCGCCTGAACGGTATAGAGCACATCGGCAACATTCTGCAAGGCTGCAATTACCGTGCTGCGATACTGTGCACCCGCCTGAATCAATGCCTGCTGCGCCGCCCGAGATTTGGCGCGCAAGGTGCCTCCGTCGAAAATGGTATAGGCTACATTAGCGGTTAGATCGAAGAAGCCTCCTCCGCTCCTGAACATCCAGTCGGGCGTCGAAGCCATCCCGCCGATGGCGCCGGTGACTGCAAATTGGGGGAGCGTATTGGCGATGGCGACCCCCACTTGGGCGCTTGCGATATGCAGCTCTTCTTCAGCCATCCTGACATCCGGCCGCTGCTCGACGATTTTCGAAGGCAAGCTGAGCGGCAGATCGCTCGGCAGGTGAAGGCTGGAGAGCTCGAATTTTTCCTGGACGTCTTGGTTCGGAAAATTCCCTGACAGCGCGCGAATCAAGTCTCTTGTCTGTTCGAGTTGCTTTTCCATCGGGACGAGCTGCTGCTGAGCCGTTGCCAGCGCAGCCTTTTGGGCGGCAACCTCTATGCCCGACACATCGCCGAGTTCGAGCTGATTCCTGGTGAGCGAAAGCAATTCCTTGTTGATCTCGACGATCCTCCTCATCGCGGCGATCTGTGCTCGGATCGATGCTTCCTGCAATGCCGCCGCAACCAGGTTCGATGCCAGTGTCACATAAGTCGCTTCAAGCTGCAGTTTCTGCTCTGCAGTCTGCGCCTGCGCGGACTCCATCTGCCTGCGATTGAGACCGAAAACATCCGGCACGTAGCCTACTGTCAGTTGTGCGACATGAAAATTATAGTAGACGGGCGCATTGTAGGGTGCCGGGCCTGCCGGGTTGGAATAGGTTTGTATGGTCGAACCATTGCCCTGCGTGCCCGGGGAGTTTCCGCCCATGTTGCCAGCCAGTTTGTTCCTGGAAGGCGAATAACTTATTCCGATCGTCGGATAGAAGAATCCCGCCTGAGCAACCGCATTGTCCTGAGCCTGGCGCAATGCGGCCTGCGCAGCCTCTATGCTCGGATTGGCCCTAAAGGCCCGCTTGATCAAAGAGTCGATCTGGGGGGACTTGAACACCTTCCACCAGTCGAAAGGAATCGCCGCCTTGACATCGAACTTCTGAGATTGTCCCGCCAAAACAGGCGCCGATTCGGTCGATTTAGGCAGTGTGCCTGAAGGGTCATAGCTTTTCGCAACAGGGGCCTCCGGCCGCCTGAAATCCGGTCCGACGGCGCAGCCCGATATCAGCAGGAGCGCGGCGATGCAGGCGAACTCAGCGGTCATCTTCATGGCGACCCTCCTCAGGCATCGGTTCGCGAACCGAAAAAGTCAGGATCAGCGCGGGCAGCACCGCTAGGATCAGGATGGGTGCCAGCAGCATTCCGCCGACCACCACGATCGCAAGCGGCTTCTGAACCTGGGAGCCGATTCCCGAGGAGACTGCAGCGGGCAGAAGCCCTATGCTCGCCACGACGCAGGTCATCAACACCGGCCTCAATTGGACCTGGCAGGTGCGGAGCATCGCGCTCGTGCGATCCATCCCGATCTCGATCTGGCTGTTGAAATAGGTCAGCACGATGATGCCGTCCATGGTCGCGATGCCGAAGAGCGCAACGAAGCCGATAGCGGCAGAGACGCTGAACGCGGTTCCTGTGAGGTACAGGGCGAAAATGCCGCCTGCAAGGGCCATGGGAATCACGCTTGCGGCCAGCAGAACGTCGATCAGCGAGCCAAAATTGATGTAGAGCAGGATGCCGATGAGCAGGATGGCGAGCGGGACGACAACGGTAAGCCGCTGCATGGCTTCTTCGAGATTGCCGAATTCGCCGACCCATTCGATGTGGTATCCGCCTGGAAGCTTGACCTTTTCGGCAATTTCCCGCTGCGCATCCAGAACGGTCGTGCCGAGATCGCGCCCCCGGACGCTGAACTTGATGGGGATGTAGCGTTCCTGCTGCTCGCGGTAAATGAATGCCGCACCGGAAACGAGTCTGACGCTGGCCACGTCCGTAAGCGGAATCTGGAGGGTTCCTCCACCTGGGTCAGTGACCCCGATGGGGATGCGCCTGATCTCGTCCAGGTTTTGGCGATACTGGGGAGCCAGGCGCACCATGATGGGAAAATGCCTGTCGCTGCCTTCCTCGTAAAGATCGCCTGCGGCCTGGCCGCCTATTGCAGCCTGCACGGTCGCATTGATGTCTCCTGGGGCCAATCCGTAGCGCGCCGCCTTCTTTCTGTCGATGTCGATGCGCACCGTGGGCTGCCCGAGCGAATTGAAAACGGCAAGATCGGTGATTCCGGGAATTTGCTTCATGACGTCTTCGATCCTGGAAGCCGTCTTTTCGAGCGTTTCGAGATCGTTGCCGAACAACTTCACCGAGTTTTCACCCTTGACCCCAGAAGAGGCCTCTTCGACATTGTCCTCGATATACTGGGAAAAATTGAATTCCACGCCAGGAAACCTTTCCTCGAGCGCTGAAGTCATCTGCGCGGTCAGCTTTTCCTTGTCCATGCCGGCCGGCCAGGAATCGAAAGGCTTCAAGGGCACGAAAAACTCCGCATTGAAGAATCCGGTCGCGTCGGTCCCGTCGTCCGGTCTTCCGTGTTGGGACACGACAGTCACCACTTCCGGATAGCTCTTGATGACCCTGCGCAACTTGTTGACGTAATCGTCCCCCGCTTCCAAAGAGATGGAGGGGGGCATGGTCGCACGTATCCAGAGATTGCCCTCCTCCAGCTTGGGCAGAAACTCGAGCCCCAACCCTTTCGCAGCCAGAACGGCAAGGATCAGCAGCAATGCGAACCCCCCCAATGTCGGATATCTGTTCTTCAATGCCCATTCGACAAACGGAATGTATGCTCGCCTGATGCCTGCAACGATGAATGTCTCGACCTCTTCGATCTGCTTGGGAAGCAAAAAAGAAGACAGGGCGGGGGATACCGTGAATGTTGCGATAAGCCCTCCGGCGATGGCATAGGCATAGGTCTCCGCCATGGGGCCAAAAATATGCCCCTCGATTCCGGAGAGCGTAAATAGCGGCAGGAACCCTGCGATGATGATGGCCGCCGAAAACAGAATGGCCTTGTTCACTTCGGTCGCAGAATTAGCAATGACGCCGAATTTGCCGCGCAGCCCCGTGCTCACCCTGGCGCGGTGCAGAAGCGACTCGCCCACATGCCGGGAGGCCCAGCTTTCGGCGAGATGCCTGTATATGTTCTCGACCATGATGACGGACGCATCGACGACAAGCCCGAAATCGATCGCCCCCATAGAAAGCAGGTTCGCCGATTCCCCTCTCATCACCATGAGCGTCACTGCAAAGGCCAGCGCGAACGGGATGGTGAAGGCGACGATGATCGCGCTCCTGAAATTGCCGAGAAAAAGCCATTGAAGCAGGAAAATCAGGGCGATTCCCATCAGCATGTTGTGCATCACGGTATGGGTCGTGACTTTGATCAGGTCCTTCCTGTCATAGATGCGCTCGATTCGCACACCCGAAGGAAGGATGTTCGAGCGATTGATCTTCTGCACTTCGGCTTCGACGCGCTCGATGGTCGGCATGCTCTTTGCCCCCCTGCGCATCAGGACGATGCCCTGAACGATGTCGTCGTCCTTGTCGATTCCTGCGATGCCCAGGCGAGGCAGATGCCCGACCTTGACGGTTGCGACATCGCTCAGGAAAACGGGGGATCCCTTGTTCGATGCGATCATGGTGTGCCCCAGAGCATCCACAGAGTGGATCAGGCCTATCCCTCGCACCACGGCGGCCTGCGCTCCGAAATTCACGGTCTGCCCGCCGACATTGATGTTGCTGTTGTTGATGACCTGCAGCACCTGGGGCAAGGTCAATCCATAATCAACCAGCTTATGCTGGTCGACGGACACCTCATAAGTTTTGGTCATGCCCCCCCAGCCGTTGACGTCGATCACGCCGGGTATCGCCTTGAAGCGCCGCTCGAGTATCCAGTCCTGAATGGTCTTGAGATCAGTGACCGAATAGGGGCCGACGACGCGATAGCGGTAAATCTCTCCGATTGGGCTTGTCGGCGATATCTGAGGCTGAACGCCATTGGGCATGGGGGGAAGCTGGGAAAGCCTGTTGATCACCCATTGCTGCGCTTGCTCGTACGTGAAGTCGTAGGTGAAGTTCACCTTCACGTCGGAAAGCCCGAAAAGCGAAATCGTCCTCACGCTGGTGACATTCGGTATGCCAGCCATCTGTATTTCTATGGGGATGGTGATGTAGCGCTCGATCTCTTCGGCGGACTGCCCGCTGCTCTGCGTGATGATGTCCACGCAGGGCGGAACGGGATCGGGATAGGCTTCGATGTTGAGCTTCAGATAGCTTGCGATGCCTGCCGCAAGCATGAAAACAAGAAGAACGACAATCAGGATGCGCTGGGTCAGCGCAAACTTCACGATCGCATTCATTGGACTGCCTTCATCGCCAAATTGACAGCCCTGTCGATGAACAATGTTCCTCCCGTGACGATTCTCTCGCCAGGAGACAGCCCCGATTCGACTTCGACCATTCCGTCCTGGCGGGTGCGGCCCAGCTTCACATTGCGCATGACGATCGCGCCATCGCTTTTCACCACATAGACGCGGGCCTCGCTTCCTTCGTAGACGATCGAACTCTCGGGAATGCCTGGGGCCGTGCTTTCATCGCCCACGAGAATGTCGAAATTCGCGAACATCATGGCCTTCAGCGTACCGTCGGAATTGTCGACCTCGGCCCGGACAGGGAGTCTGCGCGTCAGTGGGTCGATCGCAGGGGCGATCCATGTGATCGTCGCCTTGTATATTCGTCCGGGGTAGGCCGATACGCGCACCATGACGGGCTGACCGACCTTGACGCTCGCCGCATCGGCCTCCCGAACGTTGGCGATCATCCAGAGCTTCGACAGGTTTCCTATTGTGTATACGGGATTGGCTGCCCCACCTGCTGCGCTGTTGATGTACTGCCCGAGGCCGACCTGGCGCTGGATCACGGTGCCTGAAATAGGCGAGAGAACCCTGTCGTCCGCGCTTCCCTTGCCCTGCTCCATTTCACCGATCTGCCTGTCTGTCTTTCCGAGAATCTGCAGCTTTCCGCGGGCAGCCTGGAGACTGCTTTCCGCCGCGGCAAGATCGGCCTTGCTTTGCAGCCAGTCCTTCAGGGCACCCGATTTTGCCTGGTAAAGCGAATGCTGGCGTTTTTCCGTCGCCCTGGCGAGATCGACCTGGGCCCTGGCATTGACCAGATCGCTCCTGGCCTGCACGAATTCCGTCGCGGCCACGGCCATCAGCGGCTGGCCTTGCTTCACCACATCCCCCAGCTTTGCGTATATTCGGGTCACGCGCCCCGTATAAGGCGAGAATACCTGGGTCGTGGCATCGTCGTCGTAGGCAAGATTGCCTTCAGTCAGGATCTCCGTACGGAAATTCACCGCCTGCACGGCCTGGGCGGAGAGATTCGCCCATTGCTCCTTGGTCGGACGGAAGGTTCCAGGCGCGGAAGACTGGACAGCTTCATGGGCCGGGGCCTTTCTGCCGGACAGAAGGCCCAGTCCTGCGGTCGCCAGGGCTGCAATCAGCGCCAAACCGAAAATATGCTTTTTTTCGAGCTTCATTGTTCTCTTCTTGTGCCGATCCGATTTCTTCGCGTGATGCATACTAACACTGCTTGATTACACATAACTTACACGGGCTGATGCTAGAATTCCCTGATTCAGGGAGAACCTATGAAGCTTCTGCTTGCCGAAGACGATGTGGTGTTGAGGGACGGACTGACGCGTTCGCTGCAACAGGCAGGCTACGCTGTCGACAGCGCCAAGGACGGCGTCGATGCGGATCATGCCCTTTCCTTCCAGAATTACGACCTGCTCATCCTCGATCTCGGCTTGCCGAGAATAAACGGACTGGAGGTGTTGAGACGCCTGCGATCGCACGACCAGGGGCTCCCCGTGCTGATTTTGACCGCAAGAGACGCCGTGGAAGATCGGGTTGCAGGGCTGGACCTCGGCGCCGACGACTATCTGACCAAGCCCTTCGATCTCGCGGAGCTGGAGGCGAGGGTCAGGGCGCTGGTGAGAAGAGGGCAGGGGACGCACAGCAATATCCTGAAACAGGGCAGGCTCATGCTCAACATCGCCGGAAGGCGCGTTTACATCGACGACAATCCGCTCGAGCTGTCCGCCAGAGAGCTCGGGGTTCTCGAAATATTGATGCTGAAGGCCGGGCAGGTGGTCGGCAAGGAGCAGCTTGCAGAGAAGCTGTGCGCCTGGGACGAGGAGATCGGGCCCAATGCGATCGAGGTGTATGTCCACAGGCTGAGGAAGAAGCTCGAGCCTGCTGAAATCGAAATCAGGACCATCAGGGGTCTAGGCTACCTGCTCGAGAAGGTTCAATGAGAGAGGTTTCGCTCCACCGCCAGCTCATGTTCTGGCTGCTCATTCCCGTCCTTTCCCTTTGGGTCATGGGTGGCGTGATCGCCTACAACATCGCCGTCAGGTTCGCCGACCTTGCCCACGACCGCTCTCTCTTCGATTCGACCCTGACCCTCGCAGACCAGGTCAAGACCGATGGGGACAGGGTAATCCTAGATCTTTCCGAGCGGGCGCTCAAAATGATCGAAACAGACCCCTACGACAAGGTCTATTTCAAGGTCAGCAGCCGGTTCCAGGGATTCGTCGCGGGGACCGCCTTCATCTCTGCCCCCGCCAAGCCCATCTACCTCAACAGGCCCTATTACCACGACGGCACGCTCGACGGAAGAAAGATCAGGATTGCCTCCCTCTATGTCGGCGTTCCGGGGAACAGCGCAAACTGGATTCTGGTCCAGGTCGCGGAAACCCTGCAGAAACGAAGGGTGCTCGCCAATGAAATCCTGGCAGGAGTTATCCTGCCGCAAATGCTGCTCACGGGCCTTGCCGCCGGCCTTGTCTGGTTCGGGGTGACGAAGGGGCTCTCTTCATTGGGACGCCTTCAGAAGGAAGTGCTGAGCCGCTCTCACAGGGATCTGAGCCCGCTTTCGGAAGAGAACGTTCCCATGGAAGTCGGATCCTTGACCCATGCGATCAACAACCTGCTCGGGCGGCTCGGCAAGGCCATCGATGCGCAAAACAGGTTCGTCGCGGACGCAGCTCACCAGTTGAGGACCCCACTCGCAGGACTCAAGACCCAGACCGACTATGCGCTCAGGCAGACGGATCCCGAAGAAATCAGGCATTGCCTCGAGCAGCTCAAGACGAGCAGCGAGCGCACCATCCACCTCGTCAACCAGCTGCTTTCGCTGGCAAGGGCTGAACCGGGGCAGGAGCGGCTTGGGCCTATATCGAAAATAGATCTCAACAGCCTCGCGAGCGAAGTCACGGGACGCTGGGTGCCTCAGGCCCTGAAGAAAGACATCGATCTCGGGTTCGAGGCTTCAAGCGAACCCGCAATCATCTCCGGGTCGGAATTCCTCCTTCAGGAAATGCTGGGAAACCTCGTCGACAATGCGATCCGCTATACGCAGAACAGCGGGAAAGTCACGGTCAGGGTATTCGTCAGGAAAGGCGAAGCAGCCATCGCGGTCGAAGACAACGGCCCGTCCATCCCGGAATCCGAAAGCGAATCGATCTTCGAGCGCTTTCACCGCATCTTGGGCAGCCAGGAAGAAGGCTGCGGCCTCGGGCTTTCCATCGTCAGGGAAGTCGCACATGCCCACAGCGGGGAAGTATTCCTGGTCGAAACTCCCGAAGGCAAAGCCTTCGAGGTGCGGTTCGCCCTGCAGGGGCAGATCTGATGGACGCGGTTCTGAAATTCTGGTTCGAGGAAATAGAACCCGCCCAATGGTGGAAGAAGGATGAAAAATTCGACAGCGCTGTGCGCGCGCGGTTTTCGGAAATCCATCATGCCGCCGCCCGCTGCGAATTGTACGAATGGCGGCGCAATGCACGCGGCAGGCTCGCCGAGATCATCGTGCTCGACCAGTTCTCGAGGAACATGTTCCGGGGCTCTCCCTTGTCTTTCGCCTTCGATCCGCTTGCCCTCTCCCTGGCGCAGGAAGCGGTTTCCATCGGCTCGGACAGGGATCTGAATCAGGCCGAAAGAAGCTTCCTCTACATGCCCTACATGCACAGCGAATCCCTGAAAATACATGACATAGCAGTCGACTTGTTCAGCGCGAACTGTTCCCCCAAAAGCCTGGATTTCGAATTGCGGCACAAGGCGGTCATCGAACGCTTCGGCCGCTATCCGCACAGGAACGCCATCCTGGGAAGGGAATCAACCCGGGAAGAGATCGAATTTCTCAGGGAGCCCGGCTCTTCTTTCTGATCGGCTTCAGCTGGAAAAAGCCGCAGACAGGGCTGCAATCATGTAGGCATGGTCCTTGACCCCTGCGCTCTCCCTTGCGCTGTGCATCGCCCACATCGGGGAACCCACATCCACGCTAGGCACACCCAGTTGCGCCGCGACCATCGGTCCGATCGTGCTGCCGCAGCCGAGATCGCTCCTGTGCGCGTACTGTTGATAGGGCACCTTTGCCTTCTCGCAATATTCCATGAATCGCGCCGCCGTTTCCGCATTGGTCGTGTAGCGCTGGTTCGAATTGGTCTTGATGACGGGCCCCTTGTTCACCGTCACCTTGTGGCCATGCTCGTACGCATTCGGGAAATTCGGATGGTAGGCGTGGGCCATGTCCGCACTCACGAAGAAGCTGCGCGCCATGGCCCGCCGCCTGTCCTCGTCGTCAAGACCTGCCTGTGCTCCGATCCTGGACAGCATGTCCGTGATGAAGCTGCCGGAAGCCCCGTTCGCGCTTTCGCTGCCCACTTCCTCGTGGTCGAAGAAGGCCGCGACGCATGTCGCTTCAGGTCTTTCGGTCGAAATCAGCGCGCTCAGTGCGGCATGGGTGGATCCGAGATTGTCGAGCTGGCCGTCCGCTATGAATTCCTCGTTCGCTCCCCAGAGGCAGCCCTCCTGCACGTCATAGACGGCGAGCTCCCAGCTCAGGATGTCCTCCGCTTTGCATTTTGCAGCATCCGCCAATAGCCCCCGGAAAGACGCTTCCGCATTTCCGCCTTCTTCGAGAAGCCCGAGGACGAGAGGAAGCTCCGTCTGCTTGTTGTACTTGAGCCCCTGTTCGTTAACATCGCGGTTCATATGGATCGGAAGATTGGGAAGGCGGACGAGCGGTTTTTCGAAGCGCAGAAGCTTTGTTTCCTTGCGTACCACCACCCGCCCGGCGAGGCTCAAATCCCTGTCCGAGAAGGTGGCGAGTATCGGCCCGCCGTATACCTCGACAGCAATTCTCACCATTCCGTCGCCTGCCAGAACAGGTTTCGGCTTGACCCTGAAGCCGGGGGAATCGGTGTGCGCCCCGACGATGCGAAATCCCGTCTCCGCGAGCGACCCGTTTCCCGTCACGAATGCGATCAGGGAAGAGCCGCCCCGCACGCAATAATAGCGCCTGCCCGTCTCGAGCTGCCATCGTTCTGCCTCCTCCAGCCGGACGAAGCCGGCCGCATCGAGCAGGGTTTCCATGCTCGCCACCGCATGCCATGGGCTGGGGCTTGAATCGATGAATTCGATGAGCTCGAGAGCTTTTTGTTTTTCGTTCATGATGCGTATTAACTTATTGGGAAATCTTACAAGAAGGAGGTGCCCGCATTCCTTTCCAGAAACCTGTCAGGCTTCTTCGACAAGGAATAGCCTGGCGGCCTGCGTGACCGCCCGTCCTTTGTGTGCATGCGGGGCACCTGGGGGGATGAAAATCGCCGCCCCTTCCGGGTAGCGGACAATCTTCCCTTTGAAATCGATTTCGAATTCGCCGCTCAACACGATTCCCATATGCCCCTTCTCGCACCAGTGCGGCTCGACAAACTCGTCAGCGAATTCGACAATGCGCAATTTCTTGCCGTCTCGTGAAAACGACTTGAATCTCATGCCCGGCATGGGGGATTCCCATTGCAATTCATCGAAATCAATTGCGTACATTAGTTTCCCTTCGTTCCAGCAACCAACCCTTATCGGGCTGCCTGTTGCTGTATTATGCGCCCGTTTTTTTCCTTCTACTACTTGCGATTGCTTCGATTTGGCACTGCCGTGCTGGCAGCACTGGGGTATCGAAGCGCAGACGACTTCAATGCGAAGCTGCCGAAATCCAGGCTTCCTGTGGAAGAAGTGATTTCAGAATTGTGAGCGGCTTTGCTCGAGAAGTGCATGCTGAGGCGCATTGGTTTAGAATTTTCCTTTTTGCCCGGGAAATGTCATGCGCTA
Source organism: Pseudomonadota bacterium (assembly GCA_021802545.1). Lineage (GTDB taxonomy): Bacteria > Pseudomonadota > Gammaproteobacteria > Burkholderiales > JABEVD01 > JABEVD01. Next base: position 103,553 of record JAJZRS010000007.1, read on the forward strand.
CTGGCTGAGTAGCGCATTTCACATGATTACAATATAATTGTGTATTATGATACAACGTATTACGCCAATTCTCGCCCCGCAAATGCACGTCTTCAACCTAAATTGGGTGGGATATTGGGTGGGGATTCCGATGTTCCTGCGACGCTGTCTCTTTTGAGTAGTATGTAAAATTAGAGTCCCTGAAGGAGATCAGATTTAGCTCATTTGTTCCTGCGAGAAAAGGATGGCAGGTTACCTATCACACACTGTTTTAATGCCCTGTATTGGTAGGAAAAACAAACGATGTTCTGAAAAAATCACCATGCTCTTACCACATCATAAAATATGTAAGTTGGCGTATGCAGCAGACAACGATGACTGGATACTATACGCCGAAGATTTGATTCTGAAGTGGTCTGCTCAAAAAACTAACGAAGTCTCGTTTCGTAATACTGATGAAATTATTATTGCGGCCTTTCTACTCGTTGATGGTTTATTGCCGAGTTCAGCAATCGTAGCATTCTCCCATACCATGCTTGGGGCCATAAAGGAGGCAGAAGATAATAAGCTCCACCTCAGTTGCCTGCATGTCCACCCACCCAAACCGGGTCGAAAAGAAAACCGTGAACAAACATTTATTCGATTTGATGAAGTAAGGACCCTAATTCAAGACGGGAAAACCGCCACCGAAGCTTATAAAGTGGTTGCCGAAAAACACTACAAATCACCTGACACCATTCGTCGAGAATTTGAGCGTGCGCAAAAACAATGCGATCGGGAACAAGCGATAATAGCGGCTCTAATGAAAAAAAATAGCGAGAATAAAGAGACCGGGGAAAACGAAAGATAATTTCCCCGGTGACCTTACCACCAAAAATGTCGAAGATAGCATCATGTTCAACAACACCCAAGGTGGTACAACATGATGTACACAATTCTTCGTCTTCCAGCTGTGATTTCAGAAACAGGTCTATCTCGTTCGACGATTTATCTTCGAATCTCACAAGGTTTATGGACTAAGCAAATCAACATCGGGCCTAGAGCTGTCGGATGGCCCGCTACCGAAGTTGAGGAACTCTTAGCCGCACTTATTGCAGGGAAATCTGACGATCAAATTCGTGCCCTCGTAGTGAAGCTGGAATTAGCTCGTAAAGCTGCTGCTTAGGATCAACCATGAGTGCAAACTCTCTTTATTCTTTGCGGCATGGTTGCGTAAGTATCATTTCCGCAAAGCCGGGGCTTAAATTTGTGCGGGCTTAAATTTGTGAGGCGCTCAAAGCGGCTATGCGGGGTCGCTAACGCCGTCCCTATACATTTCGGCCACCGTTATGGAGGTCGGTCGGCCACTTCGACACCCGCTCTGCCCTTACCCAGAACAGAACCAGTTGCATACCTACAAACATCGATACCGAGGTGATGGCCATGGAAATATTCCCCTTGCCCCATGCCACCCCTCCCATGAAGGCGTAGGAATACATCATCAATCTGCCGCTGGATGCGAATTGCTCATATTGAACCCTGGTCAGCTTCAAGTTCCGGACATGTCGCAGGAATGAGAATTCCGGATTCTCCTGCTTCTTCGACCAGACCGCCCAGGCAACCATCGCGAACGCCCAGAGAATGACGATTCCCATCGATACATAAATTGCGGTTTCCATACTCATGATTCGCTCCCTTTTCTGTCAGATTTGGTTGGTTTGAAGGTGTCGTAGATCATGGCGATCAGCAGCATGATCGTGACGGCCAATGCGGCATAAGTAATGATGGATGCTCGCCTCTGGTCAGGCGTAGCCGGTAATTTCACATCCGTGTCGACATTTGCCAGGACTGCGGCTGAAGAGAGCGTGACAAATCGATCATCATCCAGCAGGATGACGCGATCCGAACCCAGAAAGCCAGGGCTGTACCTCGCAATGATCGAGCATCCTGATTTCTCATGCCTTGGAACCACGCCAAGGCTTGAGATGTAATTGCAGCCCTGCTGGGTCAGAATCAGCTTTTCCGTATGCATGCTCAGCAACCCGTTCTCCTGGGATATGACGATAATGCAAACGGCAACGACAAACAGGGTTGTAAGGGCTACGTACACGATTCGGTTTTGCTTCTTCTGTTTGTTTCTCTTTTCTTGTTGCTGCATTTCTGTGTCCATTGCTGTCTCCTTAGTCTTGCCAAAAATCCTTGAACCGGTCCGCCGATAGCTGGGTGTACCGGACGGTATGCTGGATATTGCGGTGCCCCAGATAATGCTGGATCGCCCGGGTGTCCTGCCCTGCTTGCGCCAACTTGTATCCGCAGGCGTGACGCAGCATGTGGGGATGAACAGGGAACGGAAGCTTCGCTTCTTTTCCTGCCCTGCCGAATATCTTGCGGATCGCATCCGGGGTCAGCGGCGCCTTGCGCTCGCTGCAGAATACGTAGGGCATGGTGGGGTAATCACGTTGCAGTCGCCTCAAGGATCGGAGTTCCGGTCCGCGTAACGGATGGACGCTGGGGTTGCCCTGCTTCAGGCGATTGACGTGCATCAGTCCCTGCTTGAGATCGAGCTGTTCCCATCGCAGACTGACCAGCTCCGTGACACGCAGTCCATGACGGAAGGACAGCATGATGAGTGTCGCATCGCGATGCCCATGCCGCCCTACTCTTCCTGCCGCATCGATCAGCTGATCGACTTCCTGTTCAGTGAGGTATTCCCGGCTCCGATAGTCCGAATTCTTGCGTCGAATCGGAACTTTCCGGTTTACAGTGTTTGGCGCATCCCTCACCGGGAACTGCAACACCGCATTCTTGCTTGATGCCATATCGTGAACTCTCCGTATAAGGGGCTTTTTACGGAAAGTTTCCAACCCTCTCCGCACCCGCCCACTCAACCAAAATACACGAGTCGATACCCTACCCAAAGCTTTGCGTAAAAGATTCTTCAAATATCATCAAAAACCCCTCCACTGCGTCCGTTACGGACTACAAACTCTTTTTTTATCAATTTGATACTCGAAATTTCGGGTAGCACATCGACTCAGGTATTCTGAATTCAGTCCCACCGATTTTGATGGGATCTGACAGGAGAAACATCATGCAAAAACTCAAGGTTTTTACGAGACCGACAGAACGTTCCGACACCTTCCAGGTATTCTGGACCAACAACCCCCTGCGCCCGGCTGGCGTCATTGACATCACCGTACTGGATCAGGTCGACGACAAGATCGTTATAGCCGAACTTCGGGCCATTCAATATCTGCTCGAAGAGCGCTGTGCCCTTGGAGATCATGTCATCGGGAACAGCAATACCCGACTCACCGTCTCCCTCGGGGCAATCAGGAAGCTGAAACAGGGACGATCTGACAAGGCCCACCTCGTTCGATATGCCGGATTCCTCTGTACCAGGTTCGCAGGTTGCCACCTCGAGGTCGACAAGGACGATCGGGTCTTCAGGAACGCTCCATCTGAACATGCGGAGTTGACCGTATCCGCACCGCTGCTCGAGACCATCCATATTCACGGATTTGGGGACGTCGCTGTCACCCGGTATGTGCTGGAGAGACTGGCCGACAGACTTCCAGCAGACCGTGCAAAGAGGCCAGCCGATGTATGGAAGCATCTGCAGCGCATGGCATCCGATCCATCCGTGCACGAAGTGTCCCGGCATAGCGGCGCATTCACGCGACTCGCATACCAGAAGCATGGCCGGGATGAAGGCCGCTACTTCCTGAATCCCAGGACCAACATGATCCTCGTCATAGCGGACAACCAGCGCGGCAGGAACCTCGTAACTGCATACCAGGCCGATCAGCGATTCTTCAACCTTCAGGCGGCCGCTTGAAGATACATCAATAACCAAATACAGAACCCACCACTAGGAGACATCATGAAAGCACTCAACCGATACACCATCCGTGCCCTGCAACACACGCATCTGGATGACAGCAACCTCATTCGCGATTTCAGGGAGGAGAAGTCTGACACGGCCGTCATGAAAGACATGCATTATGTCGGCTACGAGATACGCACCTCGGATCAGGTCATCTACCACCATGCCACTGTTCTGGCAGACACCTTTGACAGGTTATGTGACGGCATAGCCGAAGTGCACAACAGCCTGATCCCCCTCTTTCCCCGTCTGCAGAAACTGACGCTGGTTTATCTGCGGAACTACCTGTCGATCGATCGCACCTTACTCAATGACGGCATGCAGGACATGATCCGTGAAGAAATCGACAACCTGACCACCAGGAGAAGGCTCGACCACTTCATCGCCTACGGCATGCTGGGAGACGACAGGCTCGCCAGCATCGAGAGCGACGTGAGCAATGTCATCGACATATTCGCCAAGCTTCGTTCTGGTATCAAAAGGGATCACGGCGATGATCATTTCACCTTTCTCTGGGCATGTCCTGCTCACCCCGTATCGGCTGAATACAACGAGCACTTCGACTATGCCGAAGACCGGATCAGGATGATGATCGACGACAGCTACGACTGGCGTGCCGGTTCTGTGAACTGAGGGGAGACAAGCGATGCATGGCACCATAAAAACCTTCATCCCGGACAAGCAGTATGGCTTCATCAAGGGCAATGATGGGAAAGACTACTTCTTTACCCAGAATGCCTTTGCAGACAAGCGACACCGTAGCCAACTCTACGATGGCGCCCTGGTTGTATTTGAACCGACGGCAACGCCCAGGGGATATAAAGCAATCCAATGTCAGCTTCTGGATTCAGCAACCATCGATACCTATATCGTGCCCGACGAATTCCAGATATCCAAGTCCGCGTCGATACGAGACTGGGAAATCGTCGAATTGGGAGATTGGATTCTCCATGCTTCGTCCGACAGTTCACTGGACGATGCAAAGCGCATTCTGATCAAACGCGCGCAGTCCATTCATGCCAATGCCATTGTGAATCTTGAATACGACAGAGGCACTGGATCATCGGGAAATTACCAATACAGCATCCACTACTTCCAGGCTCGCCCTGCCGTTGTCGCCAAGAAGAATCCTCAAGGCACGCTTCGTAAACAGGATCTGTGCATCCTGAACCAGAGTGCCGCCGCGATGAAGCAGGATTACGCAGACCGCAGATATGACTCCAAGGATTTCAGGCACCTGCTTTCCATCCTGATTGCAGGACTCGTCGCTGCCTTCATGCTGATGATGAAATTCATTGGTACATGGGATGCTTCATTGGCCGAGACGCTGACGGTCATTACCATCATTCTGCTATTCATCATTAACTACGTACCTGATCGTTCCGATTGGCTGGTGCGTAACGAGATAAAGGAAAAACCATGATTGAAGAACTGACAAGAGGCTTCGTAAAAGGCGCGCATCACACCTGGAGATATGGCTACTTCGCTCCGCTCACCGCCGCATGGTTCGCCATCACGCGATCAGGAAACTACTTCTGGCACCTCCGGGCGCTCTATCGGTTATCATTCTGGCGCGGACAGGAGACCTACCCCTTCCAACGGAGGAGCAGTCATGGATAAAAGCCAATTGAAGCTCATAGATGGCAACGGCGAAAACACGCGTGCATCACTAGAAAGGGCAATGCTCACTGCACTATTGCGGGACGACAATGTCGAATTCAACAGACTTCAAGCTATCCTGGAAAAAATGCCCAATCCTACCCTGGTAACCGAAGCTAAAAACATGGACAGGAAGGATCAACCGGTTGAGAAGTGAATTACTGCGGCTACTTTATCGGTAACCCTTCTAGTACGGACAGCAAACAGCCATCATCCGAAAGTGTCGTTGACTCAATGGGATGGAACTTGCAAAATCGAGCTTTTTGAAAAAATAACAACAATGAACCGTTCCGAACTTATCCAGGCCTTGGCATCGAAATACGACCTCAAAAATGGTGACGCTGCAGAAGCCGTCAGGATCGTGCTGGACGCGATAGCCGAGAGCCTCGAAAATGGCGAGCGGGTCGAGATCAGGGATTTCGGTTCCTTCCATGTCGTCGACCGGGCCGGCAGGACGGGACGAAACCCCAAGACCGGCGAAGCAGTCATCGTTCCACCCAAGAAAGTCCCCCACTTCAAGCCGGGCAAGGAGCTGAAGGAAAGAGTTCAGCAGTTTATTGCCTGATACGCCGTTCCCTCGCGTTTTGAACCTTGCGATGCGCTATCATACGGATATCTGTTCACAATCCCGCCCAATCCGCCATGACCGAAGAATACGATCTTATCAATTCCCCCCTGGAGCAGACCTACACAGAAGGTGATCATACGGTCGAGATTTGCATCTACAGGATGCCTGATACTGAATGGTCGCTGGAAGTAGTGGACGAATTCGGCAATTCCACCGTCTGGAACGAACTGTTCGCCACCGACCAGGCGGCACTCGACGAATTCTTCAGGACGATACAGGAAGAAGGGATTACATCGCTGATCGGCGAACCTTCGAAGAATGATCTCGACGAGGCAATGGCACAAGACCCAATGTCATTGACTGACGAGCTTAGCGGAGAGGAATTGGTAGAGTTGGATCAATTCCTGATGTCGGATGCCACCTCCGACGAGACTATGCTCTTGGACGCTCTGGATGGATACCTGACCGCCATCGTCATCGGCCCCTCTACCCTGCCGACAAGTCGCTGGTATGCTGGAATCTGGGGAAGCGGAAAGGATGACAGCCCCGTATTCGAGTCCACCGAGCAGGCGATCAGGATCATGAATCTGATCATGCGCCACTACAACAGCATTGTCGGAAGCTTTCAATACGACCCAGACACCCACGATCCCCTGTTCGATTACCTCCAAATCGAGGGAGACGATCGAGAATACGTCGACGCGGAGATGTGGGCTTACGGATTCATGGAGGGAATTGCCCTCTGCCAAAGAGACTGGCAAGCCCTTCTCGATGATCCTAAAGGGAAGGCATGGGTAAATCCGATCCGCTTGCTCGGCAGCGACGACTTATCGGACGAGGAATTATCCCTGGTTGAAACACCAGAGCAGAGAGAAGAACTGGCGTTACAGATCCAGGAGTCTCTAGGCGACATCTACCGTTTCTGGCTCCCCCATCGCAAAGCCATCCATGAATTGATGCTGGCCAGCACTTACCAGAGGGAATCCCCCAAGGTCGGACGGAACGACCCATGCCCATGCGGCAGCGGCAAGAAGTTCAAGAAATGCTGCGGCATGACGCCCACCGTACACTAGGCCGGGGCATGCCATCAGCCGCTCGTCGGCCGTAGTTGACGTTGGAATGCACTGAATCATTTGGCCGGTATTGTCTAGATTGCTGCCTATCTTCTCTTCAAGGAACCAAGGCCGTAATTCCGTTCATATTGGCGCTCCTCAGTTCCTCATGGGTGAGAACAAAATCATGATTGTTGGAGAGTCGCTCAACGACCAGATCAATGAATCGACGAACTCTTGCCGGCTGTGCCACGCGGCTTCCATAATAGATAAACAGGCTGTAATACTCAGACATGTGATCCAATAATAGCGGCACGATGCGACCCGAGCGAATCAGGGAAGCCGCAGTTGGCGCGGCAACTTGGGCAATAACTTCTCCAGCCAGGACGGAGTGAAGTTCTAGCGCCTCGTCGTTGGTGCAAAATGCAGGACGAACATGGTGATCCTGTATGCCGTCTCCCACTTGTACTCGCCAAGGAACAATGCGGCCGTCGCTGGGCCTGCGAAATGCGCTGCATCGATGTCTATCCAATTCGTAAAGACTTTGCGGCACACCATGCTTCTTCAGATAGCTAGGAGCAGCGCAAATGATCAATTGCATCGGAAATAGCGGGCGTGCGATCAGACCTTCTTCCGGCGCATGACCAAGACGAAATCCCACATCGACGCGATCCTCGACCCAACTGCCTATGCGGTCATCAAGTTGCACGTCGGGCTGCACCTCAGGGTATAGGCGGCAGTATTCATCCAGAACAGAGCCGATAACTGTCTGGAATACCGATCGAGGTCCGACTATCCGCACCGGGCCGGCAAGCCCCTCCTTGGCCTGACGAGCTGATTGAAGCGACTGCTGGAGGCTGCTCAGCGAGGGTTGAACGGATTCAAAGAATCGCTGACCTTCTTCCGTCAATGACATGCTGCGAGTCGTGCGATGAAACAGCCTGACGCACAGATACTTCTCCAATTGACCTAATGCCTTGCTGGCAGCCTGGGGCGAGATCTGTTGCGCCTGCGCTGCCTTACTAAGACTGCCAAGCTCGACTGTACGCACGAATGTGTTGATGGAACGCAGTTCATTGAAAGACATCTTTCGCCTCCCGTTGGCATATTTACATAGTTTAGTTGTAAATGTTTAGCCATATTTTGCACTAGTTCAACAACAATGTGCGAACTAGAATTCAACCTAACGATCACCCACTCATCACGCAGGAGAATTGAATGGACAACTTCACTTTCTACAATCCAACGAAAATCGACTTCGGAACAGGCAAAGAAAAATTGATAGGCCAACACTTGGCCGAGCATGGAATCAAGAAGGTGCTGCTCTGTTATGGCAGCGACCGCATCAAGCATGACGGGCTTTTCGATGCCGTCACCAGAAGCCTGTCTGCCCAAGGCATTCAATTCGTCGAATGCGGCGGCATCGTCAGCAACCCTCTTCTGTCCAAGGTACGGGACGGAATCGACATCGCACGCAAGAATCGGGTGGATGCCGTCTTGAGCGTGGGAGGCGGATCGGTCCTGGATTCTTCAAAATCCATCGCTGCAGGCGCGCTCTACACAGGCGACGTCTGGGATCTGTTCATCGGCAAGGCACCGGTTGAAGGCGCATTGCCGATTTTCGACATCATGACCCTGGCGGCCACTGGCAGTGAAATGAATGGCTTTGCCGTGGTCACCAACGAGGAAACCAGGGAAAAGTTTTCGATCGGTTCGGTTCATGTCCACCCTAAGGTGTCCATCGTCAATCCCGAGTTGATGAAGACGGTATCCCGCGACTATCTCGTGTACTCGGCTTCCGACATCATTGCCCATTCGATCGAAGGCTATTTCACTGCAAAGGTGCAGCCGCATTTCCATTCGCGCCTTGTCGAAGCCATCATCATTACGGTGATAGAAACAACCGAAACGCTTATGGCGAACCCAGACGACTACAATGCACGCGCCGTGTTCGCCTGGGCTTCGACACAAGCGTTGAACGGCTTGATCTATGCAGGGACATCGGGCTACAGCTATCCCAACCACATGATCGAGCATTCGCTATCCGCCCTTTTCAACGTGCCGCATGGAGCGGGGCTTTCGGTGGTGATGCCGGCATGGATGAAGTGGTATCACGGCAGAAACCCTGCCCAGTTCGAGCGATTCGCCAAGAACGTGTTCGGTGTCAGTAATGCTGAACAGGGTATTGCCGCACTGGAAAAATGGTTCGACAAGATCGGAACGCCTACGCGTCTGTCACAACTCGGCATTACCGAGGCTGACTTGCCGAAAACCATAGAAAACGTGCTGGGCAATGCCCAATATTTCGGCGTCGCAGATACCTACACCCGAGAGGTAGTCGCCGACATCTTGAAGCGTGCGCTCTGATCACGAGCGAGCCCGAGCAAAGGAGGACATATCATGGACATACAACGCATCGGATCAAAACCTTCCGCCCAAGGCCCCGAGGAATATTTCACGGGCAAGGTTCGCGTCGACTACCTATTCCAGCCGCATGAACCAGCACGTACCAGTGGCGCCAACGTCACTTTCGAACCGGGCGCCAGGACGGCATGGCACAGCCATCCGCTGGGTCAGACGCTGATCGTGACCTCAGGCTGCGGTCAAGTTCAACGCTGGGGCGGCCCCATCGAGGAGATACATCCTGGGGATGTGGTTTCCATCGCGCCTAACGAGAAGCATTGGCATGGTGCGACTGAAACCACGGCAATGACCCATATAGCCATCCAAGAGCAGATCGATGGCAAGGCCGCCGACTGGCAAGAGAAAGTCACGGACGAGCAATACCGCTCATAAACCGAACCGACTGGACAAGATCATGATGACTGCGAATAACTTGCACCTCTCCCGAAAGGAGAAAAACTGGGTTCTAGGTATCGTGCTGACCTGCTACCTGATGATTGTGCTCGACATCTCCATCGTCATCACCGGCTTGCCGAAAATTCAGCTCGGGCTGGGCTTCTCGTCTGTCGAACTATCCTGGGTACAGAACGCCTATCTCCTCTGCTTTGGCGGCTTTCTGTTGCTGGGTGCGCGTACCGGTGACTTGCTGGGACGTAAACGCATGCTGCTCACTGGCCTTGCACTGTTCGCCATTGCTTCACTTGCCGTGGGTCTAGCCCAATCTGCGACATGGCTGATCAGCGCACGTGCCGTCCAGGGAATCGGTGCGGCTATCATCGCGCCTTCTGTGCTGGCACTTATTTCGACCACGTTTGCAGAAGGCGAGGAACGTACCCGGGCACTTGCGTATTACTCCATGGTCGCCGGCGCGGGATCCGGCATAGGTCTGGTACTTGGGGGCTATTTTGCAGAACAGCTATCGTGGCGCGTCGGCTTTCTGATGAATGTGCCGATCGGTATCGCGCTCATTGCAAGTGCAGTACGTGTCATCCGCGAATCGGAGCTTCACACAGGTGACATGGATATCTTCGGTGCATTGACTTCGACTCTGGGTATGATTTGTCTGGTATTTGGAATCGTCCAGTCTGCTGATTTGGGATGGACTGCGCCGCAAACACTTGCTTCAATCGGTAGCGGGATCATCCTGCTTGCACTCTTTGTTGCCATCGAATCTCGGGCAGGGCAACCGATCATGCCTTTGCATCTATTTGCCAGCCGTCAGCGTTCGGGAGCCTATGTCGCTCGAATGCTGTTTCTTGGGGGAATGGTGAGCTTTTTCTATTTTACGACCCAGTACCTCCAGAACGTTCTTGGCTATACGCCTTTTGAAGCGGGACTTTCATTTCTACCTATGTCCATCATGACATTCATCGCAGCTATGTTAGTGCCTGGATTCTCTAGTCGATGGGGAAATGCACGTGTGCTCAGTGTTGCCTTGGCACTCACCGCAATCGGTTTGTTGTGGCTCAGTGCAGCCGGAGACCACGCAAGATTTGCCCTGGATATTGCGTTGCCTATGGCTGTGGTAGGTCTCGGCAACGGCTTGTCACTGGGACCGCTGACTGTAGCGGGTGTGGCAGGCGTTGCTCACCATGACCATGGGGCGGCCTCGGGCGTAGTTAATGTGTTTCACCAATTGGGAGGGTCGCTTGGGCTCGGGTTGCTTGTAGTGGTCTTTGCATCAAGTAGCGTTCCCGGCCTTACAGGTGTGCATCTGCTAAGCCATCGCATCTCGATGGCGCTCATGGGGGCCGGGATCATGCTCAGCCTTTCACTCATGGCGGCATTGTTTCTTGTTCTGCCCGCCGAACGGCTGGCACTGCTCGAAAAAACCAGGCGATGAACCGTACAAGAGTAAATCGCCGGTTTAAATCTTGAATCAGGAAAGGAGCACCAAAATGCAAAAACGCAAACTGGGAAACACCGGACTTGAAGTATCCGCCATAGGCTTTGGATGCATGGGGTTGAACTACGGCTATACCACTAACATCACGAAGAGCGACGCCATCAAGCTCATCCGTCATGCCTTCGAGCTTGGCGTGACATTCTTTGATACGGCGGAAGCCTATGGTCCGTTCACCAATGAAGAAATTGTCGGTGAAGCACTGGAGCCCGTCCGCGACCAGGTTGTGATCGCCACTAAGTTCGGTTTTAAGAACGGTTTGGTTGCAGAAGGTGTAGATAGTCGGCCGGAACGCATCCGCGAGGTCGCAGACGCAACCCTGAAGCGTCTGCGCACCGACTGCATCGATCTTTTTTACCAACATCGCGTCGATCCGAACGTGCCCATGGAGGATGTGGCGGGAACTGTGAAGGAACTCATCGCGGAAGGCAAGGTTAAACACTTCGGAATGTCTGAGGCCGGCGTGGAGAGCATCCGCAAAGCCCATGCCGTTCAACCTGTCACCGCCCTGCAAAGCGAATACTCGTTGTTCTGGAGGGAACCCGAAAAGGAGATTCTTCCTCTCATGGAAGAGCTTGGTATTGGCTTCGTGCCTTTCAGCCCGCTCGGCAGGGGATTCCTGACCGGGAAAATAGACGAAAACACCAAGTTCGGAGACGGTGATTTCCGCAATATCGTTCCACGATTTTCCGAGGAGAACAGAAAAGCGAATCACGCAATGGTCGATCTGGTGAGTGACATTGCCCGCGAAAAAGGCGCTACCCCCGCGCAGGTTGCGCTTGCCTGGATTCTCGCGCAACAGCCATGGATCGTTCCCATTCCCGGCACGACCAAAACACACCGGCTGGAGGAGAACCTTGGCGGGGCTACGCTGGAACTGACTGCAGCCGATCTCCAGAAAATCGAACAGACTGCGGCGAAAATCACGATTCACGGCGAGCGATATCCAGCGAGCCTGCAGGCGCGTGTCGGGAAATAATTGCCCATAGAAAGGAGTAACGCCATGAAAGAAGTCACCGTTGTCATTGGCGCAGGAGGCATTGGCCAAGCCATCGCACGTCGCATCAGCAGTGGTCGCCATATCCTGGTGGCCAATCACAGTCAGGAATCGGCAGATGCAGCTGCCGATACATTGTCCGGTGCAGGATTTGAAGTCACTGCCATGCAGGTAGACGTGTCGGAGCGCGAGATGGTTCAGGCCGTTGTCAGAAAGGCGCAAGAACTCGGGCCGATCAAGGCTCTGGTGCAAGCGGCAGGCGTGTCGCCTTCGCAGGCCCCTATCAAGTCCATTCTCAAGGTCGATCTTTACGGCACCGCCATGCTGCTGGAAGAATTCGGCAAGGTCATAGCCGAAGGGGGCTCGGGCGTCGTGATCTCTTCTCAGTCAGGCTATCGCATGCCCGCCCTGACCGCCGAGCAAGACGCGCTGCTGGCTACCGCACCGGCCGAAGACCTGTTGGCTCTCGAATTTGTAAAAAACGTCAGGGACACGCTTCACGCTTATCAGATGTCGAAGCGATGCAACTCACTGCGGGTTCGGGGTGAGGCGATTAATTGGGCGAAGCGTGGTGCACGGATCAATTCGATCAGCCCCGGCATCATTGTGACGCCGTTGGCGTATGACGAACTGCATGGTGAGCGCGCCGATTTCTATCAAGCGATGCTGAAGGTAATGCCGGCAGGAAGGGCTGGGACGCCAGATGAAGTCGCCTCACTTGCGGCACATATCATGGGGCCGGAAGGTGGCTTCATTACCGGCAGCGACTTCCTGATTGATGGAGGCGCAACAGCCAATTTTTTCCATAGTCCCGACGCGGGAACATCCTAAGGAGATAAGCATGAATAATGTAACACTGAACAACGGCATCGAAATGCCAATATTGGGTTTTGGCGTCTTTCAGATAAGCGACCCGGCCGAATGCGAGCGCGCCGTTCTGGATGCAATAGAAATCGGTTACTGCCACATCGATACCGCCGCCTCGTACCAGAACGAAACCCAGGTAGGCAATGCGCTGAGAACGAGCGGCGTGAAGCGTGACGAAATGTTCGTCACCACCAAACTGTGGCTGCAGGATTCGAACTACGAAGGCACCAAAGCGCAGTTCGAGCGATCCCTGAATCGCTTACAAATGGAATACCTCGACTTGTACCTTATCCATCAGCCCTATGGTGATGTCCATGGTGCTTGGCGTGCCATGGAAGAATTACTGGAAGCAGGCAAGGTTCGCGCCATAGGCGTGAGCAATTTTCAGCCGGATCGTCTGGCCGATCTGATGGCATTCAATCGCATCAAGCCTGCAGTCAACCAGGTCGAAGTCAATCCCTTCAACCAGCAATTACACGCAGTGCCCTGGATGAAAGCCAAAGGCATACAAGCCGAGGCGTGGGCGCCCTTTGCGGAAGGCCGCAACAATCTGTTCGCCAATCCGGTGCTCACCGAAATCGGCAAGCAATACGGTAAGTCCGTCGGGCAGGTGGTGTTGCGCTGGGTTGTTCAGCGCGGCGTTGTCGCCCTCGCCAAATCAGTACACAAAGAACGCATGATGGAAAATATCGATGTCCTCGATTTTGAACTGTCGGCCTCCGACATGGACAAAATCACAGCAATGGATACGGCGACCAGTGCGTTCTTCTCGCATCGCGACCCGGCGATGGTCGAATGGCTGACCGCACGGAAGCTGGCTGTGTGACCCCGGACACCGCAGACATTCTCAATGCCACCACCAAATCGCTTTGGCCGAAGTCCAATCCTCGGCCAAAACAGCCGGTGACCAGCTTCACCAGATGGGGCAGCAATTTGCCGGGTACCCGCCAGTGGGTGCTCATCTTCGACGCGAAAATAAAACGCTTGGCAGCTGTTTTCTGTCGCTACCGTGATGGTCTTGAATAGGACTCCGATCAAACACTAAGGAGTCTATCATGGAACATTCTCAAAAACGTGATGCATGGAACAAGGGTAAGCTCATCGGCCAGAAGCCGCCGCTGAAGCCCAAGGACATCTGGGCCATCCGGTTCCACTTGCAGCATGAGCAAGCAGTTCGTGATCTTGCCATGTTCAACCTGGCGATAGACAGCAAACTGCGTGGCTGCGATCTCGTTAACCTGCACGTGCGTGATGTAACTCATGGAAGCCAGATCCTTTCGCGAACCATGATCGTCCAGCGAAAGACGCAACGACCGGTACAGTTCGAACTTACTGAGCCGACACGAACGGCGGTTGCCGCATGGATCGAGAAGGCCAATCTGCGCAGCGAGGAATACCTCTTTCCAAGCCGCATCAATAATTCCCCGCATGTATCGACACGCCAGTATGCGCGGATCGTGCATGGATGGGTTGCTGCAATCGGATTGGATTCGTCAGTTTATGGGACTCACTCAATGAGGCGAACCAAGGCGACGCTGATCTACAAAAAGACGAAAAACCTGAGAGCCGTTCAACTGTTGCTAGGCCATTCTAAGCTGGAAAGTACGGTCCGTTACCTAGCCCGGATTTTTCACCACGATCAAACTGAAGCGGTGTTGGCAGTCTGGCAATGATCAGAATGCCAGATGAGCGCTTATGGGGCGGGGAAATGGTCCATTTTTCTGGCTGCGGACGGACTTTCC
>JAJZRS010000046.1 GCA_021802545.1 Pseudomonadota bacterium
AGTTAAATCATTCATGATCGATCACATCATCATTTTGCCAAGATAATTTCGAACCTTCCAGAAAATGCTGCAGAGATAACGCTTTCGTGACCAGTTAAGAAGTTATCTTGCGATATTCGGATAAATCCATGCACTGATGGTCACGAGGATAGCCAGCGTCCCAATCAAGATCGTGACATCAAGGGCAAGTCCGTAATCGCTTGCCCCGCCTGTCAGCATTAACGCTCTCAAGCCGTCGACCTGATAGGTCAACGGGTTGAAGCGAGATATCTCTTGAAGCCAGGAGGGCATCATCGATGTTGGGTAGATGGCATTGCTGGCGAAAAAAAGGGGCATGGTAAGTACCTGACCGACGCCCATGAAGCGCTCCCTCGTCTTGACCCAGCATGCGATGATGAGTGAGAAGGTTGAAAACAACGCTGCGCCGAGCAGTACAAATGCGGAAACCCCGATGAGGGAAAGTGGATGCAAGTCGAGCGAAACACCAAGTGTAATCCCCAGCAAATAAATGATGATCGCTTGGGAAAAGGCCCTTACCCCTGAAGAAAGCGCCTTTCCCAAAACTAGCGCCGAACGGGGAGTGGGGCTTGCAAGGAATTTATAGACAATGCCCTGATCGCGTTCCCATATGATCGAAATGCCGTTGAAAATCGCGATGAAGAGCACGCTTTGCGCGAGTATCCCTGGCGCAAGGAAATCGATGTAGTGCAATCCGCCTGTCGGAATGACGCCGCGGTGGCTAAATACCTGGCCGAAAAGCAGCAGCCACAGGGCAGGCTGGATGGCCCGGGTAAGGAGTTCTGTCGGGTCATGACGGAGCTTCCTGATTTCCATGGAAGAAATGGCGAGCGTCTTTCTTAAGAAGCTGACTACCTTAAAATAACCTACTGCTTCCTTATCCGAGGCGACGGGCGATATGTCGCTTCGCTGCTGCGTCATCGTATCCTCCTTCCTGTTCCGGTACAGCGCCCGTGTAATGAATGAATACCTCGTCGAGTGAAGTGCTTTCATCCCCACCGATTGCTCTTTTCAATTCTTCGGGCGTATCCATGGCCACAATTCTCCCCCTGTGCATGATAGCCACCCTGTCGCAAAGCCGATCCGCTTCTTCCATATAGTGAGTGGTCAGGAATACCGTGCTCCGGACTTCGACAACGAGCCTCTCAATATGGGCCAATACCTCGTCGCGAGCGACAGGATCCAGTCCGACGGTAGGCTCGTCCAGAAAAAGAACCCTGGGCCTGTGCATGGTGGACTGTGCGATTTCCAATCTTCGTATCATGCCGCCTGAATAGGAACGGACCAGCCTGTCCGACGCATCTTTCAGGCCGATCGATTCGAGCGATTGCCGCACAAGCAGCTTCTGTCTGTCGGCTGGGATATCGTAGAGCTGAGCGAACACCAGGAGATTTTCGTATCCACTCAATTCGCCGTCTGCCGACAATTCCTGCGGGACATAGCCGATCATGCGTCTGACCTCTGCCGATTGGCGGACGATATCATAGCCAGCAACCTTCGCACTGCCTGAAGTGGGTGGAAGAAGCGTGGTGAGCATCTTGATCACCGTTGTCTTGCCAGCACCGTTTCTACCCAGGAGCCCGAACACTTCTCCTTCCTCAACCGAAAGTGTCATGCCGTCCACTGCGACGAGTGAATTGAACCTCTTGGTGAGATCCTCGATGGATAAAATCGCCATTTGCTTTCCACAATATCCATCTGGGGTAGTGGGAAGAACTCAATCTTTCCCGCGAACCGGATGAGGATTTACTGATATGTTCCAGGAAAATAAATCAAGTATAGCTTTTCGTTGCTTTGCCAGAGCTGGAAGATACGATTTGTTACGATATTCGGATAGGGCGACGCGAACTATACTGGATTTGACGAGAAAACTCATGACCGCCCTTTTATTTTCAATCGCAACCTTCTTTTCGACCTGTTTCGGCGGATTGTTCGCCCTGAGGTTTCGCGACAGGCTCCACTACATTCTCAGTTTCACGGCCGGGGTCATTCTGGGCGTCGTCAGTTTCGACATCCTGCCTGAAATTTTCAAGCTTTCCCTTGCACACGGGTTCGATGTAACTAGGGCAATGGTTGCGTTGGTTGTCGGCTTTCTCCTTTTCCACGGTCTTGAGAAGTTCGTGCTGATCCATCATGTCCACGAAGCCGATTATGCGGTGCACCACCATCCTCAGGTAGGCATCCTCTCTGCCGTCTCCCTGGCAGGGCACAGTTTCATGGATGGGGTTGGGGTTGGGATTGGGCTCGGGTTCCAGGTTTCATCGGCAGTCGGCACAATGGTGGCTATTGCCGTAATTTCGCACGATTTCTGCGATGGACTCAATACAGTGAGCTTGATGCTTGTCAATCGCAATACTACTCGGCTTTCGCTTGTCATGTTGTTTTTGGATGCGATTTCGCCGGTATTGGGCGCAACCGCGACATTATTCATCAGAGTCTCCGCATACAATCTCATGATCTACCTCGGATTTTTTACGGGATTTCTGCTCTATATCGGTGCCTCAGACGTTCTGCCGGAAGCGCATTCCCGAAACCGCCCAGATACTACACTGCGCCTCATGATGCTCACCTGCCTTGGTGCATTCATCATGTTCGTTGTGGCTCATTTGGTGACAATCGGCTGACTGAATCATCCCGTTTTTACGAGACGCTTTCGTAGAAGGTCACGATATGGATGACCGGAAAGACCGAGATGCAAGTGTAAATGGTAAGGCTGGTTTCAAAATCTACCGGTCATTCGATTGACTACACTATGAGCTCGACGAAGGGCTGCTCCTGGAATCCCGCTTGGTGTTGCAGACGCAAAAAAGCCCCGACTTTCGGGGCTTTTTCATGCTTGCTGCTCGAGATTCGACCTACTCCCACTCGATCGTCGCGGGCGGTTTTCCAGAAATGTCGTAGACGACGCGGTTGATGCCGCGCACTTCGTTGATGATGCGGTTCGAAACCCTGCCCAGCAGCGAATGGGGAAGCTCGGCCCAGTGGGCGGTCATGAAATCCTGGGTCTGGACGGCGCGCAGCGCGACGACGTATTCGTAAGTCCTGCCGTCCCCCATCACGCCCACGGAGCGGACGGGAAGGAAAACGGCGAAGGCCTGGGAGACCTTCTCGTACCATTCCGATGCGTGAAGCTCCTCGATGAAGATGGCGTCCGCGAGGCGCAGCATGTCGGCATATTCAGCCTTCACCTCCCCCAGTATCCTGACGCCGAGTCCGGGTCCCGGGAAGGGATGCCTGAACACCATGTTGTGGGGAAGGCCCAAAGCGAGCCCCAGTTCCCTGACTTCGTCCTTGAAAAGCTCGCGCAACGGCTCGAGCAATTTGAGGTGCAGCGTCTCGGGCAGTCCGCCGACGTTGTGGTGAGACTTGATGGCATGCGCCTTCTTGGTCTTCGATCCAGCGGATTCGATGACGTCCGGATAGATGGTGCCCTGGGCGAGCCATTTGACGTTCGGCAGATTTTTCGCTTCCCGCTGGAACACTTCCACGAATTCCCGTCCGATGATCTTGCGCTTCTGCTCGGGATCGGTGACGTTGGAAAGATGCTTCATGAATTCCGCGCTCGCATCGACGTGGATCACCCTGACGCCGAGATTCTCGGAGAAGGTCTGCATCACCTGCTCTGCTTCGTTGAGCCTCAAAAGGCCGTTGTCGACGAAGACGCAGGTCAGCTTGTCGCCGATCGCGCGGTGCAGGAGCGCTGCAACCACGGAAGAATCCACCCCGCCCGAGAGGCCGAGCAGCACTTCCTCTTCCCCAACGATGGAGCGCATTTTCCCGATCGCCTCCTCCACGTAATCGGGCATGTTCCAGTCGTAGCCGATGCCGCAGATGTCGTGCACGAAGCGCGCAATGATTTCCTTGCCCTTGATCGTGTGGGTCACTTCGGGATGGAACTGGAGGGCGTAGAATTTCCTGTTTTCGTCCGCCATGCCCGCAATCGGAGTGGCCGCGTTCGATGCGATCACCTTGAAGCCAGGCGGGAGCGAACTCACCTTGTCGCCGTGGCTCATCCACACGTCGATGAAGGCGCGTCCGTCTAAGTCGACCCTGTCCTCGATGCCGGAGAGCAATGCGCTGTGCCCCTGGCACCTCACTTCCGCATAGCCGAATTCGCGCACCTTGCCCATCTCCACCCCGCCGCCCAATTGGGCTGCCATGGTCTGCATGCCGTAGCAGATGCCCAGCACAGGTATGCCGAGCTCGAAAACGATGTTTGGTGCGCGCAGCGTGTCTTCTTCAGTGACCGACTGGGGGCCGCCCGAGAGAATGATCCCTGAAGCGGAAAAATTCCTGATGAATTCCTCGCCGACATCGCAGGGATGTAGTTCGCAATAGACGTTGGTCTCCCGCACCCTTCTCGCAATCAGCTGGGTAAATTGCGATCCGAAGTCCAGGATCAGGATTTTCTTGTGGAACATGTCAATCGATATGGTAGTTGGGCGCTTCCTTGGTGATCTGCACGTCGTGCACGTGAGATTCCTTGACGCCTGCGGAAGTGATTTCGACGAATTCTGCGCGATCATGCATTTCCGAGATGGCGGAGCAGCCCAGATAGCCCATGCTGGCGCGCAATCCGCCCATCAATTGGTGAATGACGGCGAGCACGCTTCCCTTGTAGGGAACGCGGCCTTCGACGCCTTCCGGTACCAGCTTGTCCGTATTCGATTCGGCCTCCTGGAAATAGCGATCGCTCGAGCCCTGCTGCATCGCCCCAAGGGAGCCCATGCCGCGGTAGGACTTGTAGGATCTTCCCTGGAAAAGCTCGATCTCGCCGGGAGCCTCTTCGGTTCCTGCAAAAAGGCCGCCGAGCATCACGCAGTCCGCGCCCGCCGCGATCGCCTTGGAAATGTCTCCCGAGAAGCGCACGCCGCCGTCCGCGATCATCGGCACGCCCGAGCCTTTCAGCGCATCGGAAACGTTCTGGATGGCGGTCACCTGGGGAACGCCGACGCCTGCGACGATTCTCGTCGTGCAGATCGAACCCGGGCCGATCCCGACTTTCACGCCGTCAGCGCCGTGATCGACCAGCGCCCTCGCCGCCGCTGCGGTTGCGATGTTGCCGCCGATCACCTGGGTGTTGGGATAATGCTGCTTGACCCATTTGACGCGGTCGAGCACGCCCTGGGAATGACCATGAGCTGTATCGACGACGAGCACGTCGACCCCTGCCTCGATCAGGGCCTCCGCACGCTCCTCGCTGCCTTCGCCGACGCCGATGGCCGCCCCTACCCTGAGCCTGCCCTGCTCGTCCTTGCAGGCGAGCGGATGCTCGCTCGACTTCATGATGTCCTTGACCGTGATGAGGCCGCGCAGTTCGAAATTCCTGTCGACGACCAGCACGCGCTCGAGACGGTGCTTGTGCATCAATTCCATCGCCTCTTCGCGGCTTGCGCCTTCCTGCACGGTGACGAGGCGCTCCTTAGGCGTCATGATGTTCTTGATCGGCTGATCGAGATTGGTCTCGAAGCGCAGATCGCGGTTCGTGATGATGCCGACAACGCGGCTGCCGTCCACGACGGGAAGGCCTGAAATCTTGTGCTGGCGCGTGAGGTTCAGCACATGCCTGACGCTCATGTCCTGGGAGATCGTGATCGGATCCTTGACCACGCCGCTTTCGAAACGCTTCACCTTGGCGACTTCGAGGGCCTGGGCCTTCGAATTCATGTTCTTGTGGATGATGCCTATCCCGCCTTCCTGGGCGAGAGCGATGGCGAGCCTGGATTCAGTGACCGTATCCATGGCGGCCGAAAGCAGGGGAATGTTGAGCGTGATGCTGCGTGTGAGGCGGGTCGAGAGCTGAACGTCCCTCGGCAGTACTGTGGAATGCGCCGGCACGAGCAAAACGTCGTCAAAAGTGAGTGCCTTCTGAACCAATTTCATAGTTTCTGCCCCTCGCGCAAATGTGCATTATACGCAAGTTGAGGGGGGGCGGTAAACTAGTCCCAGCGATCGTCCCTCACCTGGACCGTCCCGTTTTCGAGCCTGACGGGAAAAATGGCGACAGGTTCGTAGGCAGGCGCGGTGAGCGCCTCCCCAGTTTTGATCGAAAAATGCGCGCCGTGCCGCGGGCAGATCACCTCATCCTTTTCGACGCAGCCGCTCGCGAGTTCTCCGTTGTCGTGCGTGCAGATGTCCTCGATGGCGTAAAATCCGTCGTCCAGCCTGTAAACGGCGATCTTGGCGCCTTCGATTTCGACAAGATGGGCCTTCCCCACTTCGAATTGCTCCGCCTCGGCCACATCGACCCAATCGCTCATACCGCAATCACCTCTATTTCAGGTTCGATGCTCTTAACCAGGTTCGAAATGGCGGACAGGGTGCCTGCAAGCGATGTCGGGCAGCTTCCGCAGGCGCCGTAATAGCGGATGGCGAGTATGTTCTTCTCCAGCCCGAGTATCTCCAGATCTCCCCCGTCGCCCATCAGGGCAGGCCTCACCCGCTCGTCGATGATCTTTCGGATGGCGGCGAGCCTGGGATCCTCGTCGTCCAGGGGCGCAACTTCGGTGCGCTCGGGCATCTGCGCAGCGGGCGCCTCCCGGATCGGCTGAGCGACCTTCCTCACC
>JAJZRS010000047.1 GCA_021802545.1 Pseudomonadota bacterium
ATTATCCGAGAGAAGCGAGCCGCCAACAAATCCAATGGTAAAAGGGTAGCGGCCCCTTTTCAACCTTTCCCGAATTCGGGAAAACCGGAAGTTCAGGAGATCGGTAATCTACTTCCGCATAGTGCCAGGAGCTGCCGATTGGGAATCAAATCTGTCAGTCTGCAAGACGGGGAACAACGGTCATTCAGCTTGTGAATTGCAAGTGTGTTTTCTACAGCCCCAACGTTGGAATTCAGCGGACAGCAAAAAGCGCGGCTTTTTGATGGTCCGCTGGAATGACTTGTTGGGCAACCGGTTGGAACACACGCTCTAGCTAGATCAGGAGCAGCGCCATCGCTGCGAGGCTGGCAACTGCCACCAACCACACGAGCGACCGCAGTATGGGGACACCGCTCACATAGGCCGGCACATAGACGACGCGCGCGATGAGGAAAATCGATGCCGCACGGGTCACCTCGCGCGTGTCGCCACCCTTGACCAACGCCAGCAGCGCCAAGGCGAGGAATATCGGCAAAGACTCCAGCATATTGTTCTTGGCGCGGTCCAGCCGGCCTGCGAGAATCGATGGCTTTGGCGGGTTGTCGCGATTGCCGACGATCCCCCGCAGGTCAAAGCCGAAGCGCGATGTTTCCTGCAGGAAGATCTGCACCATGTAAAGCGCAAGCACCAGAAGGATGATTATCGTCAAGGTCATCAGTTTGACCTCCTAAGAATCAGTACTTCCGACGGCACTCCAAACGGAGTCACAACCCTTCGGTGCACGACCTGCCATGCCTGAGGATTCACGAAGGCGTCAACCTGGATCGGACGGCATCCGCCCACGAGTGCGGGATTTAGGCGGAATACCGATGTCCATAGAAAAGACACGATACGCGACGACACGCCAATGCCTCTTGTCAGGCTCGCAATGCAGACATAGCCACCGGGCGTCAGCACGCGGTGTGACTCAGAGAAGAAGCGCTCGATGTCCGCCTCCGAGAGCAGATCGAGAACATAGCTGGAGACAATTCGATCGGCTGAATGATCCGAGAGGGGAAACCGAACGGAACCATCGGACAAGGTAACCTGCGCCCGCTCGCCGTATGCCGCAAGCCGGCGTTTCGCAAGATCAACCATGACGCGGCTGACGTCGATGCCGAAATAGTTCGCCGAGGGAGACAGGTGCTTTTCAAGAAGACGCGCGGCAAACTTGCCGGTGCCACAACCGAATTCGAAAACGCACCGGGAGTCTTCGAAGCTCGCATGGGCCACCAGGTCATCAAGCGCGGGGTCCTCATAGAATCCTTGACTGTCCTGTTTCTTCCCGAATCCGTCGTAGTAAGCCTGCGCCGCGGTGGGATTTAATACCTGGTCTTGGTTCGGCATGCCCTGCCTCCATCATCTCTCTTCGCCCAACTTAAATTAGGCACCCTAAAAGATGCAAATAAAAGGGTCATAGGACGCTTAATCATGGAATTTATCTTCAAGCCATTGAATTCTATTGTCATCGAAATTTTATGACCCCCGAAAATCTGGAGAGTTGCACCACAATGTACTGATCGGAATTATCGAAAATCATGTTATGCCTAAAACATGAGTAAATCAACATTGATTCAATATGTTAGACATGATCTATAAAGATACGATTCTGGATGCATTGCCATCATGAATTCAGCGCAAGGTCTCCTCGATATCAAATAACTACCGAAAGACTTCTTTGCTATGCAGGAGCGGCCATTCGACCGATAGGCATTCATCGTCCGCAAAGGGCACGGAGCAGCCATTCAGGTTCGTCGAGCCATGTTTCAGATTCAGGAGCTGCGTTGTTTGCGACGAGGCTTCTTGCTTCACTGTATCCGGCCATGAAGATATATGTTGCAATTTTTCAGATTATGGGGGATAGTGTGCGGCAGCGATTCTCAAGTTCTGTCATAGCTGTTCGGTTTTTTACCCCCTACTCTCGGTATTCTTCCCTTCATTGTTCTGCTGCCTTGACCTTCGTCCTTTGGGGACAAGATCCCCGCTATTTACTTTTTGGAGATTCAAGATATGGCAACAGGCACTGTAAAGTGGTTCAATGATTCCAAGGGCTTCGGCTTCATTACTCCGGAAAACGGAGGGGATGATCTCTTCGCCCATTTTTCCGCAATCCAGGGTTCCGGCTTCAAAACCCTGACCGAAGGACAGCGCGTTACGTTTGACGTGACCACTGGACAAAAAGGCCAGCAGGCCTCCAACATCCGCGCAGCGTAACCAGTACCCGCACACGGGCGCTGCCCGTGCTTCGCGGGCGCGCTGAAAAGCCCGGCAAATGCCGGGTTTTTCTTTTTGCCCGAAGGCCACATCTGATCTGAGCAAAGGGCGAATTACGTTTCGTCATGTCGAGAACCGTGGTCCTGCTCCCGCGACGAGGAAACGAAAGTCTCGAGAAGCGAGCTCACGCGCGGGCGGCGTGACGCCCGAGTTCCAGCGCAAGATCGGCGAGCCTTCTCCCGTTTTCCAGGCCGGTTATGAATCTCTCAGGAATGCCCGAAAGGCCGACCTGGGCGCCTGCGAGCGCGCCGGTCAGCATGGCGCGGGCCATGTTCTGCCCGCCCCCGTTTATGGCGTGAAGAACAGCGGATTCGAAATCGCCCGAAAACCGGGATGCAAGATAATAGGCTGCGGGCAGGACATGATAGATCGCGCAGGGCATGCCGTAGACCTGGGAGACTTTCCAGGCAGGCTCTATGCTGATTCCCGGATCTCTGGCGGCGAGGGCCGCATAGCCGGGAGTGAGGAGCGCATCCGGGGAAGAAAACTTCCCCGCGAGGGGAGGATCGGGGTCTCCTGGCCTGGGCGGAAGAAAATCGCCCTTGACCACGGAATGGAATGGAAGCTCGCCATTCCGGACGAGCCTCATCAGCTTCCCCGATATTTCGGAATCCAGCTTCTCGCCTGAAATCAGCAGGGAAAGCACGCAGCCGTAGGCGGTGGTCATGGCGACGATCGCTTCGTCGCCTTGCGTCAGGACGCAGTTCGAGGAAACATGCATTGCGACGTCATGCGGTTTTTTCGCATACCTTGCCGAAAGCACCATGAGTCGCTCCGCGGCTTCAGTCGTGTCCGCATGCCCGCCCGTTTCCTTCCAGGATTTCTTCTGCAACACGCGCCGCCTGTACGCTTCCCTGATCGACTGGCTGGTGTATCCCCCGGGGCCGTTGGCAGGCGTTCCGTCGATGCGCGTGAAAAGCTCCTCGTCCAGCCTCCGGGTGAAATCGTCCTCTTCGTATCTTCCCTTCTCGACGACGGACTCGAGAAGCATGACGAGGATGATGCCGGACTGCGAAAGCTGCCCCGCCTTCATTCCCCCGTGATAACGCTCCGGCCTGGGCGTGGTGTAGTCCGATATCCACGGGCCGTAGTCCTTTCTCAGTTCCTCGAGATTGTAATACCAGTGGCACCCCAGACCCAGCGCGTCCCCTATCAACGCCCCCATTATCGCTCCTGCAGCCCTGTCTTCCATCGGCTTCTCCACGAGTTACTGATATCCTATTATGGCTTGATTTTCGTCCCGTCAAGCGGGAAAAGACGCTCACGGCGCTCAAGCTTCCGGCTTTTGGGCGGTACGGCCGTAATGCATGGTCGCTCGCCAGGCCGTAGCGGAGGATGCGAAAAGGATGATTGCGCCTAGCAGCATAGCGAGACGCTCGCCGAGCAGTTCGTCCCGGAAGGATGCATACAGGGCGCCCAGCACGGCAACGCCCATGGTCGCACCGATCATCCTCGCCACGTTGATGACGGAGGCAGCCGTTCCGGATCGCGCTGCATGGACGGATCCCACCGCAAGGCCCACGAGCGGGCCCGTTGCCAGTCCCATTCCTATCCCCGCGAGAATCAGGCCGATTTCGTCCGGCCATATCGACACCTTTGCAAAGCACAGCACCAGCAGCCCCGTACCGATGACGGCCAGCCCGCCGCTCGCCATTGCCCTGACGCCGAACCGGCGGGCGAGCGCTCCTGACAGGAAGGAGATGAAAACATAGATTGTCGCCATGGGTACCAGCGCCATTCCGGATCCCAGGGTGCCGAGCCGCCCTGTTTCCTGCCAGGCCTGGGGCAGCACGAAGAGCAGGCCGTACATGCTCGACGTCATGCCGGCCGCACCAGCCGCCGCCGCACGGAATTCCCCGATCGCGAACAGCCAAGTCGGCACAAGCGCCTCACTTCCTTTTTTCGATTCCACGGCGATGAAAGATTTCAGGGCGATTATCGCGACGGCGAGGAAAAACGCTGCAGAAAGGATGGATTCGCGCGCATCGATCGCGGCCATGGCGAGCGCACCCGCCGCAATCGCGCCGAGAATCTGGGCATGAAGATCGAAATGCCGGCCGTCTGGGTCGGAAGATTCCGGTATGGCCTGCAATGCCAGGAAATATGCGGCGATTCCAGGCGGAACTGCGATCAGGAATATGCTTCGCCATCCGAACTGCTCGATCAGCAGACCGCCTATCGTCGGGCCGATTGCAAGCGCCAGCCCATAGCAACTCGCCCAGATGCCGAGCACGCGCCCGCGCTCGGCTTCGTCGGTCCAGATGACCCGAATGATCGCCAGAGAGGAAGGGATCATGAGGGCCGCGCCCAGTCCTGCAATCGCCCTGCCCGCGACCAGGAATGAAATGGAGGGGGAAAAGCCGCAGAGCAACGACGCCGCAGTGAATACGACGAGCCCAAGCCGCAATGTCCGCCTTCTGCCCCGGGTGTCCGCGAGTATCCCGCCTGTGAGGAGAAATACGGCATAGACGAGATTGTAGCTATCGACCGTCCATTGCAATTGCGCCATGCCTGCGGAAAAAGCAGAGCCGATCGGACGTACCGCCAGGTTCACGACGGAGGTATCTATCTGGGCGATGAGCACGCCGATGCAGAGCACTGCAAGGCTCGCCGCCCTCGTCTGGAGCATGTTTTTCATGAGGCTGTTCCGGATCGGGAAAAGGCGATTCTAGCCGGACTGCAGCCGCGTCGTTTCGGCGCGTGACGAAACATCCTGTTTCACATAACGCTATACTCTGCTCTTCACACCGGAGTCCCGAATGCGCACCCTGCCCGATTACGTCTCTTCCGTCGCCTTCCTGATCGCCGATCCCGCCAGAGCCGCGATGCTGATCGCCCTCGTCGACGGGCGGGCGCTGCCGGCAGGAGAACTCGCCTACGCTGCCGGCGTTACCGCGCAGACGGCCAGCGCCCATCTTGCAAAGCTTGTCGAAGGCGGCCTTTTGACCGTCGAGAAAGAAGGGCGCCACCGCTACTACAAATTGGCTGGCGCGCAAGTCGCGCATGCGCTCGAGCATCTTGCCACTGTCAGGGAACCCGCGAGAAGGATGCCGCTCTGCAAAGAAGCGCAGAATATCCGTTTCGCCAGGCGATGCTACGATCATCTCGCAGGAAAGCTCGGCGTCGCCCTGGCCGTGAGCTTGCAGGAGCGCGAGTTCATCCTTGTCGAAGCGGACAAGCGCTTTTCCGTCACGCCTCCGGGATCCGGATGGTTCGCTTCCATGGGCATCGATGTCGGCGCGCTGAAAACCGGCAGGCATGGCATAGCCAGGCAGTGCCTGGACTGGACGGAAAGGCGCCATCATCTCGGCGGACCGCTCGGTGTGGCGCTCATGACGGCGCTTTGTGCCCGGAACTGGATCCTGCGCTCCGAATCTTCCCGCGAGATCAGGGTGACGGCGCAAGGCCGGGAAAACCTGAAGATACACCTCGGCATCGACGTGGAAGCGATAGCGTCCGCCCAGGATTGAATCCTTGCCGATTGCCATGCATGGCATCAGGAATGATACTGGATTCGCCCGGCGCCTTCGACCCGGATCTTGCTCTCCCCCTGCTTCGACGATTTCAGCCTGTAAAAAATGGCCAGATGCGTGGAAGCGAGCAATGGCACGATGAATCCCGGAATGATCAGCCAGGGAAGCGTGGTCATGATCGTGGTGTCGGGCGTTGCCATGATGAGATGCAAAGGCCCTGGAGAGGAAGTTGCGCCGAGACCGATCGCCGTGACGAGGTCGAGGAGGCCGAAGACATTCCAGGAAAGAACCGCTCTCCTGTGGCCATTTCTTGCGAGATAGGCCAAGGGAATGGCCGCTGTCCCGG
>JAJZRS010000028.1 GCA_021802545.1 Pseudomonadota bacterium
AATCTCAAGAGTTCTTCTTGAGCAGCAGGAAAGCCAATCCAAAGAAAAAAACGAAAAAGCAGATGTACAGCGTCACCACTTGCGTCGTTGTCGTGTCCGTCTCAAACAGCATAGCTTCCTCCCGTGAATATTTATGAATGCAACTGAACCCCATATGCTTCGGCGAAATATAATACATGACGCTTCCAAGTGTCAATCAAATCCGGGACGCCTTTGCGTTGCCAGCGCCTTGCCGATAGAATAGGCGCAATTCTTGGGTTTCCGGGTTTTTTCATGGCCAATTTCACCATCCCGCTGCGCTACAAGGTCCTCTCCGTATTCCTCGTGTGGGGCGCGGCAATCCTTTTCTTTTTCCTGAGATACGACGCCTACGGCCTGCAGGAAAACGCTGCGCAGGCATTGATGTTCGTCTGGTCCATCGTCGACGGCATTGCCCATCCCGTGGTTGTGCTCGGCGCACCGGATTTCAGGGCGATTCTTTTCATCCCCATCGGGCTCATGTGGACAGGCAATATCGCCGCAGCCAAGGTGTTCACCCTGCTGATCCTGGCCGGCGCAGCATTGCTGCTTTACGACTGGGCAAGCCGCACGAGAGACAAGGAAAGCGCGCTGATCGCCACGGGACTGACCCTCGTCTCTCCGCTCGCCCTCACCCAGATCGATTCGATCGGCTCCGGCCCCTATCTGCTGCTCGCGCCCGGCCTGGGCTTCTGGCTGGACAGGGTTTACAGGGAGGCCCCGCGCCCGATGGGGGGATGGTATTTCGCCCAGATTTTCCTCATCGCCCTCTCGGTAAGCCTCCATCCCGCAGGACTCGCCTATCCTCTGGCGCTCCTTTGGCAATGGTACAAGAACCCGGTCGATACCAGGCAGCAGCGGCACTATTTCATCGGCATCGTCTCGATCACCCTCTTCGTTCTTTTGATCCGCATGGGCTGGAGCGGCCTTGCATGGTGGACGAACCCTGTCAGCACCCTCGCCATGACCGTGCTCGGCCCTTCCGACATGTTGACCTCGTTCGACTGGATGGCGGGCGGGGTCGTGCTCGTGGCGCTGCTCTTCATCCTTTTCAAGCATTTTGGCGAACTGTGGAATGACCTTGCCAGTCGGACGCTCGTTCTGGGCGTTTTGATCGGATCCGTTTCTGCGGACAAAACCTGGGCCATGCTCGCCCTCGCCCTGCTGCTCCATGTCGGATTCGCATTGCTCATCAGGGCACACGAAACGATACCCGGAGAGGGATTCATGGCCAAGCGCAGCGGCGTCATGGCCCTCATATTCGTTCTTGCGACCACATTCATGGTCAACGACAGGGCGGATTACGACCTCAGGAAAATCGATCCGTTGCCCAAGAGAGACAGGCTGATTTCGGCGATCACCGAGCAAACGAAGGCGGATGCCGAACAAAAGAAACATGTCCTGGTCGCAAGCGAATGGCCAGGAAGAACCATGATCGCCTGCAAGTGCGATGTCCTGCCCCTGCCGAGCCCGGCCAAGGATCCGAAGACGCAACTGGCCATGCTGAAGGGGGTGGATTACCTGATGTTCGATCCGAGAAAGCACGAGATCCTGGCCAGGAACATTGCGATGATGGGCAAGGCGACGGAGACCATTTCGGTCCAGTCCACCGGCGCCATCGTCCGCATCATGAAATGATCATTCTATCTTGATCTTGATCCAGATCCTGTTCAGCACCCGCCTCTGCTCCATGTTGAGATCCTGAAGCATCTCGAGTTTCTTGAGTTCTTCCTTTCCTGGAAAAATGGCCGGATTGGCGGCGATTTCCGGCTCGATGTACTTCAGCGCGGCAAGGTTGGGGTTTCCTGAGCCGATCATATTGGTGAGTTCGGAAGAATTCTTTCCGTCCAGCATGAAATTGATGAATTTGTGCGCCAGATCAGGCCTGGACGCATACTTGTGGATCACCATGTTGTCGAGCGCAAGCACTGCACCTTCCTTCGGTATCGAAAATCCCAGGGTGAACTTGCGCTTCGCCGCCCTCGCGTCGTTCTGGGCCTGGAACATGTCGTTCGAATACCCGTGCACCAGCCAGATGTTGCCCACGGTCAATTCCTTGATGTAGCTCGAGGAATTGAATGCGGCCCAGTAGGGTTTTGCCCTCAGGATGACCCGCATGGCCCGATCCCAGTGTGATTCGATCGTGTCATTGGCCGAATAGCCGAGGTACTTCAATGCCGCGGCCATGAGTTCCCGCTGGCTGTCAAGAACAGTGACCCGCCCCTTCACCCTTGCGAGGTATTTCGGATCGAATATCACCGCCCAGGTGTCGGTCGGAAGTCCCAATTGCCGCATCTTTTCGACGTTGTAGCCGATCAGCGTGACCGTGTATGCATAAGGGACGGAATAGCGGTTTCCGGGATCGAAAGGCGTGTTGAGGTAGGCTGGATTGATGTTCTTCAGATTGGGAAGCAGCTTCTTGTCCAGCCGCAGCAGCGCGTCCTGCCTCACCAGGGAAGCGAGCGCATTGCCTGTGGGAACGAGGATGTCGTAGCCTCTCGCGCCCGCCGCAAGCTTGGCGAGCAGCTCTTCGTTGTCCGAATAATAATCCTGGATGACCCTGCATTTGCAGTAAGCCTCGAAACGGTCGACCGTCTCCTTGGCGATGTAGTTGTTCCAGTTGTAGAGATGGAGCTCATCGGCCCCGAATGCGGGAACGGAAAGCAGAATGAAAATCAGTAAGATGCGAATCATCTGCCCCGCACCGAGCCCGGAGAGACCCTGGATGCGACGACGATGAGGAAAAGGGTCAGGAGCATCAGAAGGGTCGAAATCGCATTGACTTCCGGCGTGACCGCGATCTTGATCATCGAATAGATCTGCAGCGGTAGGGTGGAGGCGCCCACACCTGCCGTGAAGAAGGTGATCACGAAGTCGTCGATCGAGAGCGTGAAGGCAAGCAGTGCGCCTGCAACAATTCCCGGAGCGATCAGGGGGAGCGTGACCAGCCTGAAGGCCTGCCAGGGTGTGGCCCCGAGGTCTCTTGCCGCCTCAAATAGGCTTTCGTCCATGCCCGAAAGCCTTGAGCGCACCACGATCGCGACGAACCCCACGCAGAAGGCAATATGGGAGAGCATGATCGTTCCGAGGCCGAGCGTCAGGTTGATCGCGACGAAGAAGATCAGCAGGCTCACGCCGACCAGGATCTCCGGAATGGCGAGAGGCGCCATGATCAGAACGGGAAGCAACTTCAGCCTGTAGCGGTAGAGAGCGTAGCCCGCCATCGTCCCGAGCACTGTGGAAGCGAAGCTCGCGGTCAGCGCAATCATGAGCGAATTGCCTGCCGCCTTCAGCATGCTGTCGTCATCGAGCAGCAATTTGTACCAGTGCCAGGTGAAGCCGACCCATTCCGCATTGAGCTTGGAATCATTGAACGAATAGGCCACGACGATGAGCAGCGGCAGATAGAGAAAAAGATAGACGGCGGCGCCCGATACGACGAGGAGTTTTCTAGACATCGCGCCCCACCCTCCTTCTCGCCGCGAGCGCAGCCAAACCCACGATGATCATCGCGCTCACGGTCAGCACGATGGAAAGCGCGCTGCCGAAAGGCCAGTCCCTCGCCTCCAAAAATTCCTGTTTGATGAGGTTGCCGATCATGATGCCGCGCGTGCCGCCCAGGATGTCGGGAACTGCGAATATGCCGAGAACAGGAATGAAGACCAGCGCGATTCCTGCGTAGATGCCGGGAAGGGAAAGCGGGAAGGTGACGCGCCAGAAGCGCTGCCATCCGTTCGCGCCCAGATCCTGCGCCGCATCGAGAAGCGCTGGATCATGTTTCTCAAGATTGGCGTAAAGCGGCAGCACCATGAACGGAAGCTGCACGTAGATGAGGCAGACCACGACGGCAAACGGCGTGAAAAGGAGCCTCACCGGATCGATGCCGAACAGGCCTAGAAAACCGTTCAGGAGTTGGGAAAAAACGGACTGCGGACCGAGGATGATCATCCATGCGTAGATCCTGATCAAGAAGTTGCTCCAGAACGGCAGGATCACCAGGAGGACAAGGAGGTCGCGGTATTTCCTTGCGCTCTTCGCGATCAGAAGGGCCAGCGGATAGGCCATCACCAGGCAAAAGAAAGTGGTGATCACCGCATACGCCAGGGTCTTGAGGAAAAGCCAGCTGTAGATGAAATCGGAAAAATATTCCTGGTAGCTCTCCAGCGTGAGGTTGATATGGGCGCCCGATGCATCATGTCGCATGATCGGGGCGAGCCCGCCGTATTCTCCCGGGTAGCGGAAAGAGGCGAGCACCATGATGAGCGTGGGAATGACGAAAAAAACGACCAGGTAGAGCACGGGCGGCCCGCTGATCAGCCATTTCCCGAGATTCTTACCCATTGAGGAAGGATCCCGCGTCATAACGCCAGGCGATGTCGACAGGGTCGCCTGCCGCGAAGATCCTGGGCCTGCCCGCCGCGGAATTGGGAAGAAGCGCCTCGATGTGCTCGCCCTCGCCGACCTCGACGATGTAAACCGTCACATCCCCCATGTAAAGGAAATCGCGAACCTTTCCCCTGAAATGATTCTCGTCGAGCTCGGGAACCAAATGCGCTCCCAGCCTGATCTTTTCCGGACGCAAAGCGAGCGTCCCCGTCTCCCCGACCGATGCGCCAGGATTTCTTGCGGCAACCTCACCCAAGCCTTTTATTTCGAGGATCATCTTTTCTCCGTCTGCCGCCACGACCTGCGCCTCGACCAGGTTGCAGGTGCCGATGAAGGCGGCGACGAACCTGTTTTTCGGCGAGTCGTATATTTTGGAAGGCTCATCGAGCTGCTCGACTCGTCCGCCGTTCATCACGGCGATCCTGTGGGAAAGCGTGAGTGCCTCGGTCTGGTCGTGGGTGACGTAGATGAACGTGACGCCGATTTCCTTCTGCAGATTGATGAGCTCGAGCCGCATCTGTTCCCTGAGCTTCATATCGAGCGCAGCCAGTGGCTCGTCGAGGAGCAGGAGCCTCGGTCTGTTCACGAGCGCACGGGCGAGCGCGACGCGCTGCCTCTGTCCGCCGGAAAGCTCGTTTGGATAACGCCCCCCCCTGTCAGCCAGCCTCACATCCTCGAGCGAATCGCTCACCCTTTGCCTGATCTCTTCCTTCGGCACTTTCCTCATCTTGAGGGGAAAGGCGATGTTCTCGGCGACCGTCATGTGGGGGAAAAGGGCGTAGCTCTGGAAAACGGTATGGATGGGCCGCTTCTCGGGTGGAATGGAAATCAGATCCTGCCCATCGAGGCGCATCTCTCCCGACTGGGGCGAGTCGAAGCCGGCGATCATCCTCAGGAGCGTCGTCTTGCCGCAACCGGACGGGCCGAGCAAAGTGAAAAACTCGCCCTGTTCGATGCTCATGCTCACACCATCCACTGCGGTGAAGTCACCGAATCTGCGAACGACGTTGCGGATTTCGAGCAGGGCCATGATCGCGGTTCGTATTGAACATGCTGAATTATCAGCCTAGGGCATAGAAAACAACCTAGCAAGCGCAAGTCCCGGGTCTGCCGCGCGCATGAAAGCCTCGCCGACGAGAAACGCGTTCACGCCCTGCTCCCGCATCAGGGAAACGTCTCCGGGCTCGAGTATGCCGCTTTCGGTGACGACGATCCTGTCCTCAGGCATCGAATCCAAAAGATCGAGCGTGTTCCGTAGGCTCACTTCGAAAGTCTTGAGGTTGCGGTTGTTGACGCCGACGAGCTTCGTTTCGAGTTCGAGGGCAAGATCGAGCTCGCTCCTGTCGTGAACCTCCACGAGCACGTCCATGCCCAGATCGATGGCTGCGGCTTCCATTTCCTTCATCTGCGGCAGATCGAGCGCAGCAACGATCAATAGGATTGCGTCCGCCCCCATCGCGCGCGATTCGAAAATCTGCCACGGGTCGATCATGAAATCCTTCCTGAGCACGGGAAGCGTGCACGCGCCTCTTGCCGCCTTCAGGTATTCAGGATCACCCTTGAAGAACTGCCTGTCGGTGAGCACGGAAAGGCAGGCCGCACCGTGCTCAGCATAGCTTCGCGCAATGGAAGGTGGGTCGAAATCATCTCTCAGTATCCCCTTGCTCGGGCTCGCTTTCTTGATCTCGGCGATGACCGCGGCGTGGCCCATGTCGATCTTCCTTTTCATCGCAGCGAGGAAACCGCGGGGAGGGTCGGCCAGCACCGACTCTTCCCTGACATCCGGCCGCTCTTTCGAGGAAACACGGACTTCTTCCGCCTTCACGGCGAGGATTCTTTCCAAGATGTCTGACATTATCTTTTGCGCATCAGAAAAAGGCTGTAGAAGGCCAGCAGAACGAAAATCAGCAATGACCACTCGGCGATGCTGAAGCCCAGGAAGCGCCAGTCCACCTTGGCGCATTCTCCGGATCCTTTCAGGACCATGCGCAGCGTCTGATTGAGCGGAAAAGCGTCAAGCATGTAATCGAGCCCCGGACCGCATTCGGGAACCTGATCCGCCGGGAGGTGCTGCAGCCAGACCTGTCTTCCCGCAACGGCAGCGCCGCCCAGGCTCAGGAGGGCGCCAAGCAGTCCGTACGCCATGCCGCCGATCTTGCCTGGATTGTGCAGCATGGCGACAAAAAAGACGATTCCGGCGCCCGCATAGAAAAGCCGCTGGAATATGCAAAGCGGGCAGGGTTCCAGATGAAGCGCGAACTGCAAATGATAGGCATAGCCCAGGAGACCCGCGCAAACCAGGAAGCCGAGCGCATACCCCCCCCTAGCAGGCAAACCTTTCTTCAGCATTTTCACCTCGATCCTCTTGTCTTCCGGTCATTTTACCGGATAGCGGGATCATTTTCCGAAAATCACGCGGGAATGCGGGAA
Source organism: Pseudomonadota bacterium (assembly GCA_021802545.1). Lineage (GTDB taxonomy): Bacteria > Pseudomonadota > Gammaproteobacteria > Burkholderiales > JABEVD01 > JABEVD01. Next base: position 6,835 of record JAJZRS010000028.1, read on the forward strand.
AACGGCCCTGAACAGGCTGCCCTTTCCGATCTGGCTGCTGACTTCGAGCCTGGCCTGATGCCTGTTCAGCACATGCTTGACGATGGCAAGCCCGAGACCTGTTCCGCCCGTGCCGCGGGAACGGCTCCTGTCGACCCTGTAGAACCGCTCGGTCAGCCTGGGTATGTGCTCCGCCTCGATGCCGATGCCGCTGTCCTCCACGGAGAAGACGACCTCATCGCCTTCCGTCTTCCAGGAGAGCGTAACCTTCCCTCCTTCAGGCGTGTACCTGACCGCGTTGCTGACGAGATTGCCGAATCCGCTCCTGAGTTCTTCCGTGTTGCCGCGCAGATTGGCTTTCGTCTCGACATTGACTTCGATCTGGTGACGCTTGTCGCTCAGGCTCATTGCGTCCTGATGGATCTGCTTGAGCAGCAAGGACATGTCGACATCTTCTTCGCTCAGCACATTTTCGGCGTTCTCCAGCTTCGACAGGGTCAGAAGGTCCTCGACGAGCCGCTTCATCCTGTCCGTCTGCCCGATCATCAGCGTGAGCGACCGTTTCATCATCTCGGCATCAGGATGCTCGCCCATATCGGAAAGCGTCTCGAGAAAACCGTTCACCACGGTCAGCGGCGTTCTGAGCTCATGTGACACGTTGGCCACGAAATCCCTGCGCATTCTTTCCAGATTCTCGATGCGCGTGATGTCGCGGGAAAGCAGCAGCCTTTTTCGGTCTGCGTAGGGAATGAGCTGGACGGAAAGCATGCGTTCGCCGGAAAGCTTGAGCACGCAGGGATGGTCGTTCTGCTGCTCGGCAAGATATTCGACAAACTGGGGCTGCCGGATGAGATAGGAAATCTGCTGCCCCATGTCTCTGCGTCCGTCCAATCCAAAATACAGCTGCGCCATGGGATTGAACCATTCGATATGCCCGTCCGGGTCGAGAATGACGATGCCGTCGGGAAGCGCTGCGATGGCCTGCTGCAGATCGCGCAAAGTCACTTCGAGCTGCTGCTGGTTTTGATTCCGCTGCCTGACCATGCGCCTCAAACGCGAAAAGACTTCCTCCCAGATACCTGAACCTTCAGGAACGCTCTCGAAAGCGGGGGAATCGAGCCAGGCATCGATAAGCGACAAATTGCGCAGCATTCCGATGAAAGCCACGAGGACCGCAAGGAAAAGAAAGGCGAAAGCTGCCGCAGCTCCAATTGCAGCCCAGAGCATGAGCGCCACAATCGTGAAGAATGTGGACTGGGGCAGCAGTCGTAGCCAGAATTTCGACATGACCTAGTCAGCCGACATCCTGTATCCAGCTCCCCTCACCGTCTGAATCATGTGTTCGAGCCTGCTCTCTTCGAGCGCCTTGCGCAATCTCCGAATGTGCACGTCAACCGTGCGCTCCTCGACGAAAACGTGATCTCCCCAAATCTGATCCAGGAACTGTGCGCGGGAATGCACCCTGCCAGGATGCGTCATCAGAAAATGCAACAACCTGAATTCCGTCGGACCGAGATCGACCGATTTGCCCGCGCCGGTCACCCTGCGCGATACGGGGTCGAGCTTCAGTTCACCCATGGTCACGATGTCGTCGGTCATCTGCGGCGCGCGGCGCCTCAATACTGCCTTGATCCTTGCAATCAGCTCGCGCGGCGAAAAAGGCTTGGTGATGTAGTCGTCGGCGCCGGTTTCGAGCCCGAGCAGTTTGTCGCGCTCTTCCGTCCTCGCGGTCAGCATGATGATGGGGACCAGCTTGGTCCTGTCGTTCGCGCGCAACCTCCTCGCCACGTCGATTCCGCTCGCGCCCGGCAGCATCCAGTCCAGCAGCACGAGATCAGGAAGCTCGCTCTTGATGAGCGAAAAAGCCTGTTCGCCGGTTTCTGCGCACACGACTCTATGCCCGGCCAATTGCAGATTGTATGAAATCAGCTCCTGAATAGCCGGTTCGTCTTCGACAACAAGTATGGTTGCAGCCATCTGCTCGCCTCTTCAAATTTTAACTTTGCAATGGTATTCACGCATTATTGCGGTATTGTGACAGGTTTGAGTTTCGGGGCACCTAGTTTATGATATAAGATCAAGCGGAATCGAGGAATGTCATGGCCGGACTGGAAAAAAACACCCCCACCCCAACAGAGATCAAGCTGCATAAAAAATCGCGCCTTCTCGAGATCTCGTTTTCGGACGGCGCGACCTATTCTTTTCCCTTCGAATTCCTGAGGGTCTATTCCCCTTCTGCGGAAGTCCGCGGACACGGACCCGGCCAGGAAGTGCTCCAGACAGGGAAAAAGGATGTCGAAATCGACAACATGGAGCCTGTGGGGCACTACGGCCTGCAGATCACTTTCTCGGACGGCCATGACACCGGCATCTATTCGTGGGACCTGTTTCACGAATACGGGATCAACCAGGAAAGCCTCTGGGCAGATTACCTCGAAAGGCTCGCTGGCGCGGGCGCAAGCAGGGAGTCCTGAATGAACAAGACCACCCATTTCGGCTTCAAAACGGTGGATGAAGAAGAGAAGGCGGGCAAGGTCGCCGAAGTTTTCGATTCCGTGGCGAGCCGCTATGACCTGATGAACGATCTGATGTCGGCAGGCCTGCACCGCGTCTGGAAGAGCATGACCATCTCGCTCTCGGGGGTCAAGAAAGGCTCCAGGGTGCTCGACATCGCAGGAGGAACCGGCGACCTCAGCCTGAAATTCGCCGAAAAGGTCGGCAAGGAAGGCCGCGTTCTCCTCACTGACATCAACAATTCGATGCTCTCGCGGGGACGAGACCGCATGCTCGACCATGGCTACAAGATCGAAGCCGTGCAGTGCGACGCGGAAAAGCTGCCTTTCGGATCCGGCTATTTCGACTGCATTACCGTCGCATTCGGCCTCAGGAACATGACCCACAAGGAGGCCGCTTTGAAGGAAATGCTGCGCGTGCTGAGGCCGGGCGGCAAGCTCATGGTGCTCGAATTCTCCAAGGTATGGAAACCCCTGCAGCGCGCCTACGACCTGTATTCCTTCAAGATGCTGCCCTTCATGGGAAAGCTCGTCGCGAACGATTCCGAAAGCTACCGCTATCTCGCCGAATCGATCAGGATGCACCCTACCCAGGAAGAGCTGAAATCGATGATGATCGGGGCAGGCTTCGAGCGCGTCGACTATTACAACCTGAGCGCCGGCGTCGTCGCACTGCATGTGGGCTACAAATTCTGAATGCTGAACCCCGCGATTTCGGCCATCAACCATCTGCTCTCTTCCGAATCCTGGGCAAGGGAAGGGCTTGCGAAGCATGCCGGGAAATCGGCGAGGCTTTCCCTCCCCCCCTTCGACCTCGACATTCTGGTGCTTCCTGACGGAACGCTTTCCGGCGCCGAAGAGATCCCCGAAACGCGCGTCAGGATGACGCCTTCCGCGCTCTTCAGGACGATGAACGGCGAGATGGCCGAGATCGACATGACGGGCGACATCGAATTCGCGAAGGCGCTCGGTTTCCTCTTCAGGAACCTCAAATGGGATGCCGAGGAAGACCTGTCCAAATTCACCGGAGACGTGCTCGCGCACCGGATTTCCACCGCTGCGGCCGCCCTCCTTTCCTGGCAGAAGGAAGCTGCCCTGCGCTTTTTCGGGAATTTCGCGGAATACTGGACGGAAGAGCAACCTCTGATCGCGAGGAAGGATGACCTTTCCAGGTATCTCCGAGAGGTGGACGAAACCAGGGATGACGCTGAGCGTCTGGAAAAACGCATCATGAAGCTGGAAGGCAGGACTTGAAGCTCCTTCGTCTTCTGAAAATATTCCGCATCGGCTTCATCTTCGGGCTGGACGAATTCGCCCTCGCCCATCCAGAAGTCTCCCATATCAAAAGACTCGTCAACAGGATCCTCTTCTTCAGGAAGCTCGACACCCCGAGGGCAGTGAGGCTGAGGCAGGCGCTCGAGAGGCTGGGCCCCATTTTCGTCAAATTCGGCCAAGCCTTGTCGACCCGCAGGGACCTCCTGCCCCAGGACATTGCGGACGAACTCGCACTCCTCCAGGACAAGGTGCCCCCATTTTCGTCAGAGCTTGCGCTGGCCGAAATCGAAAGGGCATACGGCAGACCCTGGGACAAGGTCTTCGAGTCCTTCGATCCCGTGCCTGTCGCAAGCGCATCGATCGCCCAGGTGCACTTCGCGACCCTGCCTGGCGGACGCGAAGTCGCCGTCAAGATATTGCGCCCAGGCATGCTCGGGATCATCGCCAACGACATCGCGCTGATGGACATCGCGGCCGGCCTCATCGAGAAAATTTGGGCGGACGGAAAGCGGCTCAAACCCAGGGAAGTCGTCGCCGAATTCTCGAAGCACCTCTACGACGAGCTCGATCTCATGCGCGAAGCCGCGAGCGCAAGCCAGCTGCGGCGGAATTTCGCGGGTTCGCCGCTGCTCATCGTGCCTGAAGTGTATTGGGACTATTGCACCACTTCCGTGATGGTGATGGAGCGCATGATTGGTACGCCGATCAGCCAGGTCGACACCCTTCGCAAACTCGATATCGACATCCCCAAGCTCGCCGGCATGGGCGTGGAAATCTTCTTCACCCAGGTTTTCAGGGACGGATTCTTCCATGCCGACATGCATCCTGGAAACATCTTCGTGTCAAAGGACGGACAGTACATTGCGCTGGATTTCGGCATCATGGGCACGCTCACCGACGTGGACAAGAATTATCTCGCCCAGAATTTTCTCGCCTTCTTCCAGCGCGACTACAGGCGGGTCGCCCAGGCGCACATCGATGCGGGATGGGCGCCAAAGAATACGCGCGTCGACGAATTCGAGGCCGCCATACGCGCCGTCTGCGAGCCGATATTCGACAGGCCGCTCAAGGAAATCTCATTCGGAAAGGTGCTGCTTTCCCTTTTCCAGACTTCCAGGCGCTTCAACGTCGAGATCCAGCCCCAGCTCGTCCTGCTGCAGAAGACCCTGCTCAACATCGAAGGACTCGGCAGGCAGCTCGACCCCGATCTCGATCTTTGGAAAACGGCAAAGCCTTTCCTCGAGCGCTGGATGTCGGACCAGGTCGGATGGCGCGGCTTCATCAATGCATTGAAAATCGAGGCGCCCAACTGGGGCGGAACGCTTCCCCAGATTCCGCGGCTCATTCACCGCGCGCTCCATGACAACAGGCTGGAGCCCATCGAGGCCGAGCTGAAGAATCTGGTGCGGGAGCAGAGAATCAAAAACCGCCTGATCCTCCTGGTCGCTCTGCTGCTCGCAGCTCTGTTCCTGTGGCGCATCCGCCCTTTTTAATTGTTCAGACGGCCAGCGCGGGATAGTCCGCCTTGGGAATGTCCAGGAAATATCCCTGAACGAGATCGACGCCGAAGCGCTTCAGCATGTCGAGCGTTTCCCTGTCCTCGACGAATTCGGCCACTGTCGTCTTGCGCAAACCCCGCGCGACGTCCACGATGGCCTTTACGAAAATCTGGTTGTCCCTGTTGTTGGGGAGATCGCGGATGAACAGGCCGTCTATCTTCAAGATATCCGCATTCAAATGCTTGAGGTAGGCAAACGATGAAAACCCCGTTCCGAAGTCGTCCAGGCATACCATGCAACCCGTTTTCTTCAAGGCTTCTATGAATCGCTGCGCGTCGTGCAGATCGGTGACCGCCGATGTCTCCGTCAGCTCCACCATCAGGCGCCCCGGATCGACGCCCTGATTCACAAGCATTTCCCCAATGTAATGGGGAAGAGATGGCTCGTCGAAAGAACGCCCTGAAATGTTTATGGCCAGCGGGGGCATGCCGGGAAAACGCGAAAGCAGCGCGATGCTTTCCTTGATCACCCACCTGTCTATGTCCAGGATCTTGCCGCTTTTCTCGGCAAAGGGAATGAAATGGCCGGGCATGATGATGCCGCCGGGCGCCTCGTCGTCTCGCATGCGCACCAGCGCCTCGAGATGGGAAAGGCTGCCGTCCCCGCAGCCGTAAACGCCCTGGAAATGCAGCACGAGCAGCTCTTTTTCCAGGGCGCGGCTGATCCGGTCGTTCCAGGAAAGGCGGTTCACCATGGCCTGCGAAGGATCGATGTCTGCCCTGTAGATGCGCCAGGTGTTTTTTCCGACGCCCTTGGCCTGGTACATGGCCGCGTCGGCATGCCCGACGAGTTCTTCAGCGGTGGAGGCATGATCGGGATAGAGCGCAACGCCCACGCTGGCGGTCAGGCGAAGATTCTGTGCGTCGAAGCGGAACGGGATCTGGGCGACAGCACGCACTATCCTTTCCGCGAGCGCCTCGACTTCCTTTCTTTCCGCATCGACCAGCAAAATGGCGAATTCGTCCCCTCCCAGGCGGCTGAAAATTTCGTTGCTGCGCACCAGCTTGCCCACTTCTCCCGCAATGCGGATCAGCATGGAATCCCCTGCGCCATGCCCGAAGGTATCGTTGACGTACTTGAACTCGTCCAGGTCGAAGAACAGCAGGGCGCATTTGGATTTCCGCCTTTCCGCAGTCGCTATGAAGCGAGACAGCTCTTCCTGGAATCGCCTGCGATTGTACAGCCCGGTCAGGAAGTCGCGTTCGGCAAGGTAGATCAGCTGCTCGGCGCTCTGGCGCGCCTTGGTGATGTCCTCGTAGACCCAGAGCCTGCCGATGAAGCGGAATTCGCTGTCGCGCACGGGATAGCTGATCTGGGTGATGACCCTGCCGTCGGCCATGTGGATTTCGAAATTCTCGCTCACCTCGTGCGTTGTGGTCACGTCCAGGAGAAAGCGGGAAAAATGGTCAGGCTGGGAAAGCAGATTCGCCGAGCGACTGATCACTTCTGCGGCAGGCTTGCCCACCAGATCGCTGCTCCCCGAAATCATCCACATGCGCAGGAAGGCTGGATTGTAATAGAGGACGGCATTGTCGGATCCGACGAAGAGTATCCCCTGGTTCATCGCCTCGAGGAGTGAAGCCAGCCTTGCGCGCTCGGCTTCCGCTTCACTCCTGTAGCCGCGCTGCCGCCGCTCTGACTCTTCCAGCTCGATCACTCTCGAACGCACGGCGCCCGTCATGGTGTTGAATGCTGTCGCCAGCCTCGCGATTTCATCCACTCCGCGAACGGGAACCTGGGTGTCGAAATTGCCCTTAGCGACGTCTTCGCTTGCCTGGGTGAGCCTGGTCAGGTTGCGCGTCAGCCAGTATCCGCTCCCGATCAGAAGCGCAATGGAAAGCAGTATCTCGATCGCAGCAATGGCGACGCTCTGTTCGATGACATCCGTCTTCGCTTCGGACAGGAAACGCGTGGAAACGCCCAGCCTCAGCCTGCCGTAATCCTGCCCATCTATCTGGACAGGGATTTCCGTATCGAAAATCCCATCCGATCCGGAATGGCCGATATTTGCATCGAGCGGGCTGAGCGGCATGCCCTTCTTCCATCCGGCTGACGCCACGATTCTCCCCATGTCGTCGTACAGGACAAGGTAATTGATGCCCTTGTCCCGCCTGACCTGGTTGAGCAGGCTGTCGAGCGACCCGTAGTCGCGCTCGGCCAGGGCCGGCGCGAGCGAGGCATTGAGCAGCGGGCCGACTTCAAACAGGCGCGTCTGGGCCTGGGCAATCAGATCCGTTCGCATGATGCGCACGCTGTTGAAAACCAGGAAAGTCAGCATGAGGATCTCGACGAAAATGCTGGCCAGTATCAGCTTGAAGCGCAGCGACTTTATGGCAAACACGCTCATTTTGCCTGCCCGAGCAACGCGTTCAGTTCTGCCACATAAGGATCCAGGCGCATCAGCTCCTCATCGGATGGCTCGACCAGCCCACGCCATGCGACCCTTTTCAGGAAGCTCTTCCCCTCGGGCGTATGCTGGACGAAATCCAGCAGCATGCGCTTCATCTGCGCGACATCCGCCTTCGACATGGACGGATTGGCTAGGATGAAAAGCGGGGGCACTTCGCCGGTCTTCGCCAGGACCCTGAGCGCCGTCTTGTCGCTCGCCGGCATCTGTTCCAGTATGGTCGCAGCCGTCGCTGAAGCGGCGCTCTCTCCCCTCAGCACATCCAGAACCGCGCTGTTGTGGGACAAAGCATAGCGCAAGGTAAAGTCTCTTCCCGGCTGCAGGCCCTTCGCCTCGAGCGCCTTCAGCGTCAGAATGGTCACAATGGTGATCTTGGACGGCAATGTGACCGTCCTGTTTTTCAGGTCTTCCAGACGATGCACAGGGCCGTTCTTCTCCACGAGGAGCAGGCAGACCAGATTTCTCTCCGGCCGCAGCATCGGCACGTAGCCAGCCTTCTCCTGCGCCAGCCTTGCGAAATGAGGCGCGGTAATGACGAAGGGATAGGCGCCCTTCAGGGTACGCTCGACGAAAGCCCGCTGATTGGGCGCGGTGACGAAAAGCACTGGCCTGCGCAGGCTCGCTTCAAGGTGCTTTTGCAGCGGATGATAGAGGGTAAGCAGCGCCTGGGTGCTCATGTAGGGCCATATCCCGATTTCCAAGGGCGGCAGCTCGGACGCTTTTGCAGAGGCGCACAGCAAGAACAGCAAGCACATCAGCAACTGCTTCATTCCTCCCCCTTTTCTTGTATGAGCGCATGCGCGTATAGCGCATTCTTTCCTTCTCCGGTGATTTTCGACGCGAGCTTGACTGCCTGCGCAAGCGGCACGCTCTCGAGCAGGATTTCCAGCACCCTTTTTCCTTCTTCCGAAACCCCTTCCAGCTTCTCGAGCCTCGCCCCTTCCACGACGACGACGAATTCCCCACGCGCCTGGGTCTCTAGCCAATTCTGCGCATCAAGAAGGGAGCACGAATGGATCGTCTCGAAACGCTTCGTGATCTCCCGAGCGAAAACGGCGCGCCTCTGCCCGCCCAGGATTTCAGCGAGATCTTTCGCGCATTCGATTATCCTGTGCGGCGCCTCAAAAAAAACCAGGGAAAACGGCAGGTCCTTCAGAGAATCGAGCGCTTTCTTGCGCGCGGAAGATTTCGAAGGAAGAAAGCCTGCAAAGAGGAAACCGTCCTCGGAAAGACCGGACGCGCACAGCGCGGCGATCGCCGCATTGGCCCCGGGGATCGGAGAGACATCGAAGCCCGCCTCCCTTGCCGCCTGCACGAGCAAGGCGCCCGGATCGGAAATCGCTGGCGTTCCCGCGTCGCTCACCAGAACAACCTTCCTGCCTTCCTTGAGAAGATCCAGAACGGCCGCGCACCTTTCCTTCTCGTTGTGCTTGTGAAGCGAAATAAGCCGGGTCGAAATGGCGTAATGATTCAGCAGGACAGAGGTCGTCCTGGTGTCCTCTGCCGCCACGACATCGGCGGACTTCAGCACATCGAGCGCCCTCAGGGTGATGTCTCCCAGATTCCCGATCGGGGTCGCGACCACATATAATGAACCTTTCATCCCGATACTATACGGCATTTTGTAATGAAGGGGTTTGACGCGGAATCCGCGGCGCTGTCGTTTCTCGAAAGCCAGGGACTCATGCTTCTCGATCGAAATTACCGCTGCCGCACGGGGGAGATCGATCTCGTCATGAAAGAAGACGAGGCGCTGGTCTTCGTCGAAGTACGGCTGCGCTCGAGAGACGATTTCGGCGGCGCATCGAGCAGCATCACGGAGAGGAAAAAGGGACGCATTCTGAGCGCTGCCAGGCATTACCTGAGCCGCTTCGAATTCATGCCGGATTGCCGCTTCGATGCAGTCCTCCTCGACGGAAAAGGAATCATCGAATGGATCAAGGGCGCCTTCTGCGAAGATGGCAGAACGCGTCGTTTCAGGTAAAATCAAGCTATCTAAAGGATGAAAGCAAACATGGACCTGATCCATAGAATCTCCTCCCATTTCAAGGAAAGCGCAGAACTCAAGCTTGCAGTCATGGAAAGCCTCGCCGTGCCCATCGCCGCGGCAGCCGAACGCATGCTGCAATGCCTGATGGAAGACGGCAAGATACTTGCATGCGGAAACGGCGGGTCGGCCGCGGATGCGCAGCATTTCGCAGCAGAACTCCTCAACCGTTTCGAGATGGAGCGCCCGGGGCTTGCCGCCTTCTGTCTGACATCGGACTCATCGACGCTCACGGCGATCGCCAACGATTACGATTATTCCCTGGTCTTCTCGAAGCAGGTATCCGCGCTCGGGCGGCCGAAGGATTTGCTTCTCGCCATCTCGACGAGCGGCAATTCGAGGAGCGTCCTCGAAGCAGTTGCAGCTGCGCACGACCAGAAGATGGGGGTGATCGCACTCACCGGACGCTCAGGCGGCATGGTTTCCGAAAACCTGTGGCCGGACGACATCCATATCTGCGTACCGGCAAGCAGCACGGCACGCGTCCAGGAAGTCCACATACTTGCACTGCACTGTCTTTGCGATGCAATCGACTGTCTACTTTTGGGAGCCGAATAATGCGCAGAATGCTCTGGATACTCCTCCTTCCCCCACTGCTTTCAGGCTGCTTTCCTGTCGTCGCGACAGGCGTGGGCGCCGGTGCGCTCATGGCAGCGGATCGCCGCACGAGCGGCGCCTACATCGACGACGAAGCGATCGAACTCAAGGCAGGAAACCGCATCAGCGCTGAATTCAAGGACAGCGCCCACGTCAACGTGACGAGCTACAACAGGAGCGTTCTGCTCACCGGCGAAGTGCCTTCCGAGTCTGCAAAAACCAGGGTCGAACAGATCGCAAGAAGCGTCGAGAACGTCCGCGCCATCTCCGACGAACTCGCTATCCAGCCCAACAGCTCGCTCGGCTCAAGAAGCAACGACGTTCTGATCACCACGAAAATAAAGACGCAGTTCCTGAACAGCAAGGACGTGCCTGCCAATGTCGTGAAAGTCGTGACCGAGCGCGACGTCGTCTACCTCCTCGGCATCGTCTCCCACAAAGAAGGCGACGCGGCAGCGCAAATGGCGAGCACGACGGGGGGCGTGAAAAAAGTCATCGAGCTCTTCGAATACACAGACTGATGCGCCCCGAATTCGAGAGCAAGCTCTGCAGCCCGGAAGAAATTGCGGAAAGGACCGCCGCTCTGCAAAGGCCGCTCGTCTTCACCAACGGCTGTTTCGACATCCTGCACAGGGGGCATGCATCCTATCTCGCCCAGGCCAGATCACTGGGAAAGAGCCTCGTCGTCGGCGTGAACAGCGACGATTCGGTGAGAAGGCTGGGAAAGGGAGGCGACAGGCCGATCAATATCCTGGAGGACCGCATGGCGGTCATCGCGGCCCTGGAAAGCGTCGATCTCGTGACCTGGTTCACTGAGGACACGCCCTTGAACCTGATTCTCGCCTGCAGGCCGGACGTCCTCGTCAAGGGAGGGGACTGGAAGGTCGAGGACATCGTGGGCGCAAAAGAAGTGGCCTCGTGGGGAGGCGCAGTCCATTCCATCCCCTTCCTGTTCGAAAGATCGACCACTTCCCTTATCAAGCATATTCGCGGCCCAGGCTGAAATGTCCCGCGGTACGAGACTGGCTTCCTATCTCGGCACGACCTGGGCAGCCGTCATCGTTTTCGCGAGCCTCTATCCCTTTTCGGGGTGGACCGATCCCGGCATCTCAACGCTCTCCTTCATGTCGATGCCGCTGCCGAAGCATGTGCTCTGGGGCGATTTTCTCATCAATCTTTCCGCCTACGTGCCGCTCGGCCTCTTCGTCTCCATGGCTTTCGGCAGCGGGCGCATCAAGGCGCTCCTCATCGCGACTTTTCTTTGCTGCCTCCTGAGCTTTTCCATGGAGTCCGCCCAGATGTATCTTCCTGCGAGGGTCGCCTCCAATCTCGACTGGTTTTCAAACAGCATGGGGGGACTGATCGGATCGCTCGTCGCACTGAGGGCGAATCGGCTCCCGTTCGTAGACATTCATCTCGTGAAATGGCGGGACGACTGGATCATCCCGGGTGCCGCCGGGGATGCAGGCATCGCGCTCGTCGTGCTTTGGCTCTTCACCCAGACGAATCCCTCGCTTCCTCTGATGGGAAGCTGGATTCTCGACGAAGGGCAGCTTCTGCAGCGTCTTTTCATCCCGCACAGTTTCAGTTTCCACGAAGCGGCCTCCATCGCCCTGAACCTGCTTTCCTTCGGCCTCGTCTTGTCCCTCATGATGAAAGAAGGGAAAGGGAAGCTGATGCCCGTCGTGCTGATGCTTTTTCTCGCCACCCTCATCAAATCGGCCATGGCGGGCTTTCTCCTGAAGCCTTCCGTCTTTTTTGCCTGGGCAAACCAGGAAGCATTGGCCGGAGTGGGGGCAGGGCTCGCCCTGATTTCATCCTTCAAGCACGGCACACGGAAAATACGCACCATCGCCGCCATCCTCGCCATCGTCGCCCAGATCGCCTTCACGAACCTCACGCCGAACATCGCTTCCCCGACCTCCGAGTTGTTTCTTTTCAGCTGGAAATACGGACAGCTTCTCACCTTGAGCGGCTCCACTTCATTCATTGCCAAGCTCTGGCCCTACCTTGCGCTCGCCTATCTGGGCGCCATTTACCGCAAGGTATGAGATAATCGCCTTTATTTTGGAAAAACATGGGCCACTACGAAAAACACGTCTTCTTCTGCACCAACCAGAGGGAAGCAGGAGAGGACTGCTGCAGCAACCACGATGCGGTCGCGATGCGCGCACACGCCAAGGACAGGATCAAGGCGCTCGGCATCAATGACAGGATCAGGATCAATTCCGCGGGCTGCCTGGGCCGTTGCGGAGAAGGCCCTGTCATCGTCGTCTATCCTGAAGAAACCTGGTACACCTATGTCGATATCGAAGACATCGACGAAATCATCGAGTCCCATCTCGTCGGGAACAAAGTCGTCGAGAGACTGAAGATCTGATGGATCAATACCGCCTCGAAATCGAAGGGCCTGCCGGAAAAATCGAGGCGCACGCCTATGACCCCGGGAAGCGGCGCGGCATCGCCCTCATCGCCCACCCCCATCCCCTTTTCGGCGGCACCATGGAAAACAAGGTCGTCCAGACGCTGGCGAGATCCTTTTCCGAGCTCGGCTATCTTGCCGTCCGCTTCAATTTCAGGGGAGTGGGGCAAAGCGAAGGGGCCTACGACGAAGGCAGGGGTGAGACGCTGGATGCGCTCGCCGTGATCGAGCATCTGAAGAAGACGGAAGGGGATCTGCCCCTGCTGCTTTCCGGTTTTTCATTCGGCGGCTTCGTCCAGGCGAAAGTGTCCCAGGAGATCGAGCCGGAAAAAATCGTGCTGGTCGCCCCCGCAGTGAAAAAGTTCGACGTGCCAAGCGTGCGCGAGCCGCTCCTCATCCATGGCGAGGAAGACGATGTCATCCCGCTTTCCGACCTCTTCGAATGGGCGAGGCCGCAAGGGCATGCTGTCGTCGTGCTGCCGGGAACCGGGCATTTCTTCCACGGCAGGCTGACCCAGATCAAGAAAATCGTGATCGAAAATCTGAGGGACTGACATGCTCTGGGTCAAGGCTTTCCACATCATTTTCGTCGTCAGCTGGTTCGCAGGCCTCTTCTACCTGCCGCGCATCTACGTCAATCTTGCGATGGCCGAAACGGACGCGGAATGCGCGAGGCTGCTTTTGATGGCCGGGAAGCTTTACCGGTTCATGACCCCGCTCGGGGTGCTCGCCGTGGCCTTCGGCACATGGCTTTGGCTCGGATTCGGATTTTCGGGAGGATGGCTGCACGCGAAGCTGGTCCTGGTGCTGCTCCTTGTCGCCTACCACCTCTATTGCGGAAAATTGCTGAAGGCTTTCGCCTCGGGAAAGAATTCGAAAAATCACGTCTGGTATCGCTGGTTCAACGAATTCCCCGTCCTTTTGCTCGCGGCCATCGTGATCCTGGTTGTGGTCAAGCCGTTCTAGACCCAGAAGGTCAGCCCGGTCATCACCTTAGACGAAAGCTTCATCATGAACTTCGCCGGGAGCGGAAGCTCGACTCCGCCCAGGGAGGTCGCCATCCTCGCATGCTGGATTTCGTCGTATTTCATCTGTTCGACAACCGCGCGGCTCTTGATGTCCTTTTCGGGAAGGCGCTCCAGATGCCCGGCCAAATGACGCTCGACCTGGCGCTCGGTCTCGGCGAGAAAGCCGAGATTCCACTTGTCCCCGATGAATCCGATTCCCGCGCCGATGGCGAGCGAACCCGTATACCAGAGCGGGTTCAGAAAGCTCTTCCTTCCGCCAAGCTCCCTGATCCTCGTCTCTGTCCAGGAAAGATGCTCCGTCTCCTCCCAGGAGGCCTGCTCGAGCGACTTGGCCACTTCCCTGTTCCTTGCGGTCATGGCCTGTCCCTGATAGAGCGCCTGCGCGCAGATCTCGCCGGTATGATTGATGCGCATCAGGGAAGCCGAAAGCCGCTTCTCCTCAGGGCTCAGATTCTCCTCGTGCAGCTCTTCTCCAGGCTGCGGCCTCAATGTGGAAGCGGGCGCGAAGAGCGTCCTCAATCCCTTGTCGAACCCTACGATAATCCTGTCGATCATACGAACCCCATCTGATAGGCGAGAAGGACCACGGGATGCTGCGTTCTCAATCCTCTCGCTTTGAAAGACATCGCGCATCCGACATTGGACGTCGCGACGACATCCGCATTGACTCCCCCGATCAATTTCATTTTATCATCCATGAGCGCATTTGCCATGGCCGGCTGCGTCAGGAAATAGCTTCCTGCGGAACCGCAGCACTGGCTGTTTCCGGGAAGCGCGACTATTTTCGCATTCGGTATGCGCTCAAGAAGCTTGTAGGGATGCGCCTCTCCTTTCAGGACATTCCTCAGGGAGCAGGGGTCGTGCACTGCGATCTTCGCATCGAGCGGCGAAATCTCCATATTTTCCCACCCCTCCGACTCGTTCAGGAAACGGCTGATGTCGAAAACTCTGCCGGGAAATTGCTCGAGAAGCTCAGCCGCGCATGCGGAGGAAGTGCACACTATTTTGTCGACCTTGGCAAAAGCGCTCCTGTTCCTTTCGACCAGGGGCGCCTCGTCTTCCCCAAGCCGTCCGTGGAGCGCGCCGCAGCAGGTCTGGGCTTGCGGGACATGCACCGTGTAGCCGAGCCTGTTGAGCACATGGATCGAAGCCCTCAAAGTGACCGAATCCGAAATCCTCGCGACGCAGCCCAGGAAAAGTCCGACATCCCCGCGCTTTTCTCCGACCGCCGGATAGATGCTGGGCTTGATCTCTCTTGCTGGCGCATCCGGCAGCATGGCGTCGAGTTTTTTCAGCTTGTCCGGCAGGAGACCTCTGATCGGGCTGCCTAAATAGCGCCGCCCGAATTGCTCGATCTTTTCCGGATGGGCAAGCAGGAAAAGCGAGGCGCGCCTGAACAGCTTCTCCAGGAGCCCTTGCCTTTTGGCAGCCTCCACGGGCTTTCTCATGGCTCTCAGGATGGACCCGTATGCGACCTGGTTCGGGCACACCCGCTCGCATGCCCTGCAGTCGAGGCAAAGGTCGATGTGCTCGACAAAGCGGGCATTGATCGGAATTTCGCATCGAGCCGCGCCGCGCATCAGGGCGATCCTTCCCCGCGGCGAATCGGCTTCCGACAATGTCTTCAGGTAGGTCGGGCAATTCTGCAAGCAGAGGCCGCACGAGACGCAGCGCTCGGCTTCGAGAATGGCATTTTTACTCATCATGCTACTATAACAGCTATCTTTTGCTTTACGGGCAGAGTTCCGGCAGAATAATTGTTGGGCAACCCGAAAAACGGACATGGACGAGCCTTCCAATAAGGCAAGCTGGCTACATCGATTGAGCGCGCTCCTGATGCGCGAACCCGAAGACAGGGAGCAACTGGTCGCGCTGTTGCACTCGGCCTACGAACGCAACCTGCTCGATGCTGACGCGCTCGGCATGATCGAAGGGGTCATGCAGGTCTCTGAAATGCAGGTGCGCGACATCATGATCCCCAGGCCGCAGATGGACGTGATCGACATCAACGACACGCCCGAGAAATTCATCCCCTTCGTCATCGAAACGGCGCACTCACGGTTCCCCGTCATCGACGGAGACAAGGACAACGTGATCGGCATCCTGCTCGCCAAGGATCTTCTTCGCCACTACTCGGACGGCGAATTCAACGTCAGGGAAATGCTGAGGCCGGCCGTATTCATTCCGAAATCGAAGCGGCTCAACGTGCTGCTCAAGGATTTCAGGAGCAACCGGAACCATATCGCCATCGTGGTCGACGAATACGGGGGCGTCGCCGGCCTCGTCAGCATCGAGGACGTGCTCGAGCAGATCGTAGGCGAGATCGAGGACGAATACGATTTCGACGAAACGGAGGACAACATCATCGCCGATTCTTCAGGCCATTACAGGGTCAAGGCGGCGACCGAAATCGCCGATTTCAATGAAGCCTTCGGCACCCATTTGAGCAGTCAGCATTACGACACGATAGGCGGGCTCGTGCTGAGCCGGTTCGGGAAGCTTCCAAAGCGGGGCGAGCAGATCCTCGTCGAGGGGTTCAAGATCCAGATCCTGCGCGCAGACAGCAGGCGCATCCATTCCCTGCTGGTCGAAAAGCTGAAGCCCGCCGAATAATGCGCTTCAAAAGAAGAATGGGCGCCTTCCTGCTGGGCGCGATCTGTGTTGCCGGGTTCGCCCCGTTCCACCTCTTTCTTCTCCCCATTCTTGCCCTTGCCGGCCTCATCCGTCTCTGGTCCGACGGCAGAAAGGACTCTTTTGGCACAGGGTTCTTCTTCGGCCTCGGCTTCTTTCTCTTCGGCGTCAGCTGGGTCTATGTCAGCCTGCACGATTTCGGCGGCATGCCGATGCCGTTTGCGATCCTGGCGACCGTCCTCTTCTGCGCATTCCTTTCCCTCTATTTCGCCATTGCAGGCGCGATTTCAGACAGGATTCCGGATTCGAAAATAGCCAAGCCGGTTCTCCTCATCCCTGCGTTGCTTGCGCTGGCGGAGTGGCTGAGAGGATGGCTCTTCACGGGTTTCCCCTGGCTCGCCTTCGGCTATGCACAGACGGATTACAGCCCGCTTTCAGGCTATGCGCCGGTCGTCGGCGTCTACGGGATCTCTCTCGTCAGTGCATTCTGCGGCGGGCTCGTTCACCTGATTTCGAAAAAAGAACACTTCAAGCAGGCATCGATCGCCATCGCCCTCGTCTTCCTCATCGGATACGGTCTCGAAAAAATGAATTGGACTCACCCGGAAGGCCGTCCCGTCACGGTCAGCCTGCTCCAGGGAAACATTCCCCAGGACAGGAAATGGGATGACGAAGCGCTCTCCGATACGCTCGACATCTACATGAGGCTCGCCTTGTCCAGCCGCAGCCGCCTCATCATCCTCCCCGAGACGGCGATACCGATGTTCAAGAACGAGGTGCCCGGGGAATACCTCGAAATGCTGCGTATCCACGGGAAGGAAAACGGTGGGGACGTTCTCGCCGGCCTTCCCGAAATGGTCACCGAGAAAACCTACTACAACAGCGTCTTCGATTTCGGCAAATCGAAGGAGCAGTCATACAGGAAGTCGCATCTCGTGCCTTTCGGAGAATACCTTCCCCTGAAGCCCTTTTCCTCCTGGATACTCGACATCATGAAGATGCCGATGTCCGATTTTTCCAGGGGAGCGATAGATCAGAAGCCGATGGATTCCGCAGGCGAGCGGCTCGCCATAGACATCTGCTACGAGGACGTCTTCGGAGAGGAAGTGATCAGGCAGCTGCCGGAAGCGACCATGCTCGTCAACGTCAGCGACGATGCCTGGTTCGGGAATTCGATCGCCCCCCGCCAGCACTTGCAGATCGCGCAGATGAGGGCCATGGAAACCGGCCGCCCGATGCTTCGCTCGACCAACACCGGCATGACCGCGATCATCGATCAAAAGGGGCTCATCGCGTCCGAACTCGCCCCGTTCACGCGCGGCACGCTCACCGGAGTGGTTCAGGGCTATTCGGGCTCGACCCCTTACATTCTCTGGGGAAACCATGCCTTTCTGCTGCTCGATATCGCCATGCTCTTGGCGATCTTGCGCAGAAACAAGTAGAATCGCGCTCTTATGATCAATTTCCAGGACATCATCCTCAGGCTGCAGAACTACTGGTCGGACCAGGGCTGCGCGCTGCTCCAGCCCTACGACATGGAAGTCGGGGCAGGCACTTCCCACACCGCCACCTTCCTGCGCGCCCTCGGCCCCGAGCCTTGGAAGGCCGCCTACGTCCAGCCTTCCAGGCGCCCGAAGGACGGCAGGTACGGCGAGAACCCGAACAGGCTGCAGCATTATTACCAGTTCCAGGTCGTCCTGAAGCCGGCCCCGGATGACATCCTCGAACGCTATCTCGGGTCGCTGGAAGCGCTCGGCTTCGACCTCAGGCAGAACGACATCCGGTTCGTCGAGGACGACTGGGAAAACCCCACTTTGGGCGCATGGGGACTTGGCTGGGAAGTCTGGCTGAACGGCATGGAAGTCACCCAGTTCACCTATTTCCAGCAGGTCGGCGGAATCGACTGCAGGCCCATCACCGGGGAAATCACCTACGGGCTCGAGCGCCTGGCCATGTATCTGCAGGGGGTCGAGAACGTCTTCGATCTGAAATGGACGAACGACGTCACCTACAGGGACGTCTACCACCAGAATGAAGTCGAGCAGTCGAAATACAATTTCGAACTGAGCGACGTGGAATTTTTGCTGCACGCCTTTTCTTCCCACGAAGCCCAGGCGAAGAAGCTGATGGAAGAGCACCTTCCCCTTCCCGCCTACGAGCAGGTGCTGAAGGCCGCGCATACCTTCAATCTGCTCGATGCGCGCGGCGCGATCTCGGTCACCGAGCGCGCAGCCTACATCGGAAGGATCAGGAATCTCGCGCGGAGCGTCGCAGCCGCCTATCTCGAAAGCCGCGCAAGGCTGGGATTTCCCATGGCGCCGAAAGCATGGGCCGATGAAGTGCTGGCGAAAATGGAGCAGGCATGAAGAACCTTCTTGTCGAGCTCTTCGTCGAGGAACTTCCGCCCAAATCCCTGAAAAATCTTGGAAACGCCTATGCCGGCGCGGTTTTCGAATCGCTCTCGAAGCAGGGTTTGGTCGGTGAGGACGCTTTGTTCACCGCCTATGCTTCCCCGAGAAGACTCGCCGTTCATGTTTCGAACGTGCTGGATGCCGCGCCGGACAAGTCCGTCTCGCAAAAGCTGATGCCAGTCAAGATCGGGCTCGACGAGGATGGCAACGCAACCCCAGCCCTCGTCAAGAAGCTTGCGAGCCTGGGCGCCGACGAATCGGTCCTCCCCCAACTCAGGATTCTCCAGGACGGCAAAGCCGAATCCCTCTATTACGACAGCATGGTGAAGGGAGCGACCCTCGCCGAGGGGCTCCAGGAAGCGCTCGAATACGCGATCGGCCAGCTTCCCATTCCGAAAGTGATGACTTACCAGCTGAAAGACGGCTGGGAAAGCGTGAAGTTCGTCCGCCCAGTGCACGGGCTCGTCGCGCTCCACGGTTCCGAAATCGTTCCAATCTCGATCCTCGGCATGGATTCGGGAAGAATAACGCGCGGGCACAGGTTCGAATCCAAAAGCGACATCCTCGAAATAAGGGATGCGGACAGCTACGAAATGCAGATGGAGAATGAAGGCGCAGTGATCCCTTCATTCGAAAAGCGCAAGGAAGAAATAGCCCGCCAGCTGAATGATGCCGCTAAATGCGAAGGATTGAAGCCGGTGGCGGACGAAGCGCTGCTCGAGGAAGTGGCTGCGCTGGTCGAGCGCCCCAACGTGCTCGCAGGACAGTTCGAGAAAGATTTTCTGGAAGTGCCCCAGGAATGCCTGATCCTCACCATGAAGGCGAACCAGAAGTATTTCCCCCTGCTCGACGAAAACGGAAAACTCACGAACAAGTTCCTGATCGTCTCCAACATCAGGCCAGAGAACCCTTCCTTCGTCGTCTCGGGCAACGAGCGCGTGGTGAGGCCGAGGCTCGCGGACGCGAAATTCTTCTTCGACCAGGACAGGAAGAAGACGCTCGCCTCCCGCGTCGAAGGGCTCAGGCGCGTCGTCTACCACAACAAGCTCGGCAGCCTGGGCGAGCGGATCGACAGGGTCTGGAGCATCGCGGAGGCGATCGGACTCGCCCTGGGAGGAGAAGAGCTCTCTTCCAAGGCCGGGCAGGCCGCCATGCTGTCGAAGGCGGATCTCGCCACCGACATGGTCGGCGAATTCCCGGAGCTCCAGGGCATCATGGGGCGCTATTATGCCCTCCACGACGGCCATTCCCCCGAAATCGCCTTCGCGATCGAAGACCATTACAGACCGCGGTTTTCAGGCGACGAGCTGCCCAGGAGCGAGGTCGGCATTGTCGTTGCGCTCGCGGACAAGCTCGAAACGCTGGTCGGCATGTTCAGCATCGGGGAGAAGCCCACCGGGGACAAGGATCCCTATGCCTTGCGGCGCCATGCATTGGGCGTGATCAGAATACTCATGCTTGACGATGTGAATCTCACTTTAGGCGATGCCATCCGTTATGCAGAGAGGCCTTTCAAGGGCTTGGGTGGAGAGGAATATCTTGCGCTATCCAATTTCATCCTGGATCGCCTGGTAAACCTGTTGCGCGATGAAGGCTATACTGCACTGGAGGTTGCATCTGTTTGCGCCCCGCTTCAGGAATGGCCGTCGAATGAACCCCTTCCTTCCCTGCAAGACATTCCGAAACGTCTGGCCGCGGTACGGGAATTCATGAGCCTGCCCGAAGCCGAAGCGCTCGCCGCAGCCAACAAGCGCGTCGGCAACATACTCAAAAAGGCGGATGGCGCGATGAACAGCCTAGTCGATACGGCACTGTTCAATGAGTCAGCAGAAAAAGTGCTGTTTCAAGCACTCGAAAAAATATCGCCACAAGCCTCCTCCTTCCTTGACGAAGGAGATTATGCCGGCTACCTGAAGGCCTTCGCTGCAATCAAAACCCCTGTCGATGATTTCTTCGACAAGGTGATGGTGAACGCGGAAGATCCCGAGCTCAGGAAAAACCGTCTCGCATTGCTGCTCCAATTGCAGCAGGCGATGAACAAGGTCGCCGACATTTCGAGGCTCGCATCTTGAAGCTCATCATCCTCGACCGGGACGGCGTCATCAACTTCGATTCCGACCAGTTCATCAAGAGCCCGGACGAATGGAAGCCCATTCCAGGCAGCCTTGAAGCGATATCGAGGCTCAATCATGCGGGCTACACGGTCGTCGTGGCAACCAACCAGTCCGGAATCGGACGCGGCCTGTTCGAGATGGCCACCCTCACCGCCATCCACGAAAAGCTGCAGAAGACGCTCGCCCAGGTCGGGGGAAGGATCGATGCCTTCTTCTACTGCCCCCACACGGCGGATCTGAAATGCACCTGCAGGAAACCCGAGCCAGGGATGCTGCTCCAAATCGCGGACCGGTTCGAAACCGATCTCTCCGGCGTTCCGGCGATAGGCGACTCTCTCAGGGACCTGGTTTCGGCGACAAAGGTGGGAGCGAAGCCCATCCTCGTGCTGACCGGGAAGGGAAAGAAGACGCAGGATGCAGGCGGTCTTCCCGAAGGCACACAGGTCTTTTCCGATCTCGCCGAAGCGGTGCAATCCCTGACGGAAAGCGCATGATCGGATCGCTGGTTTTCGCCCTGATCCAGGCCGTCTTCACGCCCTTCTTCTCGATCGTCTCCATCCTCACCTTCCCCTTCCATCCCCTGACCCGCTACAGGGTGATTTCGCAATGGGCGCGCTTCATGATGTTCCTGGTCGAGAAGCTCTGCGGCGTGAAATACCGGGTCGAAGGCGTGGAGAACATCCCGGACCATCCGTGCGTCGTCCTTTCCAACCACCAGTCCGCCTGGGAAACCATCGCATTCCAGGTCATCCTTCCTCCTCAGGTCTGGGTGCTGAAGAAGGAGCTCCTCAAGATCCCTTTCTTCGGCTGGGGGCTCGCCATGACGAGTCCGATCGCGATCGACAGGGAGGAAGGCAGGGCTGCGCTCAAGCAGATGATCGAACAGGGCAAGGAGCGGCTGAAGACGGGGTTCTTCGTCGTCGTCTTCCCAGAGGGGACGAGAATCCCGCCTGGGGAGTCTCCCTCTTTCAGGATAGGCGGCGCATGGCTCGCGACGCATGCAGGCTCGACCGTTCTGCCGATCGCGCACAATGCGGGCTATCTTTGGGGAAAGAATGCGCTCATCAAGCGTTCGGGCACGATCACCGTCAGCATAGGAAAGCCGATCGAGGCGAAAGGGATGAAGCCGGACGCGCTCAACTCGGAAGTCGAGAAATGGGTAAGGAGCGAGCAGGAAAGAATGGGCAGGCCTTGAAGCATGTGCTTCTCTCCGGCCTGAAGACGCATTACGTGCTCAAACGCAGCAGCCGCAAAAGCGTCGGGCTCAGGATAACCCCGGAAGGCCTGTCAGTCAGCGCGCCGCACAGGCTGCCAGAACATGTCATCGAAAACCTCCTGCTTGAAAAATCGGC
>JAJZRS010000029.1 GCA_021802545.1 Pseudomonadota bacterium
TAGTTACAGGATTTTCATTGATTTCATTCATTGTGTTTGTTATCCGCTTTACCATTGATTGACCTGTGTTCTGAAAATTATTGATTGTATTTTTCATGCGCATTGCAAGTAGAGGGTTCCGTAGTATCTGAGCGCCATAGTCTTTTATCCCGGTATCGATACCAAAAGCGTGATAAGTATGGTTCCTGTTCTGGAACATGTACTTAAGAGTCTGAAAATTCGATTGGTCTTTAGTAGGCGTCATTTGTTTATACGTTGAAAACATTTCCTTGGCCTGACTACCTAAATCCTTCACATGACCAAAAACAGTTTTATTTGGTGAGGACATTTCAATCTCCTGTAAAAATACATGTACATTATTTTGCACAACACAATGAATTAGGGATCAGACCACTCTTTCCTAAATTGCCGCCTTTGATCAGTTATTCTTTAATCTCCGTGTAGATCGGTTCTGCGACCGAAGTGTCCGACTTCATGCGGGCGAGAAAATCCCGCAATTCACAGGCGACGTGCCGGGAATCCTCACCCAGCCTGTAGAAAATCTCTGTCTCGTCGGGAATCGTGCGAAAGTCCAGGCATTCGAACCCAAGCCTCTCGAGCAGCCTCCTCGAAGGCAGGTTGTGTTCGAACACCTTGGCGTAGCATGCGCGCAACCCGAAGGATTCGATCGCTGCTGACAGCAGCAGCCTGTTCGCCCTGAAGGCCAGCCCCTGTCCCCTGAAATCCTTCCCCATCCAGTAATAGAGGAAGCCGATGCCTTCATGCATCACGAGATGGCAGCAGCCGACGAAGCCCCATTCGCGATGGATGATCGCAAGAGGTAGCTCGTCTCCATCCGAATAGAGCCCGGAGAGCCAGGCATGCCATTGCTCCCGGCTCACGAATTCGGGAAGGCAGCAAAGTTCCGAAATCCCCGGGTCGAAATACTGCCAAAAGAAGTCGTCAAGGTGACGGTGCGAAAGCGGGATCAGGCAAAGATCGGGTTCGCCGTATTCATCCCCTTCGATCGCAGGAAACCGGCGCCTGAAATGCAGGTCCTCCAGAAGCCGATCATGGGCTCTAGGAAAGCGCAGGTCGCAGGGCAACAGAAGCTGCCAGCGGATCGAGATTTCGAGCCCTTCCGCCATTTTTCCGAGGCGTGCGCAGGCTTCGATGAGATCCAGCGCTTCGTGGCATTCCAGCTCATCGCCCAGAAACTTCCCGGCATCCAGAACCATCGGCCAGTCTCCCAGTCGGCATGCGAACTCGAAAAGGCTCTTCAGCGATTTCGCGTCCATCGCCCACAAGCCGCCTTGCGCCATTCTCAGGCCGCTTATCCAGGAAAATCTTTCCTCCCCTCCGATCTCGAGTTCGAGCAGGTTCGGCAGCCTGATGGACAGCGCACGCGCAGACCAGCGGTATTTTTCGAGGAGCTCGAAATCCGATTCCTCCCTACGGATTTCCGTTTTTCTGGCGAGGCTCATCGGCCACCCCCTTCTCCGATCCCGAGAAGATCGAAGATGCTGATCTGCCCGTTCATCTTCACGAAAAGCTCCTGGTAGAGCTCGACCGTGTTGAGATTCCCCCATTCGATCGCACGCCTGACCAGATAGGGAACGGGGCTGTGCGGCTCGAGGCGCATGAGGAAGTCTGCAGCCGAATCGAGGCAGGCATAGGCTTCCGCCCTGTCCGCCATCGCCTGAGCGAGCAGCCCCTGCCCTTCCTCCTCTTCCGCCTCTTCGTCCGCGATTTCGATCCTCGACAGATGGCCGCGCTTTCCGAGTTCCCCTTCGAGCGTTCCTCCGATATTGGCCAGGAGTTCGCGCAGCGCAGCAAGGCTGGGCGCTTCTCCGACGAAACGCTCGTCGAGCGTCTTGCCGAGCCCGGAAATGGCCTGCAACGCGGCCGAGATCGCCAAGAAATTCTCCCTGACGTCTTCCGCCGGCGTCACGGCGAGCGCAGCTGACAGGACAGATATGCTCAGTTCCCCTTCGAGCTCCTTGCGACGTCCTGCGGATCTCGACTGGTCGTAGCGGTGGGCGAGCTCCCAGTCGCACCAGCCGTATTCCTTGCCTTCATTGCCCCAGGCGATCGGCACCTGGCGAAGGGTCGGCAGCATGCTGCTGTTGATCCAGAGGATGATGTTGGTGCGGGATTCATGGTTCTCGTCACCGGGGAAGCACGGATGGAGGTCTTCCCAATAGCGTTCGCACAGCCCCTGCATGAGCGTGAGGCAGGGCGCGATTCCCTTGAACCCGTTCAGCCGGATATGCGACTCCAGAAGCCATGCGGAAAGCTGCAGATCCTTCGAGCGATTCTCCAGCGCATCGATGCAAAGCCGCGCCACCTTCGGCCAGTCGGCGCGCTTCAGCTCGTACTGCCAGGCGCCCTGCGGAATGGACGGATCATCCTCCCGCCGCGCTTCCCTGATGCCGTCGTAATCGCTTCCGCGCAGCGATTCTCCCGCGGGACGCTCTCGGGAAACAGGGGAAAGCAGGCGCTCCAGGGAGGTGCCAGACTCCCCGTCGAAGAAGCGGTCCGTCAGCTTGGCCAGATCGATGTCCATTTTCATTCCTTTGCGAGCGCCGGTGCGGCATAGGGGAACTGTGGAGGTGGGGCAAGCGCCGTGGCGGACTTGCTGTCGAAGAGCTCCAGGGCGACATGCAGGCGGCTCATCATGCCTTTTCCTTTGCCTATCTGGCCGACCGGAACCTCGAATTCGAGCTGTATCCTGTCCGGGCTGACCGGGTCCGGCGAAGGCTGAGGCTTCATGCCGTGCATCTGGATGAGCCTGAGCAAGGACCAGGGGCCTCCGCTCGAGAAAATCACTGTTCCGTTGTCGCCCGAGAGCGGCCGCCAGACGGAATTGCTCGCCCAGGTGAAGCCGAATTCCATCGGCATCCAGCTCCATTCCAGCGATGCGCTGCCGCCGTTGTCCGATACCGAGGTGCCTCCGCTCGCCGCAGCCCATGAAATCACCTGGTTCGCCCCCGGCGAATTTCCCGGCAGCGTGTCGAAATGGATGCCGATGCGCAGCGGCAGGCTTGCCGGCGCCTGGGAAAGGTTGCCTGCGAAGAAGGCGGCAACCGCGTCCATCTGCTTCAGGAAGCGCCCGACCTTCGGCTGGCCTGCGTCATCGGCCAGGGCGTCCACTTTCTTGCGGTTCGCGGCATAATCGGCCAGGAATGCCTTCACCTCGACAGGAGAAGCGTCCCTTTCCTCCAGTGCGGCGAAAGGATAGCGCCCCGAAAGCTCGCGGTTGAACCGGTCGGCCAGCATCTGATAGGCTTCCATCGCCGGTGCGTCTCGCCGCTCCTCGCACTGGGCCGCCGTCTGGCTCAGGCGCTGGCGGCGAAGCCGGGAGAAAATGTCGTTGCCGTAATCGGGCGCCCGGTAGGCGGAAAGACGGTCCCTGCAGTTGTCCGCGTTCATGCCGGTCAGCACGTTGATGAACAGGTCGTTCAGATGGGCCGCCTGCCCGTTGGTCTCCTTGAACTGGAGATAACGGTCGAGTTCGGCAATGGTATTGTCCCAGAAGGCCGCATCCTGATCGTCGCTCCAAAGATGGTCGTCCAGCCCCTGGCTGTTCTTGAGAAAGGCAACGTACTGTCCGGCGTAGCCTGCGAGCACCTTGATCCTGGAGACCTGCCTGGCCAGCCAGTCGCGCGTGACGGCAATGTCGCCGGGCAAGGGAAAGGATGAGTCGACGCTGCCAGGATCGTAGAGGCGGCTGCCGTCGGCAAGGCTGTAGATGCGGCTCAGGCTGTCCGCGGCATATTCTCGCGCGCATTGGGCGACCTGCCTTGCCCTCGCGTTGAATCCGATCTGTCCGTAAAGGTCGAGCGTCTCGAGGAGTGACGGCGCGGCATCGTGGAACTTGCCGCTTTCGTCCATCAGTTCGCGTTCGCCGGCAGAAACGGCGCTCGCCCCGGAAAGCGACAGGTTCGGCAGGGAAGATACCTGGGCGGCGTTGACGCTGCCGCTCATGACCGCATCGAGCTGTCGGCGCGCAAGCCTCAGGTAAAGGCGCTTGTTCTCCTCAGACGGCGTGATCTTGTGCGCGCTTGCAAAGCTCAGGTATTGCCGTGCGTAGCTGTTGGCTTCCTGGAGCAATGCGCTGTTCCATCCGGAAAGGTCGTTCGAGCAGAAAAATCGCGGCCGCGGTTCGAGGTGCATGAAAGGCATCTCCATGACTTCGCCCAGCCCTGAAAACTCCTTCCCGAGTTCCGGATTCAATCTCAATGTCTGCCCGTCGCTGAAGAACATGTTGCCGAAAGGAGCGGCGCTCAACCCGCTCAAGGTCCGCAGCGACGGCTGGAAACAGAGCTTTTCGCCGAAGCTGTCGGCAACCGAATCGAGGTACTTTCTGTATTGCTTGCGGCTGACCAGTCCGCCTATCATCGGCGCTGCCGCAGCGCGGATGTCCTCGCATGGATTTCGGCTTGCGCTCGCCCCCAGCCAGGACTGGCGCACCCAGTTCAGCCACCAGAGAAGACGGGTGCTGTCGTCCTGAATGGCATGGCCCGGCTCGCTGCTCCGGTCCATGTTTTCCAGCAGCTTTGGACCTGAGACGAGTTCGTTGTCCAGGGCGGAACGCAGGCTGCCCGACATCGTGCTGATCTGCTCGGCATAGCTCTTGCGCCAGTAGGCGGGAAGCACGATGCGCTTGTCGTAACTGAAGTTGGCAAGCGCTGCCGATAATATCCCCTTTTCTCGGCTGATTTCCTTGGGCAGGGGACGGTCGAAAGCGTACGCGAACAATTTTCCGAAATCGCCAAGCTGCCTCGATTTCTCTTCCTGGCTGACCGACCGGGAGATGCTGGCGAATCTGTCGAGATTCAGTTCGAGTTCGCTCACCTTCCCGAGATAGCCGAGGAACTGCTGCCTGAGCGGCGAAAGCGGGTCGACGCCGACAGCTTCCGGTTTCTCGATCGCGACAAGCGCCTTTGCCTTTTGTTCGATGCGGCAGGCGATTGCCGGCATGATCACATCCCTGAATCCCGATTCGGATATTTGCTGGGCTATATGCCCCCTTTCGCGATCGTCGAACCAGGAAGCGGGAATGGCGGGATAGAACGAGCGGGAATCGAGCGAAGCGATCCGGCGAAGCAGCGTCATGATGCTCTCGGCATCCTGGCAGACGCCCGGTTCTGTCTGGATATGGACCGGGCTTATCGAATCGAGAATGCTGTCGAGAGAATCCACTTGCCGCGATGCCTGTTTTGCCGAAAACGCAAGGCCGATCAGCAGGGTGACCGCGCAAACCAGGGCCGCGTACTGGATGCGGCGTATCATGCGGTTGCGCGACCAGATGCTCTGACGGATGGGTTGCGCAAGATGACGTTCGGCGAAAACGCGCTCCCTGAACAGGTCGCGCACGAAAGCGACGTCCTGGCGATGCCCGTCTTCCATTTCGCCCGATGCGGCCAGGCTGCCCGTGAAATAGATTCCCCGGCAGAAAAACGCCTGGCTCAGACGCGATGGCTGGAACACCATTTCGAACCACCGCGAGAGCGGGTCCGAGAGCCTGTTGAAGCTCACCGGGAACATGAACACCTGGTCCACTTCCTCGATGTCGTCCTTGGCTGCGGCAGCCGCATAAAGAAGCTGCCTCAGCCTTTCCTGCATGGTGGCGAAGGCGGTCGGCACCCATTTGTCCGTGGCCTGGCTTTGCATGGCAGGCGGTGCCGACCAGCCGAAGATCTGTTCCCGGAGCGACGCCTTTTGCGCATTCCAGAACGCAGTGAACCCGGTGATTGCATCGCAATGGGTGATCACCAGATAAACTGGAAAGGCGAATTCGAATCGCTCCTGGATGGATTCCAGCTGGATCAGCGTTTCCTTGGCCCAGTAAGCGAGCGCGTCAGCATCGTCGCTCATCAATGTGCGCGCATTGAGCACGACGACGAGCTTGTCGATGGGCCTTTCCGGGCGCAGCATGTCGATTGCGTCTAGCGCATTCTTCCATGCCCGCTCTCCGTGCGTACCCATCCCGCCGTCCGGATCGATCAGTTCGCCGCTGCCGAACGCATGCCATTTCGCACCGGCAATGTCGATTGCTTCCTTCCCCGGCGCGCAAGGATCCTTCAGCTGAACCGTGCATGAACGTGCAAGGCTCGATTTTCCCGCTCCCTTTTCGCCTACGAGAAGCACCCAGGGGGTCGCATAGCGCGCCTCGCGCGATGTCAGCAGGTACTGCACTGACTCCAGCAAACGTGCAAACGGGCCTTTGTGCAGGAGTCCGCCGAGTCGCATCGACATGCCTGGCAGCCGCACCCCCTGGACCTTGCCGCTGCGGGAGACGAGCCAAAGCGCGGCGAGACCCACGACTGCGGTCGTGGCCACGAGGGTCCAGAACAAGAAATCCTGTGACATCGGCTTCATTTGCGCATCAGTTTTTTCAGTGCCTGTTCAGGAAAGGCTGTATCACCATGAGCCAGACCGCGCTCGACAGCACCAGGTAAGCGACGAACCCGGCTCCCGCAGCCTTGAGCCACGGCTTCAATGGGGCGAGCCGCTTTCCCTCGCCCCCTTCCACAGTGAACTGGTAGGACTGCGGGAAGGCGCGCTCCTCGATTCTCGCGATGTTCGCAGGAATCACTCGCTCGAAGAGGCGCCGGCGCAGGTATTCCAGCGTTTCGGCGCCGGACGCGCCGCGGTAGCGGCCGTGAAAGCCCAGACGCAATGCGAGCAGAAAAATCGCAGCCAATTCGGAAAGCTGGAGCGACTGGGATTCGTGCAGCACCATGTCTTCGGCCAGCTCGAAAAAGCGCTGTCCGGCCACCCGGCTGCGAAACAACCTGAATTCGAGCAGTTCGTCCAGCCAGGCTTCCTGTCCCGGCCAGTTTTCCTCGAGGATGAAAATTTCGTCGATCAGGGCTGCAGCGGCATAAACGGCGAGGCGCTGATGCGCCTGCTGGACCTTGGTGCCGTCGTTGTTGACCTTCTTCAGCTTGGCTTCGATCAGGTCCGAGACGCGCGCGCCGATGCGCCTTGCCATTTCGCTGCCGCTGGCGGATTCCGCGTCGACGCCCAGATGGGCTGCGAGCCTGCCTTCCCGAATGGCAAGGCGCATTTCGGCCACCACTTCGTAAATGCTGATGAAATCTTCCAGAAGAAAACCGTCATTGATGACTTCATTCATCTTGCTTCACCATCGGGTCGTCTTCTCCGTCTTCTGTCGTGATTTCGCTTTCCTGTGTCAGTGAAGGCTGCTTCCCTTTCCAGCGGTAGAGCAGGATGCCGGCCGGCATGTTGTTGTCGGCCACGCCCATGATGAGCAGCGATCTGCCCGGGCGGAAAACATCGACCTGTTGCCCGTCCACCTCGATGTTCTGGTTTTTGACCATGAACAGGATGGCGGTATCCTTCAGCCCCAGCATCTTGCGTTCTGCATGCGTCAGACTGCGCACTTGCGCCCCAGGCAGGCGTCTTTGCCTCAACACGGTCATGAGATCGTCGCTCGCGATGCGGGTCTTGTCGAGCCAGTGCTTCATGTCCTTGAATTCCTGACCAGCCCTGGGCTTCAGTTCGATGATGAGCTCATCCTTGGGCGAATCGACGGTAAGACGGCGGGCGAAGGCGTTTTCACCCATGTTGCCGAAAGGCAGTTTCTCCATCATCGTGTCGATGCCGTCCAGCTTGCGATCCACGTAAGCCATGGCTTCGCGGAACTGTTCTCCGCATTCCTGGTGCCGGTAGGGAAAAAGAAGCGGCGGAATCGGATTGAACGAAAGGCCGGCTGCCTTCCCCACCATTGCCGAAAGCGCAACGTAGGCGTCGCGCGGATGCGCGTCCGAAGAACCGGTGACGACATCGTATTGCGGCAGGACGTCTGCCAGGCATCTCGCCTGTTCGAGGTAGCGCTGTCCCATCGACGACTCGTCGTCTTCGTCGCAATTTTGCGCAAGTTCGCGAAGCTTGCTCCATATCTTTTGGGACAGGGTTTGCAATTGGCGGCACAACCCTTCCTCACCCCAGAATCCGGACGCTCCGATTCGCAGCATCGGCGGCTGGTATGCGCCCAACTGGATATGCCCGTCGACATTTCTGAACACTTCCATGAGCGGAAAAGCCGAATGGCGTGCAAGCTGCTTGTCTTCGGTGATCAGCACCAGATTGATTCTCGATCTCGTCACGGCAACGGGATTTCCGCCGGTCACCTCGTCAGCAACCATGGTTCCGGCGCACGAAAGATTGCGCGGCAGATAGCCGTCCTGAAGCGCGGACTCTCCGCCACGATGAGGCACCCCGAGCCAGATGCGCAATGGATGCCCATCCTGTGGCAAGGCAGTCTTGAGGTCGAGCGTCAATTGGCGCTCCTCGTTATCGAGCGGATAATTCACCGGCAGGCCGTCGGGCAGGACCGCGCTCAGCTGGACGATCTTCAGCATCCCATTGGTCCATGCGCGGCTGTCGACGGCGAGCGACAGCAATCCCCAGTAATCGGGATCGAGGCTCGCCATGCGGCCGCGCGCGACTTCATGCCAATACACGTCGCTTTGCTGCAGATGCTGCGGAGCGAGCAGCATGCCTTCCGACCACAGCACCGCATCGGGCAGATCGGCGAGAGGAGATGAGTTTTCAGTGGGCATCTGCGGTTCTCCGGTACATGGTTCAGTGCTGCTCTTCGACGGCAAACGATCCCGCCCCGAGGCGGATCAACGGGTATTTGAAAGTAGTCATGTCGGCAACGCCCTGGCCTCCTGGGCTCCTGTAATCCGCGTATGCCAGCACGACAATCGCTTTCCCGAAATTTTCCGGCAAGCCGGCCGGACTCACCACGCTCAAAGGAGGCAGCTCGAAGGAAGCCACATCCATCTTCTTCGGGTAGGCCGAAAGCAATGCCGCCTTCTGCTTGAACCATTCCGGGCCGCTTTTCGGCAGCGCCGCCTGCACGCTCTTGTCGTACACGAAAACCAGGTCGAGGCGCGTCGGACGATTGCCGTTGGCGCCTGCATCCGCCGTGATGCGCACTTCGTCGATCCTGGTCTTGGGCGGCCCCATGAACGGAATCATTCCGGACAGGGTGCTGCATGCACCGAGAAGAAGCAGAAGCGAACTGATCCAAATGCGGCCCATGTCCATTCCCTCAACTGATGAGCAGGACGCAGAACTGCGCCGGCGTGATGGAAATTCCCACCGCATTGGGCAATATGCCGTTCTGGCCGGTCATGCTGGTCAAGCGCGTGGCCGGTATGCCGCCGAAAAAAACCTTGATGCTGCAGGTGATCGGGCGGTCTGGCCCGATGATGAGCTGCGATATCAGTCCCATGGCAACCCCTGCCTCGTCGCCGTTGGAGATGGTTCCCATGGTGAGCAGATTTTCGCCGAGACCGCCGCCGCAGATCACCTTGAACTGCGAAGGAATATGGGTGCAGGAAATGGCGATGTTCAACAGCGGCGTGGGCACGGGCGCCGGCATCGGAATTTTGCAGACATCGGGAAATGAAAAATTCATGACCCCGAGATTGACGTTGGCGAACATTTTTTTCCCTCAGCCCATCATGATCCGTTCCGCGTCCGCCCGCAGATCGCTTTCGGCGCTCAGCAGAACCTGAGCGCCGTGCATTTTGAGAATCTCGGAAGCTTCCTGCGTGCAGATGCGAGAGCGGCTGAAATGCTGATCGAAGCTCTCGATTAGCGCCTCGGCGACATGGACGAACTGGTTCAATGCGCTTTGGCTCAGCGTCCCGGCGCAGGCAAGCTCGAGCTCGCGCAGCGACTGGATGGCGATCTTCTGCCTGGCGACGAAGGTCAGATTTTCCTGCTCGATGCGCAATTCCCTGGCGTCCGGAACGCAAAGCACTGCCGCCTTGTCTTCCTCGCGCGCCAGGATGTGAAGAATGTGGCAATCCTCCCCCCCGGCTGCGGCAAGCACCAGGTCGCCCACCGCCGGCCTGACCACGCAGGAAATCGCAGGTCTCGCGATCCTGCCGTTCGCAAGCAGGTAGCGGTCCCGGGCGATGCATGCGGTGACACGGGATTCGATCATCTGCCTGCATGACTCAGACTTGACGGGGGTTTCGATCGGAAAGGTTTTCATGGGTAAGCTCCTACAGTAAACCTGCTTTGCGCTCGGCTTCGAGCAAAGTGCTGTCGGTTCCGAAAGCGCGCTTGCGGCTTGAGCCTGAAAAAGAGACCCGCTCGAAACTGGCCGCATGCATCCTTCCCCAGGCGAAATCGGCATCGGAAAAATCAACGTCCTCGAACTTCGCATGCGACAAATCGGCATAGCGCAAATCGGTCTTGCGATAGGAAACCTTCCGCTGCACGCTTTTAATGAGGGATGCTCGAACAAGCTTGGCGTTTTCCAGGACGCAATTGTCCAGATTGGCGCCCTGCAGCACTGCGCCTTCAAGGTCTATCCCGGCAGCATTCGTCCCATGCCAGAGCGATTCGAGAAACAGGCAGTCTCTTGCGCGTGCGTCGGCAAGCACCGCATTGCCGAACGAAGCCTTCAGAAAGCAGGAGCCGCTCAGGTCGGCGCGTGCAAGATCGGCGCCGTCGAAATTCGCTTCCTGCATGTTGCAGCGATGAAAGCGCAATTCCCGCAGGTCAGCCCCTGAAAAATTCGCCTTGGGCATGGCTGTCGTCTCGGCGCTCAATCCTGCAATCATGGCATGCCTGAAGTCGGCCTCCGCGACGACGCAGCCTTGCATCTTGGCGCCGCGCAAATCGGTTCCGTCTAAGGAGATGCGGACCAGCGCAGAGCGCGTGAAGCCGGCACCGGCAAGAAGCGCACCGGCAAGAACGCAATCGGTCCACGCTCCCTGCGCCAGCATCATGTTCCGCCAATCGCTCCCTGAAAGATCGCACCTGGCGAGAACCATCCGCCTGATGCGCGCCGCGCCGACGGCGGCATCCTTCAGGCGGCATTGCACCATGTTCGCGCCGTCGAGCCGGGATTCGCGCAAATCGGCGCGGGAAAGATCGCATTCCGAGAAGATCGTCCTCGACAGATCGCAGCCGCTCATGCGGCTGCCGCTCAGATCGCAACGCAGAAAGACAGCGCCTTCGAGCTTGGCCTTGCGGAAATCGAAACCGGAAAGGTTCAGATCGGTGAGCGGGCGGCGTGTGGCCGCCTTGCGGACGATCGATTGCAGGTCGCTCATCGCCCCGTCTCCTTG
Source organism: Pseudomonadota bacterium (assembly GCA_021802545.1). Classification (GTDB taxonomy): domain Bacteria; phylum Pseudomonadota; class Gammaproteobacteria; order Burkholderiales; family JABEVD01; genus JABEVD01. The sequence goes on from JAJZRS010000029.1 coordinate 11,109, forward strand.
CCCGCTTTTTCCGGAAGATGGCGTGCGCCTGAAAGCTGCGCGCCCCTGAAGCTGGCTTCGCTCAAGTCGGCCTGCATGAAGCCCGCCTCGGAAAGATCGGACGCTGAAAAATCGGTCATCCTGCACTGGGTCTGGAAGAATTCGCCTTTTTCGGCGCTGCAGTTCGCCATCCGTGCGCCGCTCAGTATCGAACGGTTGAAGCGCGCATCGCGCAGATTCGCCCGCTGCATGCTCGCTTCCCCGAAATCGCATTCCTCGAAGACGCCACCTGCCATGTTGGCCGAATCCAGTTTCCCTCGTCTCCAGCTCGATGCGCGGGCTTTCGCGCCGCCAAGATCGGCGCCGGAAAGATCGGCGCCGATGAAATAGCAGTTTTCGAGCGCCGCCTCCTTCAGCTTGATCATGCCCGCCTGCGCTTTGACGAAGACCGCACCTTTCAGTTTCGCGTTGTCGAATCTTGCCCGCGTAAGGTCAGCGCTCAGCATGATGGGCTGATCCAGATTCGCGCCGCGCCAGAGGGAATCCGCGGCGCGCAATTCCAGAAGCAGCGGTTTTTCGAACACGGTTCCGTCGAGTTTCGCGCCGGAAAAATCGGCACGGTGGCTGACGAGGGATTCGAATGCCGCACCGCTCAAATCCGCTTTTTCCAGGCAGGCGCAAAACGCCAGCGTTTTTCTGCCTTTCGCGCGCTTGAGCGAAGCGCCTCTCGCCTCGACGCCGTTCAAACCCGTTTCGTGAAGCAGCGTGTCCGAAAGATCGGCACCAGAAAGATTCGCCCCGGTGAGCGCTGCGCCTGAAAGATCGGCGCCTGAAAGATTTGCGCCTGAAAGATCGGCGCGTTCGAGCAGAACGCCGCGCAAATCGGCCTTCGAAAGGTCGATTCCGCGCAGGTCTGCGCCGGCCAGATCGCGCCCAGCCAGTGATTCTCCAGCAGCGGCGAGGCGGCGGACTTCAGCGCCGAGCGCTTCCGACGCTTCCTTCCCGAGAGGGGATGGAACCGGTTTCAGCGCTGCGCGCCTGCCTTCCCGGTTCAGCTTCGCCAGAGAAGAGGCCATTCCGTCGACCTTGGCATGCGCATCGGACCCCGCATCGACTGCATCCTTCAGCGTTTCAATCAGGTCGGAAAACGGCTGGCTGCGGGCGCGCTCAAGCGCTGCCTCCTTGTCTTCTTCAGCCGATTGACCTGCTTCGGCTTGCGCAAGCGTTTCATGCATTTCCTTCACCTGCGCGTCCAGTTCGGCAAGGCGCGCCGCGCCTTCTTTCTTCACCTCGTCGACCTTGGCGTCGATCTTGGCAAACAATCCGGAAAGATCGGCATCGCCTCTTGCAACGGCTGCCTTGGGGATCACGCCGAAAGGGGGAAGCGCAGCCTTCGGCATCTGGAAATCGCCCGGAAGCTCCCCTTGCTCCGCAATTTCGGAGACGGCAGCGTCGAGAAGCGTTTGGCTGCGCGCCAGATATTCCGCTTCAGCCGCCTGCTGCTCTGCAGCGCGGCGCATTTTCTCTTCATGATCCGGCTCGGGTTTCAACGGCGCCTCGTTCAGAAGATGCGCGATGGCTTCCTTGCCTGTTCCCAGCCGCAGCGCCAGCGCCTGGCGATAATGCTCGATCCGGCGGGGATGGTCAGCGTTGTTTTCATAGGCGAGCAGCAATCCCTCGACATCGGCTGCATCGCTCCTTTGGACGCCGGTTTCGCCGCGGTAGAGGGCCACGCCGATTTCGGCATCCGGAAAGAACCATACGGTATCGAAAACCATGGCCACTTCCTCGGCCTCGTCTGCGCTCGATCCCTGGCGGGAGGCGAAGGCGCGCATCCGGATGTCGGGAATCATGCCTTCGATCACGCTTTTTTCAGGATGCATCCCTTCCAGCCTGTAGGATTCCCCTCCCGAAAAATAGCCTGGCAGCTGCTGATCCTCGGGCGCCGCGTTGAAAACGCTCCAGTCGATGTCCCTCGGCAGGCCTGGCGACTCTTCTTCGAGCCAGCGCTGATCGTACGTCCCGGCTTTCTTCAGGCGGGGCGACCAGCGCACGTCGAGCGGCCCGAAGCCTGCGGGTCTGGATTTCCGATGATGGTCAGATGCATTGCGATCGGGGTATTCGACATTGGGCATTGCGCCGCGGTTTCCCTTCATGGGGTAGCCGAACAGCCTGCCGGTATATCCCTTTCCGAGCGGGTTTCCATCGTGTTCAGGGCCGCCGTAGGCACGGCTGTAGTCGATCGGCATGGCCGTAAACGGCTCTGCATCGGTGATGCCGTGAAGCGGCATTGCAGCGTAGAACCATTCCCTGTCGCCGCGCACCACGAGCTGCTTGTCCACGGCGCCAAGCTGCAGCCTTACCGCCATTTCGCACGTGGGATGAGGCGAATGGGCGCATGCTGCGGCGAGCACTTCTCCATGCGGTTTCGGCATCACCATGTCGAGCACCTGTTCTGCCGGCATGCGCTTCAGGATTTCCGGCCACGCCACCTGCTCGGAAAGAAAACCGCTTGCCCTGCCGCCCAGCGGGAAAAAGCCTATGGCGACGATCACCAACCTGTCCTGCCGTTCAAACCGGTAGGGCTTGTGCAGGAGGCCGAGGTTCATGGGTTTGATGGCTTTCATTTTCCGCTCACAAATGGATTTCCAGGCCGTCGTCGATCTTGATCTCGATGCCAGGCACGTGAATCTTGATCTCCGCTTCGTCCATGTGCATCACCAAGGCGCCCTCGATGTCGATATCGATGACCGGCCCATCAATCGTAATCTTGGTGGTCGATCCCACGATATTGATGTCGACGGTCGAAGCGGTGAAGGTGGTGTTGACGCTCGATGCGGTGAGGTTGGTGTTGACGCTCGAGCCGGTAAGGTTGGTCGAGACGCTCGAACCGGTGAGGTTGGTGTTGACGCTCGAACCGGTAAGGTTGGTCGCTACGCTCGAACCGGTGAGGCTGGTGTTGATGCTCGAACCGGCGAGATTGACGTTTTCCTGAGAGCCTGCCACGGAAACGCTGTTCTGCATCCCGGTCAGATTCAGGCTGTTCTGCATCCCGGTGAGTCCGATGCTGGTGCTCATTCCCATCAGATTGAGTCCGTTCTGCATGCCGACCACGCTCGCGCTGTTTTGCACGAGAGTCGCGCTCGAATCGGTCTGTATGCCGGTGGCGGAAGTGTTGGTGCTGATGCCGGTGGCCGAGACATTGGTGTTCGTCCCGGTTGTCGAAGTATTGGTGCTCGTGCCTGTGGTCGACGTGTTGACGCTGGTGGTGACGGTGTTTTCGCTGGTGCCGGTGGTGACGGTGCTCTTGCTGTAGCTCTCGCCCACGGTCGATTCGCTGTAGCTGTAGCCGATATCCGACCGGCTTTTCGTCTCGTCCGCTTCCTGGGTATTGTAGGTGTTGCCGTAGGATTCGCTGCGGCTCAACAATCCAGATCTGCCGTTCTCGGAAGTGGAATAGCCGTAGCTTCCCCCCCTGCTGTAGCTGCTGTCCTTGTATTGTCCGCTTTGATAGGCACTCTCGACGATACCGCGCGCATCGTCCAGCACGTCAGGCGTTGCCGCGCCGCATCGTATGCTCTTGCTGTCGCCCCATGAAGTCGAATAGCTGTTGCCGACGCTGGAATGGGCCGTCCAGCCAGTAGACGTCACCGTCATGCTGCCGTCAGACGAGATCAGCGAAATTTCGGGGAGCTCCGATTCGTCGTTGGCGCGGGAAACCATCACCATCGAGCCGACCTCAGGGGCGCTGGACGCGTGCACGGGAAGCCTCGCCCAGAATCTTGCGCCGGTTGCGAGTTCGACCGTCACGCCTTTGGCATGCAATTCTTTTTTATCGGCCTGAAGATCGATCTCGACATCTGTCTGCGGGTCGAAAACGCTCCGCGGATAATAGCGCCAGTCCTTGGGCTCTCCCGGGACAACCTTGGCGAGAACGGCGCCCTGCTGGGTATCCTGAAGAGAGAACGGCAATACCGGCGCCTTGGGCAGCGCCTGGAATTCGTTCTGATAGCTGCCGTCGAGGCTCGCCTGGTGCTTGACCATGGTCAGCACGTACTGGTGCCCCTCGAGGCTCGGTTGGACGGGCAGGCCGTCGCCAGGATCCCTGCCGCTGACGCTGAACAATTTCCCGGGGCAGAAACGGGGACAGCGGCTGCTCCCGCTCAACTGACTGCGGCTCGCGTCGAGCGCGTTTTCCGCTATCTTCGTGAGGTAATTCGCTTCCTGATCGCACAATCCGTACTGGAAAACCTTGTACTGGTTGAAAGGCAGGTCGCCATCGATGTTGTCAGGCGGATAAAGCTGGTAGTGCGCCACCCCAATCACATCATTCTCCCACACGGCCTGCTGGCGGACATAAGTTCCCGCCACATGGCTGCTGGTCAGCGTTTCCTGGTAGGAATACTGGAGCAGCACGTCCTCCTGTTCCATCCCGAGCTCGTCGGCGCTGCTCCAGGTATAGCGCAATGGGCGGCGATCGTCGTAGACTTGGCCGTAGGCGGTTTCGCCGCCGGCGATGACCATGGCATGCCCGTCTCCCCTGTGCTCGAAGAAATAGAAGAGATGCGCCTTGCCGAGCAGGCGGCGCACCAGTTCAAGATCGCTCTCCCCGGCCTGAAGCCAGTCCTGAATGCGCGTGACCGAAATGTCGGACTTGTAATCGACATCGTCGCGAAAGACATGCTCGACGCCGTAGCGGTTCAGCGCTTCGCTCACCACATCCCTGATGTTCTTGCCGCTGAAATGGCGATAGCCGTTGGACAGCCCAAGCTTCCACAGCGCAGGGCGCATGGTGATCCGGTAAACACCGGGCTGCTCCATGGAAAAGCTTGCCACGATGCCGTTGAAGAGCGCCATGCCTTGCGCGGCCTCGCCCCGTATCGCCCGGCTGAAGGCAAGATCGCTCTCGTTGTCTGAATCAGGGCCAGGCAGGCTGATGCCCACCGTGATCGGCCTGCCGAGAATGACCGAGAAATCGATCCTAGCGCCTGAAGCGTTTTCGGTATTGCCGTGCAGTTCGAGGTTGTATTCGAACAGGTCGCTCATGCTTTCCTGGCCCTGGAAGCTGACGAGGCGGAAGGTCTCGTTCCCGAGCACCTTATCTCCCGGCATGAACACGGCGACATGGAGCCCCAGCGCTACGGTCTCAAGGGAGGAAATACGCGTCTGCCCGATGGGTCCGTTCATGCCATTTCCGCCTTGCCGAATGCCGGGATCAGAAACTCGGCCACACGCACGGTATCGCCGCGCTGCAGCGTGATCGGCAAGTTTGCCGGCATCATGCCGCTCAGAATCCATGCGGTTTCACCCAGGAGCAGTCCCCTGCGGTTAATGCCTTCTCCCTCTGAAGCCGGATTCGTGGTCAGCACGGATTTGCCCACTGTTTCGGCGCGCACTTCCAGGTGCACTTCGCAATCGTGCCACCGATTGAGCAGCAGGCCGACGAGCTCGACGAAACCCTGATGCAGCGTATCAGGCTTGCTCCCTTCCCCTGGAGGAAGAAGCCTGCAAAGCAGATCGTAGTCCATGGGCCCCACGGTCAGTCGCACCCTCGCCTGCTGATCCCAGACGCGGCAGCCGAGCACTGCGCCACGGCCCAGCGCATTGTTCCGTCTGCCCAGCGCAATGCGGTCGTCTTCCTCGATTGTGCGCCAGGCGCCGACGAATGGGGTCAGGCGCACCGGCACCCCGAGATACCGGCTCAATGTCCTCGTCAATGCGACCGCATTGCGCCGGCAGTCCGTGATGAACCCGGCGATGCCCAAAAGCGACCGGAGCGGCAGCGCTTCGCTCTTTTCGAAGTCGCCCAGGCCGCAAAGCGAGGCCAAATGCCTCCCCAGAAGCGACTCCTCCGGGAGCAGATTGTTGAGTCCTGGCGTGCAGCTTTCCTTCAGCCGGTAGCGGACGAGATTCAGACGATGGTTGAATATGTCGATGAAATCGAGACTGGCCTTGTTCCCTGTTCTGACCTGGTCTCTCAGCCATTCGGCATAGGCCGGCGGCAATGGGCCAAGTCCGCCTGCAACGCAGAAATTGGGCGTGCTGATCGTATAGCGCTGCGCGTCTTCGCTAGCCGAACCTTCCCCGTCCTCGGAAACTGCGCTGATTTCCCGGCCGGGAAAGGCATGAGACATTTCGGCGCGAAAGCGAATTCTTCTTTCGAGCGGCCAGGCATCTCCCTTGCCGCGGGCGAGCAGCAGGCGGACCGCCTGGAAGAAATTGCTGCGCTGCAGAAAGCCGGATGAAAAATTCATCACAGTATGGGCTGAGCGCCGTACAAGGGTTGCCATTGCTTAAGAATGCCTTTGCTGTCCTGCGTTTCCAGGCTGGTCTCCACGATGCTGTTGATGTTGGCGTAAAGCGTCAGGAAATGATGCAGAACCGAGCAGAACAAGACGGCGCTCGCGTGTTCGAAACAGCTCCTATCCATGTTGAAGCGAATGTGCATGCCTGAAACGAAGCCGCGCCAGCAGTCGTTTCCCAGGCGCCGGGTGACCTGACGGCAGCTCAGGCTGCGGATGCCGTCGATGTATTTCAGTCCGATTGCAGCAGACGGCCCGACATGCTGGCGCAGCAGCGATTTGAAGGCGGCAAGCGCAGATTCTCCGTCGACCAGGGAAAGATGGTTGAGGCTAAGCTGCCCCGCCAGCGCCCAAGGACGGGCTCCGATCAGTTCGGGGGTATGGTGGGAACTCGGTTTGGCCGCAACGCGCACCTCGCTCACCGGCCCGGGACCCTCGAGCTGCAGCAGATCGCCCACGCGCAACTGTTCAGGAAGGCGCCGATTGGTGCACAGCGCACGACCGCCCACCACTTCGTCCTGAGGCAGGACTGGGCTTGCGCCGGTATCGAGGAAAGATAGGTAAGTCTCGGTGCCGGCGACATCGCCGGTACGGCTCTCCTCTCTGCGGCTCGCGTAATAGTAGTCCTGGTTGGCGAGCGCGGTCCCGGCGGACAATGCGAACCATGGGGCGAGCGACCTCGCAGGGCGCCCGGATCCGCTCGCCACGAGTTCCTCGATGGAATGGATTTCCATGTACCTGTGCTTGCCGTGATCCGCGGAAATCCTGTATTCGTAGCGGCTTTGATCGAGCGATACCGGCTCGATTCGCGCAGGAAAAAGATTGACGAGCGGAACGCAATTGAGGCGCAGCGCTTCCGGCTCAAGCTTCACTGCCTTGGCTACCGTGTTGAACAGGAAAAGCAGCTGGCAGCTTCGCCCCATTCCCTTGAAATCGAGCCCGTCGACTTCGAAAAACAGGAATTTTGCGGGAAAGGCGAAATATTCCTGCAACAGCCGGTATCCCGGATGGCTGTTTTCGCTGTCGGGCAATGCGGCCGTTTCGTCCTCGTAGCCGAGCCAATGCAGCTTCTCCGCGCCGAGCTCGACGATGCGGTTTTCGCCGCAAAGCGCCATGCCGATCAGGTTGAGGGAAAGCAGGTCGTAGAGATACCACGAAAGGCGATGCGTTTCGTCGATATAGAAACGGAGCTTCCCTGCATCCAGCGCTTCCAGGTCCATGCCGCCTGAGGCTTCCAGCGTGATGTTGAGCACGGAATAGACGTTGGGGCGCTCGTCGGGAAGCGGGCTGTCCTTCACGCTCTGGATCCTCGCCTCCGTCACCTTGATCGGCCAGAGCGGGGTTTCCTGCGTCGTGCGCATGCGGCAATAAATCGAGTTCCCGAGATCGTCCGCAGCCTTGGCGCGGAACTGCCTGCCGCGTTCGAGGCTCACCCCTTTGGCGAAATTGGCGCCGTCGGGCTTGACCTGGATTTCGGCAACGGTCATGCAGGGAACAGGAGATTCCAGATGGGGCTGGAGATAGGCCATGAGCGCGTTCGGCATCGCCGCAAGATCTTCCTCCATTTCGTAATGCAGCCTGCCGGTAAGCCATGCGAATGATTGCATCAGCAGCTCGACATGCGGATCCTCGGCGCTACCCTTGTGCAGCGCAAGCGCGCGGGCGAGCTTTGGATACGACCGTCCGAAAGTCACCGCATCGTCGCGCAGCGCGAGGAGTTCGCGGTAGTAGTAGTCCTTCAGCGTTGCGTCTGGAGAAAACAAGGATCATTCCCCCGGAAGTGTGAAAAGGAACGGGCGCGGCCCCGTTTCGCTCTGCAGGAACGCTTCGACCACGATTCTGGGCGGGGCATGGTTTCCAGCGTTTTCCACCCGAACCTTCGGTTTCTCGAGGCGCGGTTCGTGAGTGCGTATCACCGCCAGCAGCCTTTCGGCGTAGCGCTTCAGATCCCTTCCATTGCCGATATCCACCGCGCTCGGCAAGCCGATGCCCAGCTGCTCGCTCATGCCGTTCGGCAATTCCCACTCGTGCACCGCCACGAGACGCGAAAGCTGCAGACCGACCGCGGCCTCGAGCGGCAGCGCATCTTCTCCGCCTGACTCGAGCCGCTCCAGCAGATACCTCATGGAAACTCCCTCGCCTAACTTACGACTTATTTCGCGCTGATTTGACCGATGGGCCGGTTGTGCATCAGACTCCATCCTGCGGAAACGTTGCCGCCCGCCTTCGCCGTATCCACTTCCTGCTGGGTATACGTCCACACGATCTCGGTGAAATTCAGCTTGAATTGCTCTGTCGGCATGTCGTCGGGATGCGACTGGAACTGGATTTCGCTGATGATGGCGTCGCGCAATTCCATGGTGATGATGTTGCCGGTCTTGTCGTTTGCATTGCGCGCGATATAGAGCTTCGTCGTTTTGTCAGCCGAGCCGAGCGGTTCGGCGCGCAGACAGAAGTCGTAAAGCTTGACCGAGGTCTTGTCGACGTACTTCACGCAGGTGAACTCGGTGACGATCGGACGGCCGGAAGTCCGCGCCCGATTGCTCACGTCCGTGGTGACCTGCTGCTTCATTCCGTGATGCACGGAAACGAGCTCGAGACACATGCCGAACTTGAGTATTTCCTGGCGCCATTCGTCGTCGATCAGGGTGCTGCTCTCACCGCCGAATATATCCGGATTTCCCGGTTGCAAAAGAATCAGATCCATTTTTGTCCTCTAGAATTTGGTTGGAATAATCACTTCGGCAACTTGGCCACAAGCCTGATCGACGTGGTCAGTTCCTCGAGCTGGAAATGGGGCTGGAGGAAAACCACCGCGCGGTAGACCCCGGGTTCGCCCGGAACGTCCATGACCTGCACCATCCCTGCGCGCAGCGGATACGAGGCCTTGACCTCCTGAGGCGCATTGTCGTCAAGGAGGATGTATTGCGTCATCCACGCATTCAGGTATGCCTCGACATTGCCGCGGGTCATGAAACTGCCTATCTTTTCGCGCATGATGACCTTGATGTAATGAGCGAAGCGCGAGGCTGCCAGCATGTAGGGAAGCATTGCTGAAATGCGCGCATTGGCATTGGCTTCAGGCGTGATGTACTTCTTGGGCAGATTCGCGGTCTGGCCGCCGAAGAAGGCCGCTTTTCCAGCGCCCTTGCAATGGCAGAGGCTGATGAATCCGAGATCGTTCAGCTCCTTCTCGCGACGGTCGGTGATCGTGACCTCGGTGGGGCAGAACAGCTCCTTGCTGCCTGCGCTGGTCTCGTAGGCATAAAGAGGCAGATCGGAAACCAGTCCTCCTCCTTCCACGCCGCGGATGGCTGCCGTCCACTGGTAAATGGAAAATGCGTTGCAGATGCGCTCGGCCAGCGCGAATGCGGCATTGCCCCAAAGGAAATTGGCGCGGTCGGGAAGCGCATCCGGGCTCGAGCGAAGGCCTTCCTGGAAATTCATTCCGCTCGAGGACAATCCGCCTTCGCCGTAGGGAAGCCTCATCAGCATGTGGGGCAGAACAAGGCTCACGTAGCGCGAATCCTCCTTGCCGCGGAATTCGTTCCAGCCGACCATGTCCGCGCCTTCGAATATCTTGGCGAGATCGCGCGGCTTGCCGAGCTTGTCGAAATCGGGAAGTCCGAACATCTTCGGATCGGCTGCAGCAATGAACGGCGCATGGGCTGCAGAGGCGATCTCGGAGATTTTGTTCAGGCAGCCGATCGATTCGGGATCCGGGCCGAATTCGTAAGCTCCGAGAAGCAGGCTGTAGGGGAAGCCGCCGTAGGTGCCGTATTCGGCTTCGTAAATCATCTTGAAAATGGAACTCTGGTCGAATTCCACTGCCTTGTTCATGTCGTCGAACAATTCCTCGCGTGTGGTATTCATCACCCTGAGCTTCAGCATGGTGCCCGTTTCCGCGTGGCTCACCAGGAAATGAAGTCCGCGCCATGTCGCTTCCAGCTTCTGGAAATTATTCGCATGCATGATGAGGGTAAGCTGGTCGCTCAGGATCTTGTCGATCTGGACCACGCTCTGGTCGATGAGCACCATCGCGGAACCCGTGTCGACAGGCGTGCCGTTGATCTTGATCCCTTCGAATTTTCCGTCGGTCAGGCGCTTCTTGACCTGGCTCTCGAACGCATCAAGAAGCTTTTGATCCGCATCGGGCTTCTCGTCGGAAGAGAGGAATTTGTTGAGCGCAAGATTCAGCGCGTCGTCGCACTCGGCCTTGGCCTGCAGATCGCGGATGCTGCCGCGCGCTTCGTAAAGATCCTTCAGCGCATCGACCCGCTTCACGATGGCCGAAGGATCGAAATCGTCCAGCACCTGGAATTCGAGTATGCCTGAAAGCTTCGGCGTGGCAGCGTCGGGCATCACGTTGTCGATGTCCGAAAGCTTGACTTGCGGCCTCGAAGACTTCAACACGTCGTCGAAATTATCGCGGTCGATGGTAACCATCGTCCGCTCCTTGAAATTGGGCTTGTCAGTCGGCGGCAGTTCGCCCGCCAGGTCAGCGAAAATGCCTACGATAAAAGGAATCTCCTTCTTCTCGATGGCTCCCCCTGTCTCCACGTCATAAGTGATCCTCACTCTAGGCGGCCTGATCCGCACCAGCTTGTCTTGAATGCTTCCTAACATCGTCTGTTTTCTCCATCAGTATGGAAATCAACGCCGCTCCGACAATGCAGTCAGGGGCCTCTACACCTTCTGCCGTCGAACCTGCCCGGAGCGGTGCACGTTCATCGCTATCAATTTCCATGCCATGCCTGTTCTTTGCCAATTAATTCCTTTGTTTTCATTATGTTGAATTCAGTCACGGAGATTCATGCCGGAATCGCGAAGAAATAGGCGGATTCGACGCCATATCCGCATATTTCATGATAAAAACATTTATAATCAATTGACTGGATATAATATGCCGGTTTTTAAACAGATCTCCCGAGGTATTTCTGCCTGGGGAAAAATCGTCCCAACTGGGTATTTCCAGTCCCACCGCAGATAAAGACAGGGCATTTCAGGAAATGCCGGAAAATGGCCGAAGCTGGACGGCCAGAACGTGGATCGCGGACAGGGAGAATCGCGCGCTGAAGCTCCTATGGAGCTGGCGCAGTTTTTTCAGATGCTGCTAGTGATGGGTGTAATTGCCGGTTTCGCGGGATTTACGCCAGAGCTGCCGTCCCCCCAGCATGATGCGCTCGACCCTGTGCTCTTGCTCGAGTTGCTCGAGGGCAAGCTGCGTGCTGAAAAGGTTGGCTCCCAGGGAGCTGAAGTCGATCCACCATAGGCATATGCCCTCCAGCGTATCGGCGCTGCCAGGGTATCGCTCCAGATGGAGCAGTATCGCTTCGGCGATCAAAGAGGTTCTTCTGTCGTTCATCGTCAATCGAATATAGATCAACAGATACAATGCAACTGTCGTGCCTATTCCGATAAACAGCTAACAGCATGAACCTTATAGCGAAATTGGATTCGATACGAATCCTGGATGAGGTGATTTATTACCCAGGTCGGGGTGATGCGGCTCAGCCGCCCATTTCGGAAAGCGAAGGGATGCCGCGAAACCCGTGCTTGCGCGCAAGCTTGCCGAAAGCGCTGCGGTCGGTATCCGCAATTCTGGCCGCAGCGGAAAGATTGCCGCCTGCCCGCGCCAGAACCTCGCGCAAATACCGCTTCTCGAATTCGGCAATCGCTTTCAGCTTGGCCTCGCGGAAACTGAGTTCTGAGATATTCGAATCCGAAGATTCCTGACCAATCCAGTCCATGCGCGCACCTGCTTCGGCAAAATGAAGCTGGCTTTCTTCGCTCATGAGGAATTCGCGGTGCACCAGGTTCTCGAGTTCCCGCACATTGCCCGGCCAGCTGTATTTCCTGATGAATTTTTCGCCGACCGGGGAAATGCGCTTGTTGGGAAGTGCGTACTGGCGACTGAAGCGATCGACGAAAACGCGCGCCAATTCCACCGCGTCCATTCCCCTTTCACGCAGCGGAATCATGTGCAGGCTGAGAACGTTCAGCCTGAAAAGCAGATCCTGGCGAAACTGCCTGGTGCGCACGAGCGCCTCCAGATCACCGTTGCAGGCCACGATGATGCGCAGGTCGACCTGGCGCAATTTCCCGCCGCCGATCCGGCGATAAGTCCTGTCCTGCAGGAATCGAAGCAAAGCCGCCTGCGCCTTTGGACTCAGGGTATCCACTTCATCAAGAAACAGTGTGCCGCCGTCAGCCTCGCCGACCAATCCATCCGAAGCCATGCGCGCATCGGTAAAGGCGCCGCGCTCATGTCCGAAAAGTTCGCTTTCGAGCAGGCTTTCCGCCAGGGCTGCGCAATTGACCGGAGCAAAAGGATATGCGCTGCGCTTGCTCAAGTAATGCACTGCCCTTGCAGCCAGTTCCTTGCCCGTCCCGCTCTCGCCGGTGATCATGACTGTCGCATCGACCCGGGACAGCTTGTTGATTTGCTCCTTCACGCTTGCGAAAGCTTGGGATGAGCCGATGAGGTTGAAATGGGTCCACTCGTTCATGACATTTCCTATTGGGCGCAGCTTGCAGTCAAAGGTGTCCTTGCCGTACGCGATCATGCCCATCCGGCGATTCACATGCGCAATTCCCTTGAATTGCGTTTTCATTTCTCAAGCGATCATCACCGTGAGGTTATTGCGGAAACCGGCAACTGATTGAGATGCAGACAACATTAGCGCCGACGCGACCGCTCGGCACTTTTGTGCAACAGGCATTGCTTAGGATGGGTATTTCCCCCTGGCAGTCACGCCTGCGACCGCCGCTTGTTAGAGCCATTCCTTCTCCGGGGAACGGCATGAGGGGTAGAGATTATTTACTTTTTTTGGAGGCACCAACTGTCTAAAAGTACAGGTGAAGAATTGTGAAAAATACCGCAAAATGTAAAGTTTTCTTTTCCTGTCTGGAATCAAGCGCTCCATGCCAATCAGAAAACAAAAAGGCGCGGTTTCCCGCGCCTTTTGAGCATCGTGAATCCGGGTCGGGCTCAACGCATCAGATGGTCGGAAAAGCGTCGTGCCGAGGAAATCGCGAAGGCCTCGATATGACGGAAATAATGGGCAACCAGGAAACAGAGCAGAACCGATGAGGCAAGGATGATGTTTCCGCTCGCCAGGGCGCCGATCCCCTTCTTGGGCAGCTCGAGCATCAGGAAGCTCGAAAAGGAGCACATCACCAGGAAATGCGTCAGGTAGAGCGGGAAAGAAATGCTCCCGAGATACCTGGAGAAGCGGTTCTCGAAAAAAGACCTGATCGGCGTGTCGAGGGAGGCCGAGAACACGATCAGGGATGCGGCTGTCAGTGTGAGATAATCGCTTCTCGGGATCGGCGGAAGGCCGAAAGCCCCGCCGCGCAGGCTAGACGCCGAATAATAGACAGCGAACAGCAAGGCGAATGGGGAAAGGCGCGAGAAGATCTTGGATAGCCTTTCGCTGGGGTTGCTGTAGTGGACGGCCAGGAAAAGCCCGCAGATAAAGGAAAGGTAGAAAATGTTTTTGGTCGCCACCATGTAGGCGAGGATCGAGCAAAGGATCAGCAGCTTTTTCTCAAGGTGCAGGGTGAGCGCGCAGATCGAGAAGACGATGAATGAGCCGAAAAACTCGATCGGCATCGTCCACAAGACGGCATTGTAGGATTGCTGCGGGTCATAGCCGAAGAAGACGTCGTAGAGCCCGAACTTGAGGCACGAAAGGAGGTCTGGGGGAAAGGTATAGAAGGTCTCGAGCCAGAGGTTGTGGGTGGCTGCTCCCGCCTCGGCGTTCGAGAAGAGATGCGCCTTCTGCAACAGGTAGGCGAGCAGCGCCGAGACTGCGACCGGAATCGAAAGCCGCAGATAGCGGCGCAGCGACAGTGCCGTGATCACGGAGGTTTTTCCCGTCTGCAGGAAGCCCACCGAAAGCGCGAAGCCAGAGAGGACGAAAAAGGTGAAGACCGCGAGGTTGCCGTCAGAAATGAAGCCGATGTACCAGCCTTGGTAGGCGGGCGTGGTCGACGAAAGGAAGAAGACGATGAGGTGGCTGAAGACCACCATCAGGGCGGCCCACCCCCTTATTCCGTCGAGAAAATGCGCCCTGTCGGTCTGGCTTCCCGTTTCTGCCATGAACGAAGCTTCGAAGGTTTGATGATTATGCCCGGCTCGCCCGTGCCCATGTCACGAATGCGCTCTCGGACCCGCAGTACTGCCTATTCCCTGATCAGCCCCAGTTCCTTGATGCGGATCGCCATCGAGGTGACCGAGACGCCGAAGCGCTTCGCCATGGAATTGAAATGCCTGCCGCCGTAATGCTCCGCTGCAGCAAGCGCGAGCGCCCTGTCCATCCCGCCGTCGCCGTAGGGCCTCAGAAGGGAATCGGGGTCGGAGGGGCACAGGCGGAATGCGACGTTGTCGTCGAAGACAAGAGGGGAATGGCCGTAAGTGGCTTCGAACGCATCCGTCACCAGCTTTCCCGGCATGAGGAAGCACGCGGCGAAATGGTCGGCTTCTCGCTCCCTGGGGGGGCGGATCGTCGCGGGCTCGAGACCCTTGATCGGCCTGTCGCGATGCATGGTCTCGCCTTCCTTGTGCAGGAGCCAGTGCCCGATCTCGTGCGCGCCTGTGAACCTGACGGTTTCCATAGGAAACTTTTTCGACACGGCGATCCTGCTGTTCTCGCGGTCGAGCAGGCCCGCGACCTCGTACCGCGCGTTCCTGTCGCCGAACCTGCCGAGCTCCTCGAACTTGTCGTATTCGATGCCGAGCACCCATGCCGCGACCTCGGGGTCGAGCGCGGCCATGGGGGAATGCTCGCGCCGTTCCGGCCAGATTTTCTTGCGCTTGTCCCAGATCTGGAGCTGCAGTTCCCTCGCCAGCTTTTCGATGTCCTTCTTGTCCATGATGCCCCCCATGAGATCGATCCAGCTTTCGAGCGGATTGTATCACTTCATTCCGGGGAAAGCGCGCCCCGATATTCGGCGAGTCAGAAAAAGGACATCGGGCGGCACGCTCATTGCAGGAAATCAGCACAGCATGCCGATTTCGATGTCTCGTCCTTCCCAGAGGCGGGAAATGATTGGAGCCCCTTCGGCCACTGAGCCGCTCACGCAAAAGCGCTCCGTTCCGGTGCGAGTACCGGCCGAGAGCATCCCTTCCTTTTCGAGGCGGCGCCGGACTTCTCTAGCCACAGCAGCGCTCGGGTCGATGAGGGAGACGTCAGGGCCCGCGATTTCGCGGATCAGGGGAGCCAGGAAGGGATAGTGCGTGCAGCCGAGAACGATCACGTCGGCCCCGCGATCGAGCAGGCGGGCAAGATATCTCTCGAGCAGCATTCTTGTCTCATCGCTTTCGAGATCGGCTCTTTCAACCTGCTCGACCAGCCCCGTGCAAGGCTGGACGAGGACCTCGATTTGCGAATCGAAGCGCGAACGGAGGTTCAAGAAGCGGTCGCTTGCGAGCGTCCCGCTGGTTGCGAGTATGCCGACCACCCCTGAGCGGGTCGCCTCGGCCGCGGGCTTCACCGCGGGCTCGATCCCGATTATCGGAAGGGAGAAGCGGCCGCGCAGCGAGTGGATCGCCGCTGCTGTGGCCGTATTGCAGGCGACGACCACCGCCTTGGCGCCGCTGCCGATGAGGAATTCGGCAATGGCAATCGAGCGCCGCTCGACATATTCGACCGATTTTTCGCCGTAAGGGACATGCGCCGAGTCGGCCACATAGAGGAGGTCCTCATTGGGCAGCTCGCGGCGGATTTCCTTGAGGATCGAGAGGCCGCCCACCCCGGAATCGAAAACGCCGATCGGCCCGCCCGTTTTGTCCGTCATGTCTCAAGCCCGATCATGCAGCCTCATTCTTCAAAATGCGATATTGCAAGACAGGCCGCCGGATCGGCCGGTGTTAGGCAGCAACCTCGATATACTCGACCTGACTGCGCGGCTGCGGGATAGGCAGTCCATCTTCGCGCAGACCTGCAAGATGAAATTCGATGGCTCCCCGAATCTCCGCTTCCGCTTCTTCGAAGGTCGCACCTGTAGCGACGCATCCGGGAAGATCGGGCGCATAGGCCGAGAAGTTGTTTCCGGCATTTTCAATGACGATGGCGAACCGCATAAATACTCCTACTTGAGTCGTGCCTGCTTCATGATACTGTTCAGCGTTCCTGAGGCAAGATCATCGCTTGGCTTTCCCGCAACAGTAACGCGTCCCGATTTCTCAGGATGCTTGAATTGCCGGTGACTGCCTCGCGTCGCCACGAGGTACCAGCCATCTTCGGACAGTTTAGCCAACATCTCGCTGACCTTCATTTACGTGAAAGGATACTCCTGAAACGATCGAATCAAAATGATGATGCATCAATCTGCCTGATCATCATAACATCGGTGCATTCAGGATGAGGAACCTGCGCGGCGGATTTTGTGCCATGTCTCCGGAATTCTGAACTGCTCCATGTCGGTGACGTCAGCGCGCACGATCCAGTAGCCTTTTGGCATTTGTTCCCTCAATCCGTTCTTTTTCTGAGTGAAATGGGGCCTAAGCTCAATTATTCGAAATTCAGGAATGATGAAATGTGAGACCCGCCCCTTCTCAGGCAGCCAGCTCGGCCAGCACCTCGGGCCGCTTCATGGCAATGGCGATCAGCGTCTTCGCTGCGCCCGAAGGCTGGCGGCGGCCCTGCTCCCATTCCTGGAGCGTCCTCACTGAAACCCCAAGAAGCGCGGCGAACTGCGACTGCGACAGCCCGGATTTGATCCTCACCTCGACAACAGGGTGCACTTCGACAACAGCCCCTTTGCCGCCGAGCATTTCCCGAACCGATTGTTCGAGTTCGTTAGCGATATCCCTGGAAGACTCCCACTTTTCGAGGCTCGCATCAGACATCGGCTTTTTCGATGGCATCCTTCAACTCCTTCAGGCTGAAACGTGGGCGTTTCGATGACGGTGTACATGGAAAGATTATACGTCAATGACGGATAATCTCAAGGAGACGATGCGGATTGCGGCAGAAACGCCCTAAAACAGGAATGTTGGTATGCTGGGCCCAACTTGAAGGAAAAATGGGGTCTGTGACCTGCCCCCAAAAGGGATACCAGCCCTCAGTTAGCAAAATCCTCGGTTGCCAAGTGTAACTCTTCCTTCGAAACATCACGAAACCTAGCCGCGAATTCTGCCGGGGCAAGCTGTCCCAGCATG
>JAJZRS010000030.1 GCA_021802545.1 Pseudomonadota bacterium
CGATGAATGCGGCCTTCACCAAGGTGCTGCTTTGGGAAATCAGCAACACGGGTTCCAGGACCCAGGACATTTTCGAGCGCTCCATCGGCAACCTGCATCAGACCGTCGTTTCTTCCATCCTCCACGACAGCCTGTTTCAGGCGAGACTGGCGATAGACATCATGGACAGAAACCTGTACGAGCGCGCCAACGATTGCAGGTGGTGGGCGCTCGCGCCGGTTTTCAGGCGCGCACTGGCTTCATCCATGCCCGGAGAACATGCTCTGCAACTGGTCGGAGAGACGCTCGCCCACATCAACAGCCTGTATACCGTTTACGACAACCTCGCCGTGTTCGACAAGAGCGGACATCTGCTTGCGGTATCCAATTCCCAGTACCGCGATCATTGCGGACAGCATCTCAACGAGGATTGGGTGCGCCAGGCGCTGTCGCTTGCCGGAAGCCAGGATTACGCCGTTTCACCCTTCACCGCGACCCCGCTTTACAAGGGAAAGCACACCTACATTTACGCTGCGGCCATCTTCGACGAAATCGAAGAGAATCGCGTCGTGGGAGGAATAGGGATCGTTTTCGACAGCGCGCCGCAGTTCGCCGCCATGCTGGAGGACGCGCTTCCACGCGACGAGAAGGGGGCCGTGCCGAAAGGCTGTTTCGGCGTGTTTTCCGACCGCAGCCGGCGCATCATCGCTTCGACCCGGATGGACTTGATGCCCGGAGACCAACTCGATCTCGACGAAAAATTCTTCCGCATCAAAAATGGCGCGGGATTTTCCGACATCACCCTGTACAACGAGGGCTATTACGCGGTGGGCGCGTGCATGTCGGACGGGTACCGCGAATACAAGGGGGAGAACGACAGCTACAGGAACGATGTAGTGGCATTGATTTTCGTGCCATTGGGCGAGAAGCTGGAAGGGGAGCGCAGAACGGTGCCTTCCCCCAGACACAGAACGCAGCTGCGCAACGTCAAGACGGGAAGCGGCGAATCGGTGGAGATTGCCACTTTCTTCATCGACACCCACTGGGTGGGCGTGCCTTCGGAGCATGTCGTCGAAGCGATAGACGTGAAGGGGGTGACTGGCGTGCCCGGCGCAGGGGAGAACACCGCGGGCTACATGATGTTCCGCAACAAGCTGGTGCCGGTCATCGGGCTTTGGGGCCTGCTCGGCAAGGAAGGCAGGCGCCGGCCCGCTCAAGAACCCCAGATCGTCATCCTGAGGCTGGACAATGACATGCTGGTGGGCGTGGTGGTGGACGAGCTCGGCGAAATCCCGGAAATACAGGCGGAGCATATCGAAAAGATATCCGGCATGATTGCGGGGGAGAACATGCTCGCCGACAGGCTGGTCAAGCCGGACGACAGCAAGGGGCGCAGCGAAATGATCATCGTCCTGTCACCCGAACGGCTGCGCAGGCGCTTTCTGGCCGCCTAACCCGAGCAGCCCTTCGACCTGCAGCCTGATTTCGGCAGAGACGCCGGGATCGATTCTTTTCAGCCAGCGATCGGGAATGGCGTCCAGACCGTAAAGGGCGCCGGCCAGCATGCCCGCGATCGCCCCCGTCGTGTCCGCATCTTCCCCCCTGTTGACGGTTTCGATCAGGCAGGATTCGAATGAATCCGTATGGAAGAAATGGAAAAGGACGGTCTGCATCGTGTCCACGATGTAGCCGGATGCGCGGCCCGGATAGGGATTGAAGCCGAATTTCGGATGCTTTTCGACGAGTCCGTTAACGATTTTCCTGCAGTCTTTCACGCCGCCACCCAGGATCAGTTTCCTTGCCATGCTGCCCAGGGCTGTTGACGCCGCATCAGACAACGGATGATTGTGCGTGAGGTGGCACTGGGCGACGATCTGTTCATGGAGCGACTCGTCGTCGTGCAGGGTCGAGATCACGACAGGCAGGATGCGCATGGCCGCGCCGTTCCCGCCGTCGCTTTCGCTGACAGGGCCGGAAAGCGTCCCGTCGGCCATGAACCGGCGTATGCCGCGCCTGCAGGTGTTGCCCACGTCGGCAGGCTTCGTTTTCAGCCAGGAGACGAAGGCTTCAGCGGCGGCCTGGCCGTCCCATCCGGCGGACTGGAGAATCGCCCTGCCCAGCGCGAGCGACATCTCGGTATCGTCGGTGACTTCTCCTGCATCGAGCTTGAGCCATCCGCCGCCCGTGATTTCCTTGTGCACGCCGTACTGGTGCCTGATTTCGCGCGGCGTCATGAATTCGACCGTGGCGCCCAGCGCGTCGCCTATGGCGAGTCCGAGATAGGCGCCGAGCGCGCGCTTGCGGATTTCTTCCATGTCAGTAATAGGACGCCTTCACCCGGTAGTCTCCGCCGATGACGAGATATTCCGATTCGCCCTGCAGCGTATGCGGCGGGAGGATTTCGCTGAAGCAGAGGATCTTCACGACAGGCACTTCGGCTTCGATGATGGTGTCGCCGAACTCGTCCGCGATGCCCCGCCTGGAAGTGAAGGAAGACAGATTGTTGAGGCGGGCGATATCGGAACCCGGATCCTGCACCATGTCCTTCATGTCGTTCGTGCCGCGATACAGCATGAGATGCTTTCTGCCGGTAGCAAAAAAGCGCGACATCATCGACTGGCAATATTCGTACAGCAGGTCGAATTGCGTCTGGATGTCGTTGTTGTTGAACCGGCTGGACATTTTTTCTTCGACGTAGCCCAGCCATGCGGGAGAATTGAAACGGCGTATGGGTTCCTTGTGAAAGGTCGGGAAGAGGCCGAAGCGGCTTTCCACCCAGCCCTTCAGCACGGCCCCGGCCTGGCCGTTGGAATCGAAGCCCCAGTCTTCGAGGACCCTCAGGTAGCTCGCATGAAAGCGGCGCTTGCGCTTCTTTTTATCCCCGAAACAGGCATTCATGTACTGCTGGAAGCGCGCGCCTGCCTCGATCGGCGTCCCGGCCTCCTTGAGGGCATCGAACAGGTCGGCATGCGCTTCCCTCACGCCCCGGATCTTCAGGGCGATGGGGAAGTCGTTGAAGCTGGCGCTGGCGATGAGCCCGGTCGGTACGCCGACCAGGTTGGTGCTGTTTCCGATTGTCGCGATCGATTCGTCCATGGAGGTGACAAAGCAAGAATTGTTCCGTGTTTTTTTGACGACAAATGGGTGTTTGGATGTCGCCTTGTGTCGCGTTTGTCGTGTTTGCGACAAACATCAATCAATGAAAATCAATGTGTTAATCAATGGCACGCTAATTGCTGATTTCCGCTTGAGCCCGATTGAAGGGCAATCGACGGGAGCAAGGTCATGGCCGGTCTCAATGCAAAAGTGCAGGAAATATTCAACGAACCTGGTTGCGAAAAGAACCAGGGGAAATCCGAGAAGGAAAGAAAGAAGGGCTGCACGAAGCAGCTGCAGCCTGGTGCTGCGGCCGGCGGCTGCGCGTTTGACGGGGCGAAGATCGCGCTGCAACCCATTACCGATGTGGCGCATCTCGTCCACGGCCCGATTGCTTGCGAAGGCAACTCCTGGGACAACAGGGGGGCGAAATCCTCTTCATCCAGGCTGTACAGGACTGGATTCACCACCGACGTCAGCGAACTCGATGTCGTGTACGGCGGTGAAAAGCGCCTCTACAAGTCCATCAGGGAAGTGATCGAAAAATATGATCCGCCTGCCGTGTTCGTCTACCAGACCTGCGTGACGGCGCTCATCGGAGACGACATCGAAGCGGTGTGCAAGGCGGCCAGCCAGAAATTCGGCAAGCCGGTCATCCCGGTCGATTCCCCCGGATTCGTCGGCAACAAGAATCTCGGCAACAAGCTTGCCGGGGAAGCGCTGCTCGAATACGTGATCGGCACGGAAGAGCCGGAAGAGACGACCCCTTACGACATCAACATCATCGGCGAATACAACCTCTCCGGCGAACTTTGGCAGGTAAAGCCGCTTTTCGACAAGCTCGGCATCCGCATTCTCTCCTGCATATCGGGAGATGCGAAATACAAGGAAGTGGCGTGGTCGCACCGCGCGAAGGCGACCATGATGGTCTGCTCCAAGGCGATGATCAACATCACCAGAAAGCTCGAGGAGCGCTACGGCATCCCCTACTTCGAAGGCTCCTTCTACGGCATATCGGACATGAGCGATTCCTTGCGCCAGACTGCGAAGCTGCTCGTCGACAAGGGCGCGGATGCCGAACTCCTTGACAGGACCGAAGCGCTGATTGCGGACGAGGAAGCGAAAGCATGGGAAGCGCTCGAACCCTACAAGGCAAGGCTCAAGGGCGTGAAGGTGCTCCTGATCACGGGCGGCGTGAAATCCTGGTCGGTGGTGTCCGCTCTTCAGGAAGTCGGCATGGAAATCGTCGGCACGAGCGTCAAGAAATCGACGGTCGAAGACAAGGAACGCATCAAGGAGCTCATGGGCCAGGATGCGCACATGCTGGACGACATGACCCCCAGGGAAATGTACAGGATGCTGAAGGACGCGGAAGCCGACATCATGCTCTCCGGCGGACGTTCGCAATTCGTCGCATTGAAAGCCAAGATGCCCTGGCTCGACATCAACCAGGAGCGCCATCATGCCTACGCCGGATACGACGGCATGGTCGCGTTGGTGAAGGAAATCGACAAGGCGCTTTACAACCCGATATGGAAGCAGGTGAGAAGACCTGCCCCCTGGGAGGAAGCATGGCTCTAGTGAGCAATTCGCACAAGGCCTGCGCGGTCAATCCGCTGAAGATGAGCCAGCCGATCGGCGCTGCGCTCGCCTACCTCGGGCTTGACGCATGCATGCCTGCCCTCCACGGCTCGCAGGGCTGCACCGCGTTCGGCATGGTCCTGTTCGTCCGCCATTTCAGGGAAAACATTCCGCTGCAGACGACGGCGATGAACGAGGCGACGACCATACTGGGCGGCATGGACAACATCGAGCAGGCCATACTGAACATCTGGAATCGCGCCAAGCCGAAAATCATCGGCATCGCTTCCACCGGGCTCACCGAAACGAAAGGCGACGATGTCGACGGCTATCTCAAGCTGATCAGGAAGAAGCATCCCGAGCTCGATGAACTGGCCGTCGTTTACGTTTCAACGCCGGATTACAAAGGCGCGTTCCAGGACGGATGGGCGAATGCGGTGGTGAGGATCGTGCGCGAACTCGTCGAGGCGCCTGCCAAAAAAATACCCGATCAGGTCAATGTGCTGGCCGGAAGCCATCTGTCCCCGGGGGACATCGATGAGCTGCGCGAGATCATCCAGGATTTCGGCCTGAATCCGATCATCCTGCCCGATCTTTCGGGCTCCCTCGACGGTCATGTCTCATCCGATTTCAGTCCCAACACGACAGGCGGGACGACGCTGGAAGAAATCAAATCCATGGGCGCATCGAGCGTCACGCTCGTGATCGGCGAACACATGCTGCCGGCTGCCGTGGAAATAGGGATGAAGGCGGAAGTGCCCTACATCGTTTTCGACAGGCTGCTCGGGCTGGAAGCTTTCGACCAGTTCGTCACTGCGCTTTCGGAGGCGAGCGGAAAACCCGTTCCCGGAAAATACAGGCGTCAGCGCAGCCAGCTGCTTGATGCGATGCTGGATGGGCATTTCTTTTTCGGCGGGAAGAGAGTCGCGGTCGGCGCAGAGCCCGATCTGCTCTGGGCGGTTTCTTCCATGCTGAGCGAAATGGGCTGCGAGATCGCTGCGGCCGTCACGACGACGTCCTCCCCGATGCTGGAACGCGTGCCGGCCAGCGAGGTGCTGATCGGGGATCTCGAAGATCTTGAGGAGCGCGCCAAAGACTGCGATCTCTTGATCACGCATTCCCACGGCAGGCAGATGGCTGAGCGTCTGAACATCCCCTTCCTGAGAATGGGGCTGCCTATTTTCGACAGGCTGGGTTCCGCGCACAGGATTTCTGTCGGGTACCGCGGCATGCGCGATCTGATTTTCGAGATCGGAAACATGTTCATGGAAAACGCGCACGAGGTTGGCCCGGATACCTGGGCGAAAAGCAAGGGGAGCGCAGGTGCGCAGGCTGCGGCTCATTAGATCGGATGGAAATACAGGAGGCTCAATGAAAGTCGCATTCGCAACGCAGGATCTGAAAAGGGTCGATGCCCATTTCGGCTGGGCGAAGAACATCGCCATATACGAGGTGACGCCGGAAGGGAGCAGCTTCCTCGAGGCTGTCCAGTTCGACGGCGATCTCCAGGAAGACGGCAACGAGGACAAGCTCGCGCCGAAGATCGACGTGATCAAGGACTGCGCCATTCTCTACGTGGCCGCGATAGGCGGCTCGGGAGCGGCAAGGGTGGTCGCGCACAAGGTCCATCCGATCAAGGTGCACCAGCCCGAGGAAATATCGGACCTGCTCGTGAAGTTGCAGGACGTGCTGAAGGGCAATCCCCCGCCATGGCTCAGGAAGGTCCTGATGAAGGGGCAGGAGAAGAGTTTCGATTTCGAAGAAGAAGAGGTGGAACATGGTTGATGCGGTCGAAGTAAATCCGGTGGAGTCGCTTTTCTTCAAGGAGCTCGTCAAGCAATGGCGCGCCCAGGATTCCTACGGCACATGGGAAAACAAGACGGACGAAGTGCTGCTCGAGCCTTACGTCATTGACAAGGAAAAGCGCAAGACGCTGCCCATCATGGGTGATCCGGATCCTGAAACGCTCTGGCGTCTCGAGCTTTTCTACAATGCGATAGGCATGGCCATCGAACGGCAGACCGGGGTGATGGTGACGCCGATGATGAAGATGAGCCACGAAGGATTCGGGCGCATGGTGCTGATCGCAGGGCGCCTGATCGCCGTCAACAAGCAATTGAGGGATGTACATCGTTTCGGGTTCCTCAGCCTGTCCAAACTGGCAGAGGAAGGTGAAAAACTGGTGGCTGCAGGGGTGGAAATGATAGGCAAATACCCCGAGGTCGCCAAATACGGCTAGGAGGCTGCCATGGTTGACCTGATCGAATGCACCATTGAAATGGACGATGCACAGCATTGGTTGTCCATTATGCGGGACGAGGAAATAGAGAAAATCTGGAAAGGAAAGCAAAGCATGGAAGAAGCAGAAGACGCGAAGGCGCAACTCAAGAAGCTGAACGCTCAGGCCACGGCGCTGAAGATGGATCTGCACGATCTCGCCGAGGATCTGCCGACAGGCTGGGAGAAAATCATGGAGGTGGCTCAGAAGGCGTTCAATGCCTATCAGAACCTCGATGCGGCAAAAAAACGCCTTGCGGGAAGCTGAAATGAGCGCAATCACCATCACCATGCCCGACGGGCGGACCTGGACGCCCAAGTTCGTCAAGGAGATCGACCAGGAAAAATGCATCGGCTGCGGGCGCTGTTTCAAGGTCTGCGGCAGGGACGTGCTGCAGCTCGCAGGCGTGACCGATGAGGGAGAACTCATCGCGGTAGCCATCGGAGACGAAGATGACGACGAGTACGAGAAGAAGGTCATGACCATCGCCAACCAGATGAACTGCGTCGGGTGCGAAGCGTGCATGAAGATCTGCCCCAAGAAATGCTATACGCACGAAGCCATGAGCGAGTGACATGGAAGCCGCGCGCATCGAGCTCAGCAGCTCATCCAGGACGGACGAATACGACGACCTGCTCGCGCTGCTGCTGGCCCATGCGAGCAGCTTTGATGCGGCCGACCTTGCGCCGGAGATCGCGACGGCATGCCTCGGGGACAATCATCTGTGGCAGGATTTGGGGCTGGAGAGCAGGCAGCATCTTTCCGACATGCTCGAGACGCATTTTCATGCCCTTTTCGTCAAGAACAGCGGTAACATGAAATGGAAGAAATTCTTCTACAAGCAGCTTTGCGAGATCATGGAAGTGCGCGCATGCAGAGCGCCGAGCTGCAGCGTTTGCGCGGATTACGACAACTGCTTCGGGCCGGAGGTGATCGGGACCAGGCCGATGTGATTTTGTAGCAACCGTTATATACTAGATTTTATAGGGAATTGATCATGAAAAAATTGCTGATTGTTTTTGTTCTGCTCGCGTCTCATGCCGCGCTGGGCGCTGATCTCGTCGTCTCGGCAGCGGCCAGCCTGACCGATGCCATGAACGAATTAAAGCCTCTGTTCGAGTCGAGGCATCCAGGAGAAAAGGTGCTTTGCAACTACGGCGCATCGGGTTCATTGGCCAGGCAGATCGAGGGCGGAGCGCCTGCCGACATTTTCGTCAGCGCATCGAGCAAGCAGATGGACAGGCTGGATTCCAAAGGGCTCGTGCAGCCCGGTTCGCGCATTGACCTGCTCGCCAACGAGATTGCGCTCGTCGTGCCGAAGCACTCGAAGCTGGGGTTGAAGGGGTTTGCCGACCTTTCCAGGGCGAAGCGCATCTCCATGGGAGATCCGGGTTTCGTTCCGGCAGGCCGGTATGCGCACCAGACGCTGGAGAAGCTCGGGCTCATGGATGCGCTATCATCCAAAATGGTCTATGGGGAAGATGTGAGGCAGGTCCTTGAATACGTGGCAAGGGGGGAAGTCGATGCGGGCATCGTGTTTGTCACCGACGCAGAGATCCTGCCGGGCGCGGTCGAAATCGTGGCTAGGGCGCCGAAAGGCTCGCACAGCCCCATCGTCTATCCGGCTGCGGTCATGAAGGATTCGGGGCATTCGAAAATCGCGAAGGCCTTCATTTCCTTCCTTTCCGGGGAAGAGGGCAAGCGCGTGTTTAGCAAGTACGGATTCTCGGTCATCGAGAAATAATTCAATCTATGAAGGGAGAAATCATGAAAATCAGCGGGCAAAACAAACTGGCAGGCGAAATCATTGCGATCAAGATGGGCGAAATATCCTGTCAGGTGACGCTTCAGTCGGGAGACAGCAGGATCGTCTCCGTCATCACGTGCGACAGCGCGAGAGACATGGAGCTCAAGGTGGGGGACAAGGTGGTCGCGCTCATCAAGTCGAGCGAAGTCATGATCATGAAATGAGCTCATGGAAAAGATACTGCCGGCGTTGAAAATATCGCTGCTCGTTTCCCTCTCCGCCACCTGCATGATCCTGGTGGCGGGGCTTGCGCTGGCCTATCTGCTTGCGCGCTTCGAGTTCAGGGGCAAGCATCTGCTCGATGCGCTGGTCACCATTCCGATGGTGTTGCCCCCAACGGTGGTGGGCTACTATCTCGTGATTCTGCTGGGCAGGGAGGGCCTGATCGGCGCGCCGCTTTACGCTGCAACCGGCTGGTCCTTCATTTTCACCTGGCAAGGGGCGGCGATCGCGGCCTTCGTCGTTTCGCTTCCGTTGATGGTGAGGGTGTCGCGTTCGGCCTTCGAGTCGGTCGACGAGGATCTGATCAAGATCAGCTACAGCCTGGGCAAATCCAGGCTGGAGACCTTCTTCAGGGTGATTCTGCCGCTCTCGAGAGGCGGCATCATGGCCGGCACCATCCTGGCTTTCGCGAGGGCGCTGGGCGAATTCGGCGCGACCCTCATGGTCGCAGGCAACATTCCGGGGAAAACGAGCACGCTTTCCCTTTCGATCTATTCTGCATTCCAGACAGGGGATGACGAACTGGCGAAGACGCTTGCCCTGGTGCTGACTGCAATTTCAGCGACGGTCATTTATCTGGCGGGGAAATGGGCAAGAAGCATGTGAGCGTTCGCTTCAGGAAGATGCTGGAAGGATTTTCCCTGGACATTGCCTGGGAGGCGGAGAGCGAAATCGTCGTGCTGTTCGGCCCTTCCGGGGCGGGCAAGTCGATGACATTCCAGGCGATGGCGGGTCTTTCGCCCTTGCTGGAAGGCCATGTCCGCGTGGGAGAGAAGGTGTTTTACGATTCAGAAAAGGGAATCGATCTGCCTCCCCAGGAGCGGGAAGTCGGCTATCTTTTCCAGCATTACGCGCTTTTTCCGCACATGAGCGCCAAGCAGAACATCCTCTACGGCCATGACGATCCGAAGCATGCGGGCGACGAGCTGGAGCAGATGATCCAGCTCTTCCATCTGCAAGGGCTAGAAGAACGTTATCCTAAAGAGCTGTCCGGCGGGCAGAAGCAGCGCGTTGCGCTCGCGCGCGCGCTCATGAGAAAGCCGAAAATACTGCTGCTCGACGAACCGCTTTCGGCGATCGATCTTTCGGTGAGGCGCGCGATCAGGGGCGAGCTGAAATCCCTGCAGAGAAGGCTTTCCATTCCGATGGTCATCATCACCCATGATCTCGGCGAGGCGATGTCGATGGCCGACAGGCTGATCATCTACGATCATGGATGCGTGATACAGTCCGGAAGACCGATCGAAATCGTCGAGCACCCTGTCGACGACAGGGTCGCTGAACTGGTCGGGAGCATTCAGCTGCATCCCGAGCGAATTTTTTCTTTCTGAGGTCGACATGGACAAACCGTCAAAACTGAAGGGGCGCATCCTGCTGGAAAAGGACGGCATGTCCTTTCTCGGCGGAAAGCGCATCGAACTCCTGGAAGCCGTCGAAGTCTACGGCTCGATCACTTCCGCTGCCAAGGCGGTCGGCATGAGCTACAAGGGCGCCTGGGATACGATCGACGCGATGAACAACCAGTCCGATCAGCCGCTGGTGCTGCGCGCAACCGGCGGCAAGCATGGCGGCGGCACGCAACTCACCGACCACGGCAGAAAGATTGTGCGCCTTTTCAGGCAGGGGGAAGGGGAATATCAGCGCATTCTGGAAGCATTGATGGAAGGGGTCGAGGACTTCGATGCGATGCAGGATTTCATCAAGCGGGTTTCCCTGCGCACCAGCGCGAGGAATCAGTACCTGGGCAGGATAACGAAGATCGTCAAGGGGTCAGTGAACGTCGAAGTCAGGATCAGGCTGGACGATGCGAACGAAATCGCTGCCGTGGTGACGGGAGAGAGCGCGCAATCCCTGGGGCTTGCAGTCGGGCTCGAAGTCTATGCGCTCATCAAGGCTCCTTCCGTCGTTTTGACGACGGACATGTCGGGCAAATTCAGCGCTGAAAACAGGCTGTGCGGCATTGTCTCGAGAATCCATGAAGGCGAAGTGAATTCCGAAGTCATGCTCGTTCTGGGCAACGAAAAGACGGTGACTTCGGTCGTCACGCACGAGACCGTCAAGAAGCTCGAATTATCCGAAGGGATTCCCGCCTGCGCATTGTTCACGGCTTCCAGTGTGATCATTGCACTGGTTTGATGTCGCATTTGCGACAATAAATTTCGCAACCCATTGATTTTAATTTGGCACGTTGCTTGCTTCTGAACGGAATAGACAATTATTCCGGAGCGATGGATGCTGGATGCGGCGATGCTTACCATCATCGACGAAGCGGGCGTCAACGTGCTGACCCTGACGGAAGGACTCGATGAGACCGAATTCTTCTCCACCCGACTGACGAGGCAAGAGGTGGGGCGCCAGGTCGCGACGATGGCCGGGATTCTCCAGAGGCTGTCGGATGGGTTGCGCACGGAATTTTCAGAACTGGACTGGGAAGGCTGGGAAGGCGTTTGGCGACAGCTCGAAGCGGATGGGGAATCGGGCAGGCATGCGCTCTGGTTCGCTGTGCGCTCTCTGGTGCCCGCCACGCTGATGTGGCTTAGAGTCTACCGGCAGAGTCGTCCAGAGCTTTTCGCCTGCAAGCCTGCCGCGGGGCAGAAGGCATGAAGCTGCAGATCGAAAAGCCGTACGTGGAGTCCCTGGTCGAGACCTTTCCGCGGCTCGACGTGTTGAAGGAGCAATTGCGCTTCGGGAACAAGGTCGAGGTGAATTTCGACAGATTGAGTAGGGAAGAGCTCTCCTTCCTGGGCGATCTTTACGCCAATGCAGGGCCGGAAATGCGCCTGAATTCGGCGAGACTGGCCACGCTTCTGGAAGCGCTGGACGGGCAGGGGAAGCGGTTCGGCGCGCATGATCTCGAATCTGTCCTGCCTGCGCTGGTGTGCTATCTCGCAACGGACGCCATACGCGGATGGCTGTTCAGCATCAACCTGACCGGAAGATCATTGCCCTATCTCGTCACGCGTGTGGATTACGTGCCCGAGTCGAGCGACGAGATCGGCAAGGTGCTCGTCGAACTCAAGGCCAATGCAAAAGGCGTATTGTTCAGCGCAAGCATCAGGATTACCGCCAGCGACATCGCGGACAAGACGATAGGGGATATCCTGGCCGGCAAGGGATTCCTCAAGGAAACGCAAGGCCTCATCGATGCCTACGAAGCCTCTGAATCACGCTATTTCGATTGGCGCGCGCGATACGGCACGCAATTTTCCGGCAAGGGCACGGGTTTCTATGCGGAAGACCCATCTGCGACGCACCGCAGCACAGACTGGTCGCGCAAGGACGTCGTGGTGCTGTCTTCAGGAGGCGGTTCGGCCCGCCTCGTCAACGACGAGGGCATCCTCGCATCCAGGGCGCTGACCCTGGATGCGCCTGGGGACATCATGGGCAGCTACCTCCGGAAGGCATCGAAAAGCGACAAGTACGATTCTGACGAAGCCGAAGCGCTGGACATTCCGGAAGACCTGTTCACGCGCATGCCTGTGCATCCCTATCTCTTCATGTTCCATATCGAGCTCCACCATTATCTCTGGGTGCACGTGGACGACCTTGCGCCTTACGAGTACAAGCCCGATTTGAGGCACAAGCTGATATTGCCGGAGGAACATACCGACCTCATCGACATCCTGACGGCTGAAATGGACGTGCTGATGGACGACATCGTTGAGGGAAAATCCGGCGGCACGACGGTGCTGTGCGCGGGCCCGCCAGGGGTGGGCAAGACGCTGACGGCCGAGGTGTATTCCGAAATCATCAGGCGTCCGTTGTACAGGGTGCATTCGGGGCAGCTCGGTCTGAGCGTGGCCGCGATGGAAACAGCGCTCAAGGAGGTGCTGACGCGCGCGCAGCGCTGGGGCGCAGTCATGCTGATTGACGAAGCGGATGTCTACATCAAGCGCAGGGATGACGACATCGCCATGAATGCGGTCGTCGGCGTTTTCCTGCGCGTCCTTGAATATTTCAACGGATTGCTTTTTCTTACCACCAACCGCGTCGACGACATCGACGAAGCGATCGTGTCTCGCTGCATCGCCATGATCCGCTTCACCCTGCCGGAAGGCGATGCGCGCCACAAGATCTGGGCGGTGATGATGGCGCAGTTCGAGATCGATCCTGCGCCTTTGCTCGTCGGTGAGCTGGTCGACATGTTTCCCATGGCAACGGGAAGAGACATCAAGGGATTGACGAAGCTGGTGGCGAAATTCTGCAGCCAGAAGGCTATCGTTCCTTCGGCAGAAGTGTTCAAGCGTTGTTCGGTGTTTCGGGGCATGGTTCCATTTTCGGGTGATTTTCAGACATGAGGGATAAGATGATGCAAGTCTGCACGATTGAAATTGCGGGAGAGCATGCGCATCTCGCTCCAAAAGAGGATATCGCGTCCGGCATCGCTGCGGCGACGAAGGTGTTTTCGGAACACGACGCCGATCCGGAAGGATGCGCAGCCGCCTATGCGAAGATGGAGCGGGACGAGCTGCTCACCCGGGATGAGGCGCTGCTTTGCGTGATCTGGGAAGAAGCCGACGAAGCGGCATTTCGCGCGGTCACCCTGGGATGGCTCGTCAGGGGGGAGCTCGATATCAGGCTCGTCGTGAAATGACGGTGGAGCAGCTGATCGAAGCGCTGCGGAAACTGCCTCATCAGGCCGTGGTGCTTTTCGAAGGCGACGCGGGCTACTCGCTCGTCAGCGGACTTTCGCTCATCGAGAACGAAAACGGCATGCCTGACGAAGTGATCCTGTTCCCCTCGATGGAAGGCGACTGATTCCGTGAAGCTCTGCATGACTCCCGGATCATGCTCGACGGGCATCCCATGCATGCCCTGGGCGTCCCGACTACGCGCTGCCTGAACATCGTCTCTTCCCGCATCCCGTGCGGCGCGAGAAACTGGAAACGGCAGCCGTGGTCTGCCGCGTCGCCCCAAGCTTCGTCCGCTTCGGCCATTTCGAATATTTTTACCACAAGGGGGAGCACGAGAAACTCGCACCCCTTGCCGACCATCTCATCGATGAGCGCTTTCCCCATCTTGCAGGCTGTCCTGACCGGTACGTGGCCTGGCTGAAGGAAGTGGTCGAGCGCACCGCAAGGCTGATGGCGCAATGGCAGTCGCTGGGCTTCTGCCACGGCGTGATGAACACGGACAATTTCTCCATCCTCGGTCTCACGCTCGACTACGGCCCTTTCGGCTTCATGGACACTTTCCGCCAGCATCATGTCTGCAACCATTCGGATTACGAAGGGCGCTATGCCTACGGTGCGCAGCCCGACATCGGCAGATGGAACTGCACCTGCCTGCTGCAGGCAGCGCTTCCGCTGCTCTCTAAAAACGAGGAGGAGGCGGGCAAGATCGCAAGCGAAATCATCGACGCCTATTCGGGCACCTTTTCAAGGGCAGCAATTCAAAATTGGAGCGCCAAGTTCGGCCTGAGGGAATCGAAAGAGGGCGACGTTCAGCTCATCGTGCGCTTCATGGAGCTGCTGCAGAAGGAAAGGCGCGATTTCACGCAAAGCTTCAGGAATCTTGCTTCAATCCGCGCCATGGACGAATCGTCTCTTGACACGGAATATGGCGCATGGCTGCGCGATTACCGGGCAAGGCTCAGGTCCGAAAGCAGCCTTGACGAAGAACGTGCCGAACGCATGAATCGCGCCAATCCGAAATACGTGCTGCGCAACCATCTTGCCCAGCAGGCCATCGAAAAGGCTGTCCTTGATGATTATTCGGAGATCGAAGCGCTGATGAAGGTGCTTTCCTTCCCCTATGAAGAACAGCCCGAGATGGCCAGGTATGCCGAGGCGCCTTCCCGCGGGGCGCCCCAGATCGAGGTCAGCTGCTCTTCCTAGATTCAGAATGCGTACTGCAGCATGACGCGCTCATCCACGTAGGTGTTGCCCCAGGCCGGCATGCCGTGTTCGATGCCCAGGCGGTTGCGCAGGGTCAGCCCTTTGAGCTTGCCGCTCAGGTGATAGGCGATGTCCAGCATGAAGGCATTGACGTTGGAAACAAAAGGGGCAGTATTGTAACGCGACAATGTCGGGAAAATGTCCAGGCGATTGCCGAGCGGCTTCAGTTTCATGCCCAACAGCCAGGCGTGCCCGGCCGCCCGCGAGGATACCAGGCCGTAGTTCATGACGGTAGTGTAGAGCGGGTCTGTATTGTAGACCTGGGTATAGGGGGAGAGCAGATTTCCGTCGGAAGATGCGTAGCCCGTTTTTGCGGGTGTTTTGTCGTAGGCGAAATAGACTTCGCCGGAAGGCATCGAGGTTCCGATCTTTGCGCCATAAACGGTGGAGTCAACTGAACCGAGGAATTGCGCTCCGCTGCCTGTTTCCTTCATGTACTGGAGACGGGCGAAAGGTGCATAATCTTGTTTCGGCAGCTTGTAGCCACCTTCGATATAGGTCATTTTCGCGAAATCGTAAAAGTCGTAAAGCCATGCCTCCCCGCTGATGCCGCCTTTCTTGTAACTTGCGCCGAATTCGCTGGTGCCGTTGTTGCTGCCGTTGTATCGCGGATTGTCGTAGGGAAGCTCGAACAGGTTCGATGCCTGGAAGCTCGATACGGTGCGGTTCTTGAAGCGCAGGATTCTGTCCGCATGCAAGGTCATGCCGTCCATGGGCGCATAGGACAATGTTGCTCCCTGGTAGAGATTGGGAATCATGAACCCGTCGCTCGGATTGATCCAGGGATTGTCGATCGACTGGTTGCCCAATCGCGCCAGAAGCCCCGATGCCTGATACTGCAGGTAGGCTTCGCCGATCACGTCAAGAGAACGGCTCGTTCCCATCAGGAGCGGGTTGATGTACTTGTTGTTCTGGCTGTAGTTGTTGAGGCCGATGTCGTGGGCGAAGTAGAATCCGATCCCGGCGCTGAATCCGTTGACGCTTCCCGTCTCGGCTTTCACTTTTCCGCCCACTGAGGCCGAATGCAGATTGGTCAAGGTATTGCCGGCGAAATTCCTGCTGAAATCGTAGACGCGCAGATCGCCCGAAACTTTCCCCTGCTGCAGCAGCGCATCGACTGCTGAGGCATGGGCGGCGGAGGGGAGAAGCAGCATGGCGAGAGCCAGTTTTTTGTAGCGGGTCATCATTTTTCCTTTCGTTATAAACTATGCTATATACCGGTATGCAAAAAAACCTAATAACGATCAAGCAAGTTCGGTGCCAATTTTCAACATGTTGAATTAAAATAAATAATAATTTTGATCGGCAGGCATTGTAGAAAACATTACATAACGACATAGGCCTGCCCGATATCTCCTCACATGTCGAGCGACAGCTCGAAGGCCAGCATCCTCGGCGCGCCGGGGTAATAGCTCGTCTGCCCCGAGTTCTGCAGATAGCTGGCATTGATGAAGCCGATGTACTGCCTGTCGAAGAGGTTGGTCACGGACAGGGTGGCTTCCAGGCTTCCGAATGACAGCTTGCTCGAGTAGCCCAGACCCATATCCACAGTGCAGTAGCCGGATACCGGCTCCTTTTGCAGCGCATCGCCGTACCTTTTTCCCGTATAGCGCAGGACCGGGGAAAATGAGAACTGGCCTCTGTGATAGGTTCCTCCGAGGCTCATCAACCATTGCGGCGTATCGGGCAGCTGAAGGCCCTGAACGGCAAGCGGCGCGCCGCCCAGCGTGATGAAATTCTGGTCGAACACGGCCCTGTCGTAAGTGAGCGAACCGAAGAGATCGATGTTTCCGGCTGGCTTCAACCCCCCCATGAGCTGGAGGCCGTAAGCGTGGGTCTTTCCTGCGTTCTGCGGATAGGCGACGTTGACGGCTGGGTCGACGAAGGAAACATCCTTGTTGCGGCTTCTCGAATAGAACAGCGTCGGCTCCACATAGCCGTGAGGATAGTCGAGACGGACGCCGAGATCGACGGCGTCGGCGATTTCCGGCTTGAGACTGTCCCAGATCTGCTGTCCAGTGTATTTTGCCTGAAGCGCAGCCGACATCTGATAGACCGGCCAGACGTCGAAAGCGGGCGCCCCGTAGTTGCGCCCTGCGCTCAGCTTGAGGTGGGCGGCCCGGGTCAGGTCGTATCCTGCCGACAGATACGGCAGCCATTGCCTGAAGGTCGGGCCCGATGCGCTCCGGTTGGCAACGACGCCTGAAGAGGAGGCGATCGCCTGGTCATAGGAGACATCCTTGACGCCTGCGGGGTTGAACATGTCGATCCCCGGCAGCTTTTCTGCCAGATAGCGCGCGCCCGCCTTGACCTTGAGTTTTCCGAATTCCTTGTCGGCCAGGGCATAGAGGCTGCTGAATTCGTGCCTCGACGTGGCCTTGCTGAGGATCGACCAGGAGGCGAAAGTCAGCCCGCCGCTGGCAGTGGGATTGTACATCTTGAATGCGGTGGGCGGGCCGGGAGGATTCATCGAATCGAGCCAGTAGCCGAGTTTCACGGCGGAACCGGCGACCTTCGTCCTGAGCTCGGCGGTCAGACCGTACCAGTCGTGGTCGATGTCCCATTGCCTGACCTTGCCGGTGGCCAGGCCGTCGAGATAGCTGCCCTGCTCCTTCATGTAAAAAGGCTTCAGCGCGACGCTCGAATTTGCCCCGAAGCGGTATTCGATTTCGGACAGCACCGTCCAATCCCTGAAGTTCTGGCGGTTGTAGCCATAGTAATTGACGGCGCTCGCAGGCGCGGCGCTGGAAGTCGGCGCATAGTCGAAATTGTTGTAGACGCCGAGATTGCTGGCCTCGAGATAGTTCAGTGGCCGGTAGTTGTCTTCCTTCATGGCGTTGTAGGCGGCATAGATCCTGAAATCCAGATCGCTGGTCAGCGGCTTTTCGAGCGCAGCCTCGAAATTGGATCTTCCGTCAGGGGAGTTGCCGGGGCCTCGCCATTTCTTCGCCTGGGTGTCGGATGCGGACAGGAAGAATGCCGTGCCGTTTTTCGAGTTTCCCGAATCGATGCGCGCGAAAGTGCGGCGCAAGCCGAACGAGCCGAAGCTTTGCGATACCTTGATGCCGCGCTCCTTTTCCGGCCAGCGCAGGCTGCTGTCCAGAACGCCGGTGTTGGTGAAGAAGGAAAGCTTGTCCGGTGAGACTGGCCCTTCGCTCAGGGAGACTCCCGACAGGTTTTCCATGTCGAACAGCCATTCATAGCCGGGCCCCGGATTGATGCCGCTGAGCGGGATGCCGTCGACGGTGCCGATGCTGCCGTGCGGCATCATTTCCCCCCTGATGCGCAATCCCTTGTTCCCTCCGGGCATGTTGGCCAATCCGTAGGAATCCACCGAATCGAGGCTCACGGAGGGCAGCTGCGAGATCACGGAATAGGGATTGGCGCTGCCGGGGCCGGCGAAGAGATCGATTCCCTTCTTGCCGACCGAATAGGTTGTCGAGTCGGAATCCGGCTCGACAAGCGGGACGCTGTCCGAAAGGATGGGCGCCTCCACCGTGATGGTTTTCAGCTCTTCCGCGCTTGCGGGAAGCGCGGCGAATATCGTGCAGGCGAGAAGCGGAAGCTTCCGGGTTGAAAATGGTGCCATGATGTTTCCCCTTTGTTCAAAACGTTATATAGCAATCTATATAAAGCAACCGCCGTGCCATCAGTCGTTTGATCGAGTCTTCCGCTCCGGCTATGCGTTCAAATGCAATGAAATATCAGGACTAATTCTAGAATCGGCGGTGTTGCTGTAAATTCGTTTATATTGGCGTTGTATAAAACAGTACATGATTGTCCGGTTTGAGACACTGATCTAGCGGCCCAGATCCTTTTCGTCGACGATCTCGATGGGCAGGATCGATACTCTGCTTGTGCAGTCCTGCGGATGCATGGCGTAGGCCTTGAGCCTGATCCATGATCCGTCTTTCGTTTTCCATGCGACGGCCATCTCGTGATAAACGGCTATTTCGAAGATCGCGCCCTCCTCATCGAAACATTCCTCGGCCAGGGTGAATTCGTGGAAATAGAAGCAGCGACGGCTCATCTTGTCCAGCCCGATCACTTTGCTTGCCTTGACCGAGGCGTCCTCGTGCCATTCGAAACGCGACGGGGCGAGGACCCTTTGCTGGTATTCGGCCGGAAGCAGGGTATTCCAGTGCATGATCAGAAGGCGCATTGCAGCGCGAAGCGCTGGTCCGCATCGTGGGCAAAGAATTGTATGTCGAGCTGGAACATGGCGTTTTCCTTTTCGTAATAAAATTTACTATATAACGATAAAAAAGCAAATCCATCCGAAGTGCAGCAATTTCAATGCCAGTTTTGCAAGCAAACAGCGTATGAGGTTTTCCCGGGACTACATGCCTCTGGCTATCCGGAAATGAGCGTGGCAGGCGACGCATTGCCGGGTGATGTTCGCAAGAGAAGAGAGCGCCGCCGGGTAATCCCGGTTTGCTGCGGCATTTCTTGCATCCAGGGCGAACTTGTCGGCAGCGGAATGCATCTTGAATCCGATTTCGTGCATCTCTGGAGGCATGAATTTGGCGAGCGAGCTGTTGTCTTTATGGGAAAGCGGATGTGACATGCCAGGCTTCTGCATGCGGCAGGCGGCGGATGAGGATGCATTCAGGCCGAGGCGGCTGCTCGCGATGTCTGCCGCCTGCTCGAATTTTCCTTCACCGAGCGCGGCCTGTATTTCGGATACGGCCAGAAGATGGTCGCGCATGTTCGCGAAGAATTGAAAGCGGATGGCCGGCGGAAGGTTGATCGTCTCTGGCCCGTCGGCAGCTTCTGCGCCGATCGAAAAAAGGCATGCAAGCATCAGGCAGATATTCAATTTCATGGCAGTCTCTCGTGGTCGTTCGGCAATTTCCCCTGCTTGCCTGCTGCTCGGCGGCAAGACGGTGTTACCCTGGGTGGAGTCGATCATTTTACCGATTTCCACCTTGGCCAATGTGGTTCTTTCGTCAATGGGCGCCGGCAGCGATCTCGCGGATTACGGAGGCGCCTACGCTGTCTTCCTTGTCCAGTTCGTCGATCTTGGAGAGTATGCTTGCGCAACCGGCTTCATCCCCCTGGCGCAGACGCATGAAGGCCAGCGCCTTGAGGCTGAAGAGATAAAAATGCGCCGCGCTTTCCTTCCAGTTCGCTGAGGAGGGCCCCAGCCTTTCCCATGCGTGGTCGAAACCGCCTTGTGCTGCTGCCTCGACCAGCGCCTCCCTGGCGATCGCCTCTGCATCAGGCAAGCGCTTCTTGTAGAAATAGAACTTGTACAGCGAGAAATGGACGGCAAGGCTCCATGGCGCCTTTTTCTTGGCTTCAAGAAGCTTTGCCTCGGCCGCGTCCGTCTCGGCATAGCGGCTCATTCCGTCCTCCAGGAGGGCCGCAATCTCTTCAGGCACCTCCCCGCCGTAAAGCTGGATCATACCGGGCGATTCTCCGGAATGCGCACTGGTCCCATGACGGACAGCCCTTCCTCGAAGCTGATTTTCTTGAACTTGCCGTCGAATCCCGTTGCCGCTGCAGCCAGGGCGTCGATCTTTTCTCCCGAATCGAGGCGCTTGATGTCCCCCCGGTCGAGGCTGAAGCACTCGAGCAGTTCGTTCCATACCGTCGCTTCGTCGAGCGGCAGGACGTAAAAACCGATGCCGTCGAGCTCGATATGGTACTTCTCGGAAATGTCCACGTTGCCTGCGAAGACGAAATATCTGCCGTTCGCTTCGAGATAAGGCTTCAGCGTCTCGAGGATCAAGGAAAGATGCTCCAGGGAATCGACATGGCAGCCGAGGAAGGCGATTTTGTCGGCGCTGGACTGAAGGACGACCTGGTCGGCCATGATTTCAGGCGGGCGCGCCTCGTCGGCGAATTTCGTGGCTTCCTTCAGGACGAGGTTGCCGCGGAATCCGAACGTGTCGGGTATGCCGGTTTTCCCGGAAAAAACAGGGGAAAAAAGCGTCTTTTGCTGCATGAGTGTTTCAATGATGGTCATGATTGTTCCAATTTCCAGTTGATTAATCCCATATTCCCGCAGGCGCGACAAGGCGCTCTACAGGCTTGTCGCCGAGAAGGTGACTGTCGAAAATTTCGGGTATGTCGGCCGCACTGACGCCGACGTATAGCAGTCCTTCCGGATATACGAGCACGTTGGGCCCCATGTCGCACGGGCCGATGCACCCCGTGTAGGAGACTGCGATCGAATCGAAAAGATTGCGCTTTTGCAATTCCTGCCAGAAGGCCTGGAGCAGTTCTGATCCGCCTTTCTGCACGCAGGATCCCCTGGGGTGTCCTGGCGGGCGGTTCTGGCTGCAGACGAAGACGTGTTTTTTTGGTTTTGGCATGATCGGTCCCTTTTAGCCGAATTTGAAAAGAATGCCGTATCCGCCCCTGGGATATTCCCAGTCCACGTTGCGGTGTTCCGAGCAGATGATGCGGCATGTTCCGCATTCCAGGCAGCCGTCGGTGATCAGCACGACCTTGCCGTTGCCTTCCTCCATGTAGCAGCCCGCAGGGCAGCAAACGGTGCAGGCGACGGATTTGCAATCGTTCTGGCAAATGTCCGGGTTCTTGATGCTGATATGGGGATGACCCGCATCCACCTTGTACCGGTTCTGGAAAAGTTTGTCCTCAACTTTCATTCGAAAGCCCTCCACAATTTGAATGCGTCTCCCATCAGACCGAATAGCGAGCGCTTGCCTACGAAGTTGCCCCTGATTTCACGCTCCTTGGATTTCTTGTCCACGCCGTCCACGGTCAGCATGGAATGCGCAGCCCGATTGACGAGTTCCGGATAGGTCGTGAAGAACTGCGGATTGCTGTGCAATATTTCAGGCATGTTCTTGTATTTCTTGAGATCCTTCATCAGGAAGCTGTCGTCGAGTTTTTCCCTGTAAAGCGCGAGATTGGCTGCCGTCATTTCCTTGCCTGCTTCCTTCAGCGCAATCACCGTCTCGGCCGCAAGCCTTCCGGAAGTCATGGCGAGATTCGATCCTTCCCTGTGCACGGCATTGACGAACATGGCAGCGTCCCCGACCATGAGCCAGCCGTCTCCGCAGATCTTCGGTATGGCCTTGTAGCCCCCTTCGGGAATCAGGTGTGCCGTGTATTCCTTCATTTCGCCGCCGGCGATGATCGGCTTGATCGCGGGATGCGTCTTCATCTGCTCGAGCAGCGCATAGGGCGTGGTCTTCTGTTTCTTGAAGTCGGAAAGCATGCAGCCCACGCCGATGGTGATCGATTCCTTGTTGGTGTAGAGGAATCCTGTCCCCATCATGCCCTGCGTGATCTTGCCGACCATTTCGATCACGACGCCTTCGTCTTCTCCGATGTTGAAACGCTCCTGGACAGTTTCCTGGGGAAGGAAATGGATTTCCTTCACGGCGAGCGCGACATCCTTGGGGTCGAGCTCGGGGTGGAAACCGGCCTTCTTGGCCAGGAGCGAATTCACGCCGTCAGCCAGGATCACGATGTCGGCATAGACGGCGCCGCCTTCCCTGTCGACCTGGATGCCGATCACGCGGTTGCCGTCCATGAGGAGGTCGGAGACGGTGGTCTCGCAGATGAGGAGCGCGCCTGCGTCCTGCACCTTCTTCGAGAACCACTTGTCGAACTGGGCGCGGATGATGGTGTAGCGGTTGTAGGGCTCCTTGTTGAATTCCGCCGAGCGGTAGGTGTTGCCCACGTAGGATTCGTCGTCGAGCACCCACATCTGCTGCTCGACGATGTGGCGCTCCAAGGGCGCATCTTCCCTGAAATCGGGAATGACGCGCTCCAATGCATCCGAATAGAGGATGGCGCCCTGGACGTTCTTCGATCCGGGATATTCTCCACGTTCGATCTGCAGCACCTTGAGTCCGGCCTTGGCGAGCAGGTAGGCCGCCGAATTTCCCGAAGGGCCTGCGCCCACTACGATTGCGTCGAATTTTTCATCCATGTCAGTCTCCTAGCCAGCCAGCTTCACGGTCGACAAATGCTGCCTGAACGCCTCTGTGAGCGCAGGCAGGATGACCATCGCATTGCCGACGATGCCGTAAGTTGCGAAATCGAAAATGGGCGCGTTGGGATCCGAGTTGATGGCGATGATCACGTCGGAGTCTTCCATGCCGACCCGATGCTGGATCGCGCCCGAGATGCCGGCTGCGATGTAAAGCTTGGGCCTGACCGTCTTGCCAGACTGGCCGACCTGCCTGTCCGCTTCGACCCAGCCCGCCTGGACGACCGGTCTCGTCGCGCCGACTTCGGCGCCCAGCACTTTCGCCAGATCCCATATCAGCTGGAAATTTTCAGGCTTCTTGAGTCCGCGCCCGCCGGAGACGATGATGTCGGCGAAGGCGAGCTGGGGTTTTCCCTGAAGATTGTCAGGAATGTATTCGAGCACCTTGGTGATGATCATGTCCTCGATCATGCCGAGCGGATGCTCGATCGTCCTCCCCGTCCTGGTGTCGTCGTAGGATGCCATGGCCATCACGCGCGGACGGACGGTAGCCATCTGCGGCCTGTAGTTGAGGGTGACGATGGTGCAGAGCAGGCTTCCGCCGAATGTCGGGCGGGTCGCTGCGAGGCTCCTGTTTTCCAGGTCGATGGCAAGCTCGGTGCAGTCAGCAGTGAGCCCGGTCTTCAGGGTGGTGGCGACGCTTCCGGCCAGATCGCGGCCGAGCGTGGTTGCGCCGATCAGGAGGATCTCGGGCTGGTAGGTATTGACGAGATCCGTCAGGCCCTTGGTGAAAGGCTCGTTCCTGTAATCCTTCAGGATGACGTCTTCCATCAGGTAGCAAAGATCGGCGCCGAATCGGATCGCCTCGCTGCAGAATTGACGGGTTTCCTCTCCTGGTGCGCCCATCACGATGCCAGCGAGTTCGACGCCCAGCTTGTCGGCCAGCTTCCTGCCTTCTCCCATCAATTCCCAGGAGACGGGATGAACATGACCTCTTTCATGTTCGACGAATACCCATACCCCCTTGTAGGCTGCGAGCTTCGGGTCGAGTTCGACCTTCTTTCTCGCGGGTTTCCGCTGTTCGGTGTCTTGGCTCATGGCATATCCTTAATAAGTGGCCTCAAGAGGCATTCTTCGCGATGTCTTTCGCGAGATCCGGTTTCTTGGTGAAAAGCTTGGCCAGCAGGGTGACCGCGAGGTCCTTTGGCTGGTTGCTTTCCGTGTCGATGATTTCTGCGCGCACCGATTTTGGGGTCGGCGCGAAAACCTTGCTGACGATGGTCGGCGAGCCTTTCAGGCCGATCTTCGTGACGTCTTCGATGCCCGCCTTTTCCTTGTCCCATACCTTGAGCGGATGGCGCGCCGCCCTGAACATGTTCGTCATGGTGGCAAAGCGCATCTCGTTCGTGCCTTCGAGGACGGTGACGAGGCAGGGCAGCTTCGTCTTCAATACCTGGACGCCGCCTTCGGCGCGGCGCTCCACAGTGATCGTCTTGTTTTCCAGATCGATGTCG
Organism: Pseudomonadota bacterium; assembly: GCA_021802545.1. Classification (GTDB taxonomy): domain Bacteria; phylum Pseudomonadota; class Gammaproteobacteria; order Burkholderiales; family JABEVD01; genus JABEVD01. The sequence goes on from JAJZRS010000030.1 coordinate 24,287, forward strand.
CGGATCTTCGATACGTAGGTGAGCAGCAGCATGTCGAGCCGCTTTGCGATTCCCGGTCCGACCTGGGCCGTGTCGCCGTCGATGGTCTGCTTCCCGGCGAAAACCATGTCGACCGGAATGTCCTTTTCGATCTGCCTGATGGCGGAAGCGAGCGCATAGCTCGTCGCGAGGGTGTCCGAGCCGGCAAAAGCCCTGTCGGTGACGAGGATCGCGTCATCCGCGCCGAAGGAGATGGCCTTTCTCAGCGCAGTCTCTGCCTGGGGCGGTCCCATCGAGAGCACGGTCACCCTGCCGCCGTACTGGTCCTTGATGCGCAGCGCCTCTTCAAGCGAATAGAGGTCGTAGGGGTTGACGATGGCCGGAACGCCCTGGCGCATGATGGTATTGGTCACCGGGTGGACGCGGATCTGGGCGCTGTCCGGTACCTGCTTGATGCAAACGACGATATGCATTTCTGTTCCTTTCAGGCGCTCTGTTGCGAAGGAAGTGTGCTTCTCAGGGCGTCCAGCCCGACGCTCTTGCCGTCCTGGTCCTGGAAGACCTTGAACACCTTTTCCTGGGCAGGCGTGGATCTGACGAAGTCTTCGTAAGCCTTGACCAGCAGGTCCCTGCACACCACTTTCAGTTTTTCATCGTTCATGTCCTGCGCGTCCTTTGTCGCCCGCAGATACTGGTTGAATCGCTTCAGGATGTGGAGACGGTTCACGTTGACGACCGCCTGGTCATATTCGATAGCGAAGAAATTCAGGAATTCCTCGGCAGAAGAGAGTTTTGCCATTTGTTGTGACAGGGTGTTCATCGCTTTCCTTTCAGTGGAGTTTTTCCGGGCGGCTGTCACCGTAGAATTCGGCGTGCATGAGCGCTTCCGTTTTGCCGAGTTCGGCGACCTGCTTTTCCAGGGATTCGATTCGCTCGAGCAGGGAGGAAACCGCGCGGCCTACAGGGTCGGGCATGAGATGGTGGTCGAGGTCGATGCCGTGCTTGTCGAGTTTCCTTCGGCCCATGGGCACAACGATCTTCCCGGGAATGCCGACCACGGTCATGCTGTCAGGGACGTCCTGAATGACGACCGAATTGGCGCCCACCCTGGCATTCGCGCCGATGGTGATCGGCCCCAGTATCTTCGCGCCGGCGCCGACGAGCACGCCGTCTTCCAGGGTGGGATGGCGCTTTCCGGGATTCCAGGAGGTCCCGCCCAGGGTCACGCCGTGGTAGAGCGTCACGCCGTTTCCGATGATGGCCGTCTCGCCGATGACCACGCCGCAGCCGTGGTCGACGAAGAACTGCCTGCCTATCGTCGCGCCCGGATGGATGTCGATCTGGGTGAGCATGCGTCCGACAAAGCTCAAAAAGCGCGCCGAATAACGCCAGTTCTTCAGCCAGAGCGCATGGGCGATGCGGTGCAGCATGACGGCATGCACGCCGGGATAGGTGGTCAGCACTTCCCATTTCGTCCGCGCAGCCGGGTCGCGCTGGAATACGCAGTCGATGTCTTCTTTCATCAGTGCGATAAATTTCATGATCAGCCCGCCTCGAGACAAGTGGATGATTCCAGGTAGAAGCGCTTCAGATCCTGGGTCCCGGGGGAACTCTTGTGGATCACGGCGTGGTCGCGGATGCGCTGCAGCAGGGGCCTGGCTTCGGATTCGGCGAGATGGATGCCGATCTTTGCATAGGCGTCGATGACCGATTTCGATCCTGAATGCTTGCCCAGAACCAGCCTGTGCTCCCTTCCGACTTCCGCAGGGTCGAAATTCTGGTAATTCGAAAGATGCTTCAGCAGCCCGTCGACATGGATGCCGGCCTCGTGGCTGAAAACCGATTCGCCGACGATGCTCTTGTTGGCCGGGATCGGCCTGCCGGACGCTTGCGAGACGAGCTCGGAGATGCGCGGGAAGAACCGCGTTTCGATGCCCGTTTCGATGCCGTAGATGTGGCGCAGCCCCATGACGACTTCTTCGAGCGGCGCATTGCCTGCACGCTCCCCGAGGCCGTTGACCGTGGTGTTCGCATGGGTGGCTCCGGCCAGGCATGCAGCCAGGGTGTTGGCCGTGGCGAGCCCGAGGTCGTCGTGGGCGTGGATCTCGATTTCGAGATCGGAGGATTCCCTCATGCGGCGGATCCTGTCGAAGGTGGTGAAGGGGTCGAGCAGTCCCAGGGTGTCGGCGAAACGGAATCTCCTTGCGCCTGCGATCTGCGCCGTCTCCATGACGCGGAGCAGGAAATCCGGGTCTGCGCGGGAAGCGTCCTCGCCGCCCACGCTGACTTCCATGCCGAATTCCCGCGCTTCATTGACATGCCGCGTGATGGAGCGCAGCACCCAGTTCCTGTCTCGGGACAGCTTGTGGCTGATCTGGATGTCCGAGACGGGAACGGAAAGATGGACGATGTCTGCGCCGCAGCCGACACAGGAGAGCAGGTCTTCCTCGCGCATCCTTCCCCATACCATGAGTTTCGACGGCAGGCCGAGGCATGCGATGGCGCGGATGATCTCGCGCTCCTCCGCCCCGATCACCGGGATGCCGACTTCCATTTCCGCAACCCCCGATTCGGACAAGGCGCGTGCGATGGCAATCTTTTCCTGGGCGTTGAAAGCAACCCCTGCGGTCTGCTCCCCATCCCTTAAAGTCACGTCGTTGATGATCGTCACGAGCCTCTCCTGAAAATGCCTTGCCATCCTTCCAGCAATTGCTGTGCCAGCTTCATAAAACAATGAAAATCAGAATGTTGCATAAAAACATTACTTCTAGAATGGTCGGGATTGTAGGGATTGTAGGATTTGCAACAAAGTCTGCAGGCTTTCCTCTTCTTGTCGGCATTGCGTCACGAATGCGACATATCGCATGGAGATATGAATTCAATATAAACAAAAGGTTATATATTGGTACAGGAATTGCTTGACGAAAATCGTCGAATTTAGAAAGGTCAACGCCATGTCCATCGTCTTCACTGAAAGCGCAGCAGGCAAGGTCAAGGAGATTCTTCTCGAGGAAGGCACTCTCGACATGAAGCTCAGGGTCTATGTCACGGGGGGAGGCTGTTCCGGCTTCCAGTACGGGTTCGCCTTCGAGGGATCGGTGAACGAGGATGACACCGTCTTCACGAAAGACGGCGTGGATATGATCGTCGATCCGGCGAGCTTCCAGTATCTCGCAGGCGCGGAAATCGACTACCAGGAAGACCTGGAAGGCGCGCGTTTCGTCATCAGGAATCCGAACGCAACGACCACGTGCGGTTGCGGCAGTTCCTTCTCCGTATAAGGATGGAATCATGACAGTATCGATGACCGAGCGCGCGGCGCGTCATGTTGCGAAGGAAGTGGAGAAGAGCGGGGGGCTTGGGTTGAGGCTCGGGGTCAGGCAGTCGGGCTGCACGGGGTATGCGTACGTGTTCGACATTGCCAGGGAAGTGGGCTCGGATGACCACGTGTACGAGAGTTTCGGGGCGAAGCTGGTGGTGGATGATTCGAG
>JAJZRS010000008.1 GCA_021802545.1 Pseudomonadota bacterium
CCGCCGTCCGCTTCTCGCAGGAATCCAATGATTTGCTCTTCCGTAAATCTCTTCTTCATGTCCAATCTCCTTCATGGTTAAGATTGGACTCTAATTTCAACTGCTACTCAACATGGGGGGACGTCGCATCAAACAATTGCCCTCTTCGAAGCAACAGAGCCAGAGCGAATAGAGATAAGGGGTTCTCTATCGCACGATTTATGGTGGCCGCCGGCGGACCAAAGGCCAAGCCGCCAAGGGACACCTTCCTAGATTTGGTTAGACGCACGCACCCCGAGAATGACCCTCCTAGAGAGGTCATACTGACTGATCCATACATTTATTCCGACGTCAGCGAAGATGGTCACGAAGGCGGCTTTTCCAATCTGGTTGCCTATCTTGAAGCACTCGGAATATCCGCTGATGACACCTTTATCCTTCGCACAACCCCATCGCCAAAGCGGGGGACCGTGACGGCAAAGAGAAACTTGCATCGCCACCTCAAGGCCCAGTTCAAGAACATTCAGCTTAAGGATTACGCCCCCCAACTCAAGTTCCATGACAGGTTCTACGTCGTTCGTCACCGCTCGGGGAAGATCAAGGGAGTGTTTGGGCCGTCAATAAATGGCCTCACCTCAGATGCAATTGTGCTCATGGGTGATATTGACGAGCTGCAGCCACTGAAGAAACTTGAAGCCTGGTTCGGGTGATCAGAAATCTAACCCTTCATTCCACCGGACCTGCGCGAAAAGACGCGCAGGCCGGTGAATTCAAACGTTCGGCGTCAAAAAGGAGTAGTTAATGGGACTAATGGTTCATATGTTTGAAATTGATTAAGCGATTACGTCCTGTCAGGTCAAGTAGCTTTAGGCGTAATTGCTCAAGGGCAGTAAGTAGGGATGCCCTATCATTCATTTCTGCCTCGACTTTCTTCACAAGAATCTTGAAGTTTTGGGCTGAACGAATTGAGTATCGATGTCTGTATCGATGATTTATATTTTTCTTTGATGTTCATGCAGAGCTTTCAATTAGGTGGCTCTGTTGCAGTATCTCCCGACGCAATCCTATCACGGCAACGATTTGATTTGCACTGCCTTCAGAGGGCGTGGAGCTGCCAAATGGGTAGATAATTTGGTGTTGGTTACGATTTTATTATCAAGCTTGCCGTAGAATAAATGTCCGGGTTACGGTATTTAATAGCCGAATTGAAAAGTTGGGAATTAAATCCCTTTTATATTCAATTGAGTGCGATTAAGGTTTTGTGCTGACCGAGCAAATTTCCATAATAAAATCGTAACTTCAAATCTAAGTCGTTTTAATAAATGCGTAACCGGAGTACTTGGTTGTCAATTCGGTGGCTTCGATGACAGTTCTAACACCCAGCATTTTTCCAGATGAATTTGTTATGGGATACCGAGGGCGCCTTCGCATCCAAAATTCCTATGGGCCCCATTTGGAATCATTAATGGGTTTGCTGCGTGATCGATACTATCCGCCAGGAACCGCTAAAAACGAAGCGCCAGAAATTGCTTTGTTAGCTCATGCGGGTGGTGTGCCAATCCAAGATTTTGTCCGTCAGCATAGTTTTCTTCCTTTGCATCGAGCCGTAGCTAAAGAACATTACGATGCTGATCATGGTGAAAAAATGATTTTAAACAGGAAGTATGGAACCAGGATTTTGGATTCTTCTCTCGGGCGTTTTTGTCCAGAATGCCTTGAGGAGGATGAAAAGGGGAAAGGTGTTGCTTATTGGCACCGTTCTCACCAGATACCAGGAATTCCTTGGTGTCAGAAGCATGGCTCCAGGCTGCTGAATAGTCCGTTGGGAAACAAGTCGTTCGATGACTTGCCAGCCATGGATATATCGATCGATTCCGATTTTACTGAGCAGGAGTTTTTGCAGGTCGTTGGAAACGCAGCATTACAGCGATATGCAGAAATACTGAATGGGTTCCTTTGAGAGCGAAAGAGGTGCTGACGTTGGAGAGATACTTGTCGAACTTGAGCAGCTTTGAGTTCGAAGAGGTGACGAACGCGTATCTGAATGCGGCTCAGGAAGATAGTGCGAGTGCTTTTTATAACCTCTACGCCCCTCAAAGAGCGCCATACCTTAACTCAAATGTTGCACAGGTATCCTGATGCATATGCACAGATAGAAAGCAGAAGGCTGTGTATCATGGTGGTCATGTCTAGAGGGGGTAGGTCATGCTCGACAGACTTTTTCCAAGGTGCCCCTAGGATAATCGTGGGAAAATGGGGTTCTCGACAGATTTTGCTGAGTTTCCGCTATTTTTTGAATGTCGAAAAATCAGTTGGTTATGGAAGACCTCTCCGACAGATTTAATTACTTGCGATCAATGATCGCAAGTAATAAAGTCTGTCGGGTGTGAGTAAAGTCTTTCGGAATCTGTGGGATAAAAAATGACGACGGATTACGGATTCGAAGATTGATATTCACAGCATCATGTGAAGATTCATTTCAAAATAAATTCAAATTTGACTTAATTCATTTTTGAATTATAATTGAAGCCATAATCAGAGCGTGGAGGTGATTATGGCTATTCGGGTTGGAAACAAGGCTGAGGGTGATGCTTTTTTTGACCGAGTGACAGAGCGCGAGGATATTTGGCGTCACCTAGAGGGGAACCATATTGTCCTCAGTGGGCCACGGCGTCTTGGAAAAACCTCCTTATTGCAGAGAATTGCTGAAGAAGCGGCAGAAAAAGGGATCCTGGCACGCCTGATAGATGTTGAGGGTATCGACAATGCCGAAGCATTCATCGATCAATTGTCACGAGCATTTCCTGAAGAGTCCATAAAAGGGTACATGCAGGAGATCGGAGCTAGAGTAACTTCTTGGTTCGAACGAATCAGAAAAATGGAAGTAAAACTCCCTGGAGGAATCGGGGCTGGAATAGAAGTACAGGCTATCGCATCTACATCCTGGTCGAGCGCTGCAATGCATTTGCAGCAGCGCGTCGCACCGGCCCCTTTGCTGATCCTTGTCGATGAGTTTTCGGTGTTTCTGGAAAAACTTCTTGTAAAGGATAAGTTTGAGGCGGTTCAATTGCTCGGATGGTTACGTGCGTGGCGCATGACTTCAGGGGTGGCCTGTCGATTCGTATTCTCAGGATCCATCGGCTTCAATACGTTACTTGAACGCTATCGCTTGGGCACTTACTTCAATGATTGCTACGATTTCCGCCTTCAACCTTTCCGACCAGCTGCAGCACTGGCAATGCTTGAGGAAGAGGCTAGGCGGGAGGGATGGCAGGTCGAAACAACTTCATTGCAACATCTTTGCGCTCGCATCGGCTGGCTGTCCCCTTTCTATCTCAATCTACTTTTGGATTCATCCTTGGAGGCGGGAAGGGATAGGGAATTGGAGGAAGGGAATGATGAAAGACGGCTGCTGCAGTCAGACGTTGACGACGCATACGATAGGCTGCTTGCCACGCGTTCACGTTTCGTTCATTGGTATCAGCGACTGGAACGGGAAATCGAAGAGCCGGAACTATCATTCGCGCTTGCAGTATTGGCCGCAATTGCCAAGGCCGAAAATGGGCTGACTAGAAGTCAGGTGCTTGCACGTTTGCATCGACGCGAGCCGGATGCCGACGTGCGCGGCAAGCGGTTTGACCGAATCATGCTGAAGCTGGAAGAGGACGGCTACCTGGGGATGGACGGGGATCGCATTCTCTTCCTTTCTTTCCTGCTTCGTGACTATTGGAGACGGAATCATGTCTGACCAGGCAGATATTCCAGTTAGGAACGCAGTCAAATATAACCCACATCTTTGGGCAGAAGAGGACCTGCGTTCCGTGTTCGTGGTTCGTGTTCGAGAACTAGAAAAAATTGTATCCAGAATTCGTGACATCCAACCTCAAGGAGTCCCGCAGCACCTGCTCATCACTGGGCATCGGGGAATGGGGAAATCCACTCTTTTGAGACGAGTGGGGCTTGCTGTTAAGGATGATCCGGAGCTTTCCAAGAATTGGATTGTGCTTTCTTTTCCCGAAGAACAGTATACGGTATCCACGTTAAGCGAATTCTGGAGCAACGTGCTGGATGTGCTTGTCGACACCTTGGAGAGGGAGGGGGCTGATCAGGGAGAACTGATGCGCCTGGACGCCAAGGCAGGAAAAATCCAAAGCTTGGCTCAGAACGAACGCGAAGAGGCATTACTCGCATTCCTAAATGAGTGGATAGAACGGAATCATCGGCGATTGCTTTTGCTTGTAGACAGCACCGACCTGCTTTTCTCAAACCTCGGGGCTGCAGAAAAAGAGGCTGGAAAAAGAAAAATGGCGGATGCCGGTGCCACGGCTCTGTGGCGATTGCGCAAGACGTTGTCCCATCACACTGGGATTTTCTGGGTTGGCGCGAGCTATCAGTCGCTCGAAGTCGAACACCAGTACAGCGACGCGTTCCACGATTTTTTCGAATTGATCGAGCTCAGGCCGCTTTCGACGCAGGATATGCGGGAAGCCATGCTTGCGATGGCGCGAACTTTCGGTGCCGGAACGATTCCACAGGGTGAGCCAGCCGTCAATAAAATGGCAGAAATACTGGATGGGCATCCGGAGCGCCTTAAAGCTCTGAGAGCCATCACTGGAGGCAATCCGCGCACGACTGTCATGCTATATGACTTGGTTGCATCGGGTTGGTCGAGTGATCTTCAATCCGACCTCAAGGCACTGCTCGACCTGATGACTCCATTATATAAGGCAAGAATGGAAAATCTCGCCGAGCAGCCAAGAAAATTGCTTGCCCACCTGATGGAATATTGGGCACCAATTTCATCAGGAGATCTTGCAAAGATTTCGAATATTCCAGCCACGACAGTGAGCGGCCAACTATCGCGTCTTGAAGCGGACGGGTTGGTGGAAAAAGCGAAACTCGCGGGTACTCGTCGCAGCGGATATCAGGTTGCCGAAAGGTTTTTCAATATATGGTATCTGATGCGTTATACTCCTCGCCGCGTGCGCCAGAAGCTTGCGTGGCTGGTGGAGTTCATGCGTCTTTGGTATAGCGCCCAGGAACTGAAAACCTTCGCTGCGGCCAGAGCGCTAGAGCATGCCGCCGGCCGCTTTGGCACGCTGGATCATCTGGAACAATCGCTGGCGATAGCCAGCGCCTTGGGAGATGACAGCCGGGAGCATCGCTTGTTGGAATTCAGCGTCTTTGCCACTGCGAACAAGCTTGCCTCAAATCTTCACTTATCGCTCGCGGAAGCGTTCCCTGGACTCTTCGATATGGATGGGGAGGATAAACCGTTTCATAGTGCCGAAGATTACCTCAATCGTTACAATGCGCTCGAAGAAGAACTGTCCAAATGCCAGCATATTCCGGCTGAAGAGCGAAGAGAATGGATAGAAGGCGTTCGTGGCTGGCTATTGCTTGGCTTGGAACATAAAGTAAATATATCAAATGCAGCAGAGGCATTCTCGCCAGACGACGTTGAAGAACTAAGGGGGGTAACTCTTCGTGAAAAGCAGAGCGCTCAGGAAATATTAGGGGAATGTACAGATAAACTAAGGAAGTTTGTTCTGAAAGGAGATTTTTTCCCAGATTGTCCTGATGCTGAACTTGCTTACCGCCAGATTCTTGCTAGTTTCGGCGACGATTCGAACGCTTTGCGTTGTGGTGCCCAACTCATGGAAATACATGGGCATCACGATAAGTGGGTGGAAAAAATTTACCGCAAGGCGATTGAGCTTGACCCAGGAAATGCTTTGGCATGGCAACGCCTTGGCTACCTACTGAATGATTTTAAGCGGTATGGGGAAGCGGAAGAGGCCTATCAGATGGCAATCAAAATTGATCCGGAGAATGCGCGTTCTTGGTTCGGGCTTGGTGCTTTGCTGCACCTTAAGTTGGCGCGTTTTGAGGAGGCCGGGAAAGCTTACAGAAGGGCGGTCGAACTCGACCCAGGAACAGCCTATTACTGGGTTTCGCTTGCAGTTCTATTGCATACTGCCTTGTTCCGACTTGGGGATGCGGAATTCGCTTACAAAAAGGCAATCGAACTCGATTCAGAAATGGGTTTTACTTGGTTTGGTTTTGGTGCGCTGTTGAAAGAATATCCAGAACGTTATGTAGAGGCGGAATCAGCTTACAAAAAGGCAATCGAACTCGATCCGAATGAACTTTTGCCTGTTGCAGCCTTGGCAAGATTGTATGTTGCCCAAAAAAATATGGAAGCTGCAAACAATACCTATCGCCAGATAATTGCCTTGGATGTTGCGAAGAAGAAAGGTGATGATATCGATTTTCAGGGTTTACGACTGCAGGCGAATCTTTGGTTGAAGAACCTTGATGAGGCAAAGCATGTATTGGAGCAGTTGGCCGGAATCGCAGCTGACGGTGACGCGTCTGCAATACGCGAAATTAAGCATCAAACAAAGCAATGCCATTCGATTGGATTAGGAATGGCGTTAGCACAGTTAATTGAGAATTCTGATTATGCTGATTTTCTGTTGCCATTTTCACTTGCCTTGAAGGCAGCGAATGGTGAGTCGGATGCCTTAAATGGTGTTCCTCCGGAAGTGGCTGCCATGGCTCAGGAAGTGCTCGAAGACTTAACGTCTGGGAGTAAGGCTGTAATGTAGATAGGACATTGGCCCGACAGACTTTATTCCTCGGTACCTTGTGCAATAGTGGGAAATGAGGGTTCTCGACAGACTTTGCTGAATTTTCGCTAACCTTCTAGGTATTGTTAAATCATTGGTTTACGAAAGTCATCCCCGACAGACTTTATTGCTTGCAATCACCTCGCCGAATTGTACGCATTGAAGATAGGGCGGATTTCGAAATGGAGCAGCCATACGATTGACCGCCCTAGAATTGGGACAAACCACCCTGGTTACGTATTTATTAAAACGCTAAGGCTTAGAGTTACGTTTTTATTCTGCAAGTTACGTTTATATTATTAAGAAATAGCGATCAGATCACCAGCCGGCTTCCTTCTCCGGGGTGGCACTGATGTTGTGGATGGAAAGATCGGCCCCGTTGAATTCCTGCTCCTGGTCGAGCCTGATGCCGACGAAATTCTTCAGCAGCCCGTAGACGGCGAATCCGCCGGCGAGCGCGATACCGATGCCGAGAGCCGTCCCGACCAGTTGCGACATGAAGCTCACCCCGCCCACTCCGCCCAAGGCCTTCATCCCGAAAATGCCTGCCGCGATCCCGCCCCATGCGCCGCAAACCCCGTGCAGCGGCCAGACGCCCAGGACGTCGTCGATTTTCCACTTGTTCTGCGTGATCGTGAAAAGATGGACGAAAAGCGCGCCGGCGACGATCCCAGTGAAAAGCGCGCCGACAGGATGCATGAGATCGGAACCCGCGCAGATGGCGACCAGGCCGGCAAGCGGCCCGTTGTGAAGGAATCCCGGATCATTCTTTCCGACAAAGAGCGCCGCGATGATCCCGCCCACCATCGCCATCAGCGAATTGACGGCCACCAGCCCGCTGATCGTCGAGAGCGTCTGCGCGGACATCACGTTGAAGCCGAACCAGCCCACAGAAAGGATCCATGAACCCAGCGCGAGAAAGGGAATGGAGGAAGGCGGATGCGCGGAAATCCTGCCGTCCTTCGCATAGCGCCCATGCCTTGCCCCCAGGAGCAGCACTGCGGCCAGCCCGATCCAGCCGCCTACCGCATGCACCACCACGGAGCCCGCGAAATCGTGGAATTTGGCGCCGAATGCATGCTGCATCCATGCCTGGACGCCGTAATGGTCGTTCCAGGCTATTCCTTCGAAGAAAGGATAGACGAATCCGACCAGAATGAAGGTCGCAGCAAGCTGGGGATGGAATTTGGCGCGCTCAGCGATGCCGCCCGATATGATCGCAGGAATCGCCGCTGCGAAGGTCAGGAGGAAGAAGAACCGGACCAGCTCGTACCCGCTCTTGGCGAGAAGCTGGTCGGCACCGGACAGGAAGCTGATGCCGTAGGCGATGCCGTAGCCGATGAAGAAATAGGCTACAGTCGAGACGGCGAAATCGGCCATGATCTTGACGAGCGCGTTGACCTGGTTCTTCTTCCTGACCGTGCCGAGCTCGAGAAAGGCAAACCCTGCATGCATGGCGAGCACCATGATGGCGCCCAGCAAAATGAACAGCACATCGCCGCTTGTTTTCAAAGCTTCCATCTTCGCCCTTCTCCAACCGGGAAATTAACCCGTTCTTAATTTTTGATGTATACGATTATATGGATGCAACCGTTTTGACCTGCACCATAGTGGTGCATTATATATGAAGAGAATGGGATCCAACATCCCCGGGCAGCATATGAAAACCAACAAATTTGCGCTATTTTTTTTCGCGTTGTCCCTGCTTTCATTGCCAGGGCATGCGGCCGATTCGATCAGCCTTTCCGCCGCCCAGATCGATGCGCTCGACATCACGACAGCGCCCGTATCCAAGGCCAGCCATGCGAGCACGCACGGATTGCCGGCCCGGGTGGTCCTGCCCAACAACCAGCTGTTCATCGTGAGTTCGCCGCTTTCTGGTTACATCGAAAAAATGGAAGCGAACGTCAACGATCAAGTCAAAAAAGGCCAGGTGCTCGCCTGGCTGCAGAGCCCTTCGCTTGCCGAGGCAGAGCGCGCCTACCTTGAGGCGCAAACCCGGTTCCAGCTGGCCAGCGAGACAATGAAGCGGGACAAGAAGCTTTTCGACGAAGGGATCATCTCTCAAAGCCGCTATTCGTCCGCACGCAGCCGCTACATCGAAGCGCAGGCCGCCCTCTCCGGCCAGAAGCAGATACTTGCGCTCTCCGGCCTTTCCGAAGGCGCATTGAAGGCACTGGCAGAAAATGGAAAAATCGGCAGCGCCCTGGCCCTCCGTTCTCCGCTGGACGGTTTCGTGCTCGAGCAGATGGGCATCGCAGGGCAGCGGGTGGATGCCGCATCCCCTATTTACAGGATCGCGAAGCTTTCCCCGACCTGGCTCGAAATCGAAGTGCCGGCCGCCCTGCTTCCCCGGATCAAGGAAGGCAGCCTTGTCACCGTGCAGAGTATGCATGCCGAAGGCGTCTTGTCCTCGATCGGAAAAAGCGTCAACCCGGCCAGTCAGACCGTCATGGCGAGAGCGAAGATGACGCGCAACATCGATTCTCTCAAGCCCGGCCTCAAGGTCGAAGCGAAGATATCGAGCGCATCCGAGAACCTCTGGCAGGTTCCCACTGAATCGCTCGCCCGCATCGGCGGAAATCCCATCGTTTTCGTCAGGACGCCTTCCGGCTTTCAGGCAAGATTCGTCGAAATCGTCAGTGAAAGCGGCACCGAGGTCCTGGTGAAAGGCCTCTCGGGCGGCGAGACCATCGCCGTTCACGGCATCGCAGCGCTCAAGTCCGCCCTCTCCGGGAGCAAGTGATGCTCTCCCGCATTGTCGAATTCTCTCTCACCCAGCGCCTTCTCGTCCTCGTCATGACAGCGCTGCTCACCGGCGCCGGGATCTATGCATTCGAGGAACTTCCGATCGACGCCTTCCCTGACGTCTCACCCGCCCAGGTCAAGATCATCATGAAAGCGCCTGGCATGACGCCTGAGGAAGTCGAAGCCAGGATCACCACGCCTATCGAACTTGAAATGCTCGGCATTCCGAACAAGAAGATTGTCCGCTCAAGATCGAAATATGCGCTCGCCGACATCACCATAGACTTCAACGAGGGAACGGACATCTACTGGGCGAGAAACCAGGTCGCTGAAAGATTGAACGCAGTCGACCTGCCCAAGGGCGTCACTGGCGGACTCGCACCCATCACCACCCCGCTCGGCGAAATGTTCATGTTCACGGTCAAAGGCGGGGACCTCAGCCTCATGGAAAGACGCAGCCTGCTCGACTGGGTGATCCGTCCTGCGCTCAGGACGCTGCCCGGCGTCGCCGACGTCAATGCGCTCGGCGGCATGGTCAGGACATTCGAAGTATCGCCCAACAATGCTGCAATGCACGCCAGGGGAATTTCGCTCGCGATGCTGCAAAATGCGGTCGAGGAAAACAACAGGAACGACGGCGCTGGCAGGTTGACCGAAGGCGAGGAAACACTGCTTGTCCGTACCGAGGGACGCATCCGCTCTCTCGAAGACCTGAAGAACATCGTGGTGTCCGTCGACAAGGACGGGATCTCGACCCGGGTCGGAGACATCGCCTCGGTGAAGATAGGCAGCCTGACCCGATACGGCGCGGTCACGAAAGATGGGAAAGGTGAAGTGGTCGAGGGCCTGGTCCTGGGCTTGATGGGCGCCAACGCGCAGAATGTGGTGAAGGAGGTCGAGCGCAAGCTGAAGGAGATGACGCCGTCCTTTCCGAAGGGCGTCAGGGCGAATGTGTTCTACGACAGGGGCGATCTGGTCAAGCGCGCCATCCATGCCGTGTCGAAATCGCTGATCGAGGCAGTCGCGCTCGTCGTCGTCCTGTTGCTGCTCTTCCTGGGCAACATCAGGGCCGCGCTGACCGTCGCCTTCGCGCTTCCGCTTGCCGCGCTCGTCACCTTCATCCTGATGAGAACGAGCGGCATGTCGGCCAACTTGATGAGCCTGGGAGGGCTGTCGATCGCGATCGGGATACTGATCGACGGCGCAGTGGTCGTCGTTGAAAACATCGTGACCCATCTTTCAGGCAGGCATGCGGGACGCCCCAGCCTGCATCTCGTGTACCGCGCTGCCAGGGAGGTCGCAGCCCCCGTTGCATCAGGCGTGCTGATCATCGTGATCGTCTTCCTGCCGCTCCTCACGCTGCAGGGCCTGGAAGGCAAGCTGTTCATCCCTGTCGCGCTTTCCATCGTTTTCGCCCTCTCCGCATCCCTGCTGCTCGCATTGACCGTCATTCCCGTGCTCGCTTCCATGCTGATCGGCCGGCCATCGCACGAAGAGCCGTGGCTGGTGAAGCAGGCGCTGCGCATCTACGCGCCCGTGCTCGCCTGGGCACTCGATCATTCGAAACCCGTGACCGTCGCAGCAGTTGTCGCGCTCATCCTGACGATGGGCGCCTATACCCTGGTCGGCAAGACATTCATGCCTGTCATGGATGAAGGCAACATCATCATGCAGGTCGAGAAGCTGCCCTCGATCAGCCTCGAGGAAAGCACGAAGCTGGACGAGCGGATACAGAAGGCCATTTTGGCCAAGGTGCCGGAAGTGACGCACATCATCGCGAGAACGGGGTCTGACGAACTCGGCCTGGATCCCATGGGGCTCAACGAAACGGACAATTTCATGGTGCTCTCGCCCAAGTCTTCCTGGCGCAAGCCGGACAAGGAATGGCTGATCGGCGAAATCAGGAAGGTCATGCTCAATTTCCCAGGCATCTCCTTCAGCTTCACCCAACCCATACAGATGCGCGTCTCCGAAATGCTGACAGGCGTACGGGGAGATATCGCGATCAAGATATTCGGCCCTGATCTCGGGACGCTGGACAAGCTCGCCGCTCAAATGGTCGCGATCCTGAAGAAGATCCCCGGTTCCGAGGACGTGTTCACGCCGAAGAACACGGGCGTCCAATACTACCGTGTGGCGATAGACAGGCTCGCAGCAGGAAGGATGGGGCTCTCCGTGAACGACATCGAAAACAGGCTCAGGGGGGAAATCGAGGGCAGGCAACTGGGCATCGTGCTGGAGAGCGGAAGAAGAACGCCGCTCGTTCTGCGCGGTGATGAGAATCTGAGACGGTCCCCCGCCCTCTTCTCCAGCCTGCTCATCACCCTTCCCGATGGGCAGAGCGTGCCGATTTCCGCCGTCGCCAGTCTGGAGCGCATGGACGGCCCGGTCAGCATCGCGCATGAACATGCCGCAAGGATGATCGTGGTCCAGTCCAACGTGGCCGGGCGCGATCTGGTCGGATTCGTCAACGAGGCGCAAAGGGAAGTCGCATCGAAGATGCAATTTCCGACCGGCTACACGACGGAATGGGGCGGACAGTTCGAGAATCAGCAGCGCGCGGCGGCAAGGCTCGCCATGGTCGTGCCTGTCGCGCTCCTCCTGATTTTCCTCATCCTGTTCGCCACATTCGGATCCGTCAGGCAGTCGATACTGGTTTTCGCGAACATTCCCTTCGCGCTGATAGGCGGCGTTTTCTCCCTCCTGATCTCCGGCCAGTATCTTTCGGTTCCCGCCTCGGTCGGCTTCATCGCCCTGCTCGGCATCGCCGTCCTGAACGGGGTGATGCTGGTCTCCCATTTCAACCAGCTTCACGCGCAAGGCATGCCGCTCGACCGGGTCGTGACCGAAGGAGCCAACCGCAGACTGAGGCCGGTCCTCATGACGGCCAGCATCACCGCATTCGGGCTCGTTCCGCAGCTCTTCTCGAGCGGTCCGGGTTCCGAAATACAGAAGCCGCTCGCCGTCGTCGTGATCGGCGGGCTCGTCACCTCCACCCTGCTGACGCTGGTCATATTGCCCATCCTTTACCGGCGCTTCGGCATAGAAAAGGAAGGCTCGAAGTGAACCTGTGCTGCCTGACGCTGATTTTCCAGAAGGATGTCGAGGAAGAGATCATCGACTTCATGCTCGAACACTCGAAACAGGGGTTCCATACCTCGTCGATAGAAGGGCACGGGCATGACGCCGAGCTCGCCACGCTGAAGGAAAAGGTGAGGGGAAGGGCTGGAAAAACGAGAATGGACATCGTCATGGAAGAGCATGAAGCCAATACGCTGCTCGCCGACATCAAGGACGCCCTTCCGGGAATCCATCTTGCCTTCTGGACAAGCCCGGTCAATACTTTCGGCAGGCTGCCATGAGAATCCTGTGGCTTGCCGCATTCCTGTGCATCCCTGCGCAAGCGGCCGACCTGCCGCCGCTCTATGAAGTGAAAAGCGCCCTGGCGCACGCCCCGACCGTGAAGGAACAAGAGGCCGGCATCGATCTCCAGCGAAGCAACGATGCGAGGCTGAAAGCGGGTTCCTACGAATACACGGTGCAAATGACCGGGGACAGGAGAAAAGACGACAGCATCCGTCAGACGCTGAATGAATGGAGCCTGCAGGTATCCCGCCCCCTTCGCCTTCCGGGAAAGAAGGCCATCGACGAGGACATCGGCAGGCAGGACATGGTCACGGCAAGGCTGGCCCATGGAGATGCCATGCACGAATCGGCAAAAAGGCTGCTCGGACTCTGGTTTGCATGGCTCAGGGAGAAATCCCGGGAAATGGCGTGGCAGAATCAGGCCAACTTGCTCGAGAAGGAAATGAACGTCGTCGAAAAGCGGCTCCATGCGGGAGACGCGCCAAGACTCGACTTGACCCTGGCCAAGGCGGCATTCGATCAGGCCAGGTTTTCCGATCTGCAGGCGAAAATGAACGAAGCGATCGCTGCAAGACGGCTTGCGCTCAATTTCCCGGAAATCTCCCTTCCCGAGAATCCAACGTTGAGCGATCCCAGGCCTCTGGCAGAACCTGAGAAATTCTGGCGGGAAAAAATTATTTCACAAAACCATGCCATACTGCTTGCAAGAAGCGAGGAAAAAAAGGCCGAGCTTCAGGCATCCAGAAGCCGCGCAGACAATCTGCCCGACCCGACGATCGGCATCAATTATTCATCGGAATACGGGGGTAGCCAGAGAGTCGTGGGCGGCATCCTCAGTTTCCCGCTGCCCGGCGATTACAGACGAGCGGGCGCTGAAGGCGCAGCAGCCGCAGCCGAGATGGCGATGCAGCGGGAACTCGATGTGAAGAGACGGGTCGAATCAGATGTCTCGTCCAATTACATCATGGCCGAGGCGAGCTATAATGGATGGGAAAAATCGCTTGATGCAGCGAAAGGGATGGTCAAGAACGCCGATCTCGTCTCGAGCGCTTACGCGCTCGGCGAAGTCAATCTCGCCGAATTGCTGACTGCAAGACGCCTTGCGATCGAATCGCAACTGGCATCGAAATTGGCGCAGATCGACGCACTCGATGCACGCTACAGGCTGATGATCGATGCTCACTTGCTGTGGGATTTCGACGAAAATACCCGACAGAAGTAATGCGCTTTTCCCTGCATCGCGGCATAATGAATGCTTCACAACAATAAAGAGGTGCTTCATGTCGAGGGGAAATTCGGAAACAGATCAGATCAGGCTGCCTCAACTGCTCAGCCACCAGTATCTCTGCGAATCCCTGACCGTCAGCGAGGTTCAGACGCTGCTCGATTATCTGACCCTGCTGAAGTTCGAGAAGGGCGACATCCTGTCCGATATCGGCGACATCGGAGATGCGCTCTATTTCGTGATCGAGGGCGAAATCGCACTCACCTTCGATGATCACGGTCATGAAAACGAGATCGTGCGCGCCGGACCGGGCGAGATGCTCGGCGAGATGTCCTTCTTCGACAAGCAGCCGCGTTCGGTGAGGCTGGTCGCCAAAGCGCCTGGAACCCAGGTGCTCAAGCTGTCCAGAATCAAGTACAAGCGCCTCAAGGTGGAGCACCCCTATATCGCGCTCAACATCGTTGAACATGCCATAATCAGCCTCGACAGGCTGTTCAGGAGAGTGAGCACAAGCTACGCACAGTTCTCGCATTATCTTTACGGGACAGGAAAATAATCAACCAACTCAAAGGAGCAAGAAATGGCAGTTTTGGTAGGCAAAATCGCCCCCGACTTCACCGCGTGTGCGGTCATGGGCAACAACCAGATCGAAGAAAACTTCAATCTCCACAGCTACATCAAGGACAAGTACGCGGTCATCTTCTTCTACCCCCTGGACTTCACCTTCGTCTGCCCTTCCGAGCTGATCGCCTTCGATCATCGCCTGAAGGAATTCAAGGACCGCAACGTCGAAGTCATCGGGGTGTCGATCGACTCCCAGTTCACCCACCTGGCCTGGAAAAACACGCCGGTCGAGAAGGGCGGAATCGGGCCTGTCGGCTATCCGCTGGTGGCCGACATCAAGCACGAAATCTGCCAGGCATATGACGTAGAGGCCGGCGCAGGCGTCGCTTACCGCGGCTCGTTCCTGATCGACAAGACGCGCACCGTCCGCCATCAGGTGGTGAACGATCTGCCGCTTGGACGCAATGTCGATGAAATGCTGCGCATGGTCGATGCGCTTCAGTTCACCGAGCAGCACGGCGAAGTCTGCCCTGCAGGATGGAAGAAAGGTGCCGCCGGCATGAAGCCGACGGGAGACGGGGTTGCGAGCTATCTCGCCGAACACAGTTCAGAACTCTGATATTCGGGGCCGCAAGGCCCCGAATGCATTTGAAGGAAAGATCATGTACGGATTTTCGACAACACTGGACATGCCTTTTGACGATGCCGTCGGCAAGACGACCGAAGCCCTCAAAAAGGAAGGTTTCGGCGTGCTCACGGACATTGACGTCAAGTCCACCCTCAAGGCCAAGCTGAATCTCGACATGCGCCCCTATCGCATCCTCGGCGCATGCAATCCCCCATTCGCGCACCGCGCCATCGAAGCCGAGCCCGACATCGGCTTGCTGCTCCCGTGCAATGTGCTGGTGAGGGAAGAAGAAGACGGAAAAATTACGGTCGCCTTCATGGACCCCGAAGCCGTTCTCGATCTCGTTGGAAAGCCTGGCATGAAGGAAATCGCCATGGAAGTCAAGGCGCGGCTCATGCGGGTGAAAGACAGCCTGGCAGGCTGAAATGGGCAGCATAGCCGACATCAACTCGCTCGGGCAGCGCATCTGGCTCGACAATCTGTCGAGGAAGATGCTCGTCGAGGGCGAGCTTGAGAAATACATCAAGGACGGCGCTTCAGGCCTCACGTCCAATCCTTCCATCCTGCTCAAGGGACTTAAAGGAAGCCCTTACTATCGGGATGACATCCAGAAAACAAGCCGCCTTCCGCCAGAAAAAAGGCTCGAAGCCCTCATCATTCCCGATATCAGGAGCGCTTGCGACCTCTTCCTGCCCGTCTTCGAGAAAAGCGCATTCGAAGACGGCTACGTCAGCATGGAGGTTTCCCCTCGGCTCGCACACGACGAGGAAGGCACCATCGAGGATGCGATCAGGCTGCTCTCGGAGGTCGAGCGTCCCAACCTGATGATCAAGGTTCCCGCGACGAAAGAAGGCATCAATGCTTTCGAAAGGCTGACCAGCCTCGGCATCAACATCAACGTGACGCTGATTTTTTCGCTCCACCAGGTTTTCCATGTCCATCAGGCCTACATCCGGGGATTGAAGCGGTTCTCAGATTCCGGGGGAGATGCAGAAAAGGTGAGATCCGTCGCCAGCCTCTTTCTCAGCCGCATCGACACCCATGTCGACAAATTGCCGAACCTGGACGAATCGCTCAAGGGGAAAACGGGCGTGTCCCTGGCCAAGATCGCATACCAGCGATTCCTCGATCTATTTCACGGCGAACACCCAAGCACAGGCCATCCCCAGAAACTGCTCTGGGCGAGCACAGGGACGAAGAACCCGGACTACAGCGACCTCCTTTATGTCGAGCCGTTGATCGGCAAGGAAACCATCAACACGCTGCCCGAGGCGACACTCGCTGCATTCCTCGACCACGGCAAGGCTGAGAGCACGCTCGAATCCGGCGTGGAAGAGGCCAAAGCGCATTTCATCGCCCTCGAGAAATGCGGAATTGACATGGAGCAGGTCTCGGGAACGCTGTTCGAAGAAGGCCTGAAAGCGTTCGACGACGCCTATTCTGACCTCCTTTCCATGGTGGCCTGAAATGCACTACGAGTTCACCCACCAGCAGCGCATCGCCTATTTCACCATGGAAATCGCGCTGGAGAGCGACATCCCCACCTATAGCGGTGGACTCGGGATACTCGCGGGTGACGTGATGCGCGCAGGCGCAGACATCCAGCTTCCGCTGGCCGCGGTGAGCCTGGTGAGCCGGGCGGGCTATTTCAGGCAGGAAATCGTGGGCGGCAGGCAGATCGAGCATCCGGATACCTGGGACCCTTCCCAGCACGCCTTTCCGCTCGATGCGAAGATCGCGGTCAACATAGAAGGGCGCGACGTATGGGTCAGAGGCTGGCTTTACGTGCTGAAGGGCCATCTCGGCGGCAAGGAGCCCGTGATCCTGCTTGACACCGATCTCGACGAGAACAGCGAGGACGACCGGAAAATCACCCATTATCTCTACGGCGGCGACCAGGTCTACCGTCTCAAGCAGGAGATCGTCCTCGGTGTCGGGGGACTGCGCATGCTTCATGCCCTGGGCTTCCAGATCAGGCAGTACCACATGAACGAGGGTCATTCCGCCCTGCTTTCCCTCGAGCTGCTGCGCCGCCTCGCAAGGCAGGAGAACGAAGAGGACAACGCCCTTTCCTACGACATCCCCATGGTCAGGCAAATCTGCAATTTCACGACCCACACGCCCATCGAAGCCGGACACGACCAGTTCCCCTACGAGATGGTGCAGAACGTGCTCAGGGATTTCATCGACTTTTCCGAGCTCAAGGCTGTTGCCGGGGAAGAGCGGCTCAACATGACCAAGCTCGCCCTGAACCTGAGCGACTACGTCAACGGCGTCGCCATGAAACATGCGGAAATTTCGCGGCAGATGTATCCCGGCTACCATGTCCATGCCGTCACCAACGGCGTCCATCCCTATACCTGGACTTCCGCACAGTTTGCCAGCCTCTACGACGGCTATCTGCCCGGATGGTGCTACGAGCCCCAGCTTCTCGTCAGGGTCGACCAGATTCCTGACGATGCGATCTGGAAAGCGCATCTGGAATCGAAACGCGCGCTCATCGGACGCATCAGGACCCTGTGCGGAAAGGATTTCGACGAAACGCTTCCGATATTCGGATTCGCAAGGAGGATGACCGCCTACAAGCGGCCCGACCTCATCTTCACCGATTTGGAAAGAATCAGGGCTATCGCAAAGAACAATCCCTTCCAGATCGTGATGGCCGGCAAGGCGCATCCGAACGACGAGGGCGGCAAGCACCTGATCGAGACGCTTCACGCCCACCTGGGCAGCCTGTCCAACGTCGTCAACGCCGCTTTCCTGCCCAATTACGACATGGATCTTGCGCTTTCCCTCGTCTCCGGCGTCGATGTCTGGCTTAACACCCCCTTGAAACCCCTCGAAGCTTCAGGCACGAGCGGCATGAAGGCGGCCTTCAACGGCGTTCCGAGCCTGAGCGTCCTCGACGGCTGGTGGCTCGAAGGCTGCATCGAGGGCGTGACAGGCTGGGCGGTCGGCAGCGCCTCAGAATCCAACGGCGAAGACGCCTCGTCTCTTTACGACAAGCTCGAAAAAACCGTCCTTCCGCTTTATCATAGCGACAGAGCCGGATGGATTTCCGTGATGAAGAACGCAATAGGAAAGAACGCCTCCTATTTCAACAGCCATCGCATGATGCGCCGCTATGCAACCGAGGCCTACGTAAGATGAATTCACATATTACCGAATTATCCCATCTTGGATTCCTGCGCATTTCCGGTGAAGATGCGCGGGATTTCCTGCAGAATCTCACCAGCAACGACGTCAGGCATCTGGACGAAAAAACAGCCCAGTACAACAGCATGTGCTCTCCAAAGGGAAGGATGCTGGCCAGCTTTCTGCTCTTCAAGATGGACGGCGACTACATTCTGCAGTTGCCCAAGGAAATGGTCGAGCGCGTGAAGAAGCGCCTGTCCATGTACGTCTTCCGCTCCAAGGTTTCGATTGCCGAAACCGAGCTTTCCGCCATCGGGCTTTCGGGGCAAGACGCCTGCACCACGCTTCCCGGTCTTCCCGAGGCGAAAATGGCGGTCGGAAAAATGGAATCGGGCATTGCGATCAAGCTTTCGGATTCCCGCTTCGAAATCGTTGCGGAACCTGAAAATGCTGCAAAAATACTCGAACATCTCGAAAAAAACGCAGAATCGTCCGGAAAAGAATACTGGGAAAGGCTGGAAATCCTGGATGCACTGCCTACCGTTCTTCCCGAAACCGAAGGACTTTTCGTTCCCCAGATGGCGAATTTCGAGCTTATCGGCGGCGTGAGCTTCCAGAAAGGCTGCTACCCCGGCCAGGAAGTCGTGACCCGAACCCATTTCCTGGGCAAGATCAAGCGCAGGATGGTCATCGCCCACGTGGATTCCAAAATCGGGCCCAACCCGGGCGAAGAAGTGTTCTCCGGCACAGAGGCAACCGGCACGGTTGCAAGATCCGCCCCTTCGCCAGAAGGCGGATACGACATTCTCGCCGTGATCCATATGGAACACAGGACGGGGGAAATCCGGCTCAAGTCGGGCGAACTCCTGAAACTGATGCCGATGCCCTATTCCCTGCCATGAAATTCGACACCCTGCGCTGGAAGGACGGCCGATTCGAGCTTCTCGACCAGCGCAGGCTTCCGGGAAAAACCGAATACCTCAGCCTGTCGAGCGCGCGGGACGTCGCCGAGGCCATACGCGACATGGCGGTAAGAGGGGCGCCTGCGATCGGCTGCGCGGCCGCCTTCGGCGTCGCGCTCGAAGCCGCCAGGTGCGTGCATCTGGCCGCTCCCGCCTTTCTTTCTTCCCTCGACGATGCATTTTCGGCGCTCTCGAAAAGCCGCCCGACCGCAGTCAACCTGTTCTGGGCGCTGGACAGAATGAAAGGCGCGATCGATCCCGGAGAAAGTCCGGAAGCCATCGCCAAGGCCCTCGAAACCGCGGCCGTCTCCATTTTCAAGGAAGATGTCGAGGCGAACCGCGAGATGGGCCGATTCGGGGAAGAGATCGTGCCCGAAAAATGCAGCATCCTCACCTACTGCAATGCGGGAGCGCTTGCCACTGCAGGGCACGGCACTGCCCTCGGCATCATCCGCTCGGCGCGCGAGGCAGGCAAAGACATTTCCGTCTTTGCCTGCGAAACGCGCCCGCTTCTCCAGGGCGCGCGGCTGACCGCATGGGAACTCGCCATGGAAGGCATACCGACCACCCTGATCTGCGACAATACGGCAGGCTATCTGATGAGCCGCGAAGAAATCGACATGGTGATCGTGGGCGCGGACAGGGTCGCAGCCAATGGCGACGTCGCGAACAAGATCGGCACCTATACCATGGCCGTGCTCGCCAAACGCCACGGCATTCCCTTCGTCGTCGCCTGCCCGATCTCGACGATCGACATGGAAACACCCGATGGTGAAAGGATCCCGATCGAGGAAAGAGGCCCGGATGAGGTCAGGGGCTACGGCGGGGTCCATTGGGCTGCTGAAGGCGTCGCGATCAGGAACCTTGCATTCGACGTCACGCCCCACGAACTCGTCACGGCGCTCGTCACCGAAAAAGGGGTGATCGAATCCCCCGATGCGGAAAAACTCAGCGCCTTCCTGGCCTCTTGACGGGTTTCTCCGGCTTTTCCACTTCCAGCCCGGCCCATTTCATCAGGGCAGCGACTTCATGCTCTTCGAGTTCCAGAAGCATGCCGCGCTTCACTCTCGAAGGCAATACGAGGGGACCGAACCTCGTCCTGATCAGGCGGCTGACGGTAAGGCCGATCGATTCGAAGAGCCGCCTCACCACCCTGTTCCGGCCCTCCTTGAGGATCACCCTGTACCAGTGGTTCGCGCCCTCTCCGCCCTCGTCGGAAAAGACTTCGAATTTCGCCGGACCATCTTCGAGCTCGATCCCGCTCGTGAGCAGCTTGGCCTGATCGGGCGTCACGCGCCCCAGGATCCTCACCGAATATTCCCGCTCGACCTCGAATCCCGGATGCGTCAGCCTGTTGGCCAGTTCCCCGGATGTCGTGAAGATCAGAAGCCCGCTCGTGTTGAAATCGAGTCTGCCTATCGATATCCATTTTGCCGAACGCATCCTGGGCAGCTTTTCGAAAACCGTGGCGCGCTTCTCGGGATCGTCACGGCTGACGATTTCCCCCTCGGGCTTGTGATAGAGCATCACGCGCGGCAGGCGGCTCGTGAATTTCAGCTTGACGATGCGTCCCTCGAAACGGATCATGTCCTCCGGACCCACGCGCATGCCGACTTCTGCGCGCTTGCCGTTCACCATGACGCGCCCCGAGAGAATCGCCTCTTCCATGGCGCGCCTTGAACCCAGCCCGGAATGGGCCAGCATCTTGTGCAGCTTTTGCTTATCCATTAAAGCGACCTTCTCTCGAAAACGGCCTGGGCGAGCGTCCCGCTGTCGACGTGCTCGATCTCGCCGCCGACCGGGACCCCGCGCGCTATCCTTGAAACCCTGATCCCATCGCCTTTCAGGAGCTCGCCGACGTAATGCGCGGTCGCCTCACCTTCCACGGTGAAATTCGTCGCCAGGATCACCTCACCGACCATGCCGTCCCTGACCCGCTTCAGGAGCCTGTCGAGATTGATCTCCCTGGGACCGATCCCGTCGAGCGGCGAAATTTTGCCCATCAGCACGAAATAGAGCCCCCTGTAGCACTGCGCCTGCTCCATCATCAACAGATCCTGTGGCATCTCGACGACGCAAAGCTGAGAAGCGTCTCTCCTGTCCGAACGGCACAGGTCGCAAATCTCCTCTTCAGTGAAGCTGTTGCATTTTTCGCAATGCCTCAGCTTCTCGATCGAACGGCTGAGCGCATTGGCGAGTCTCAAGGCGCCCGGGTGATCATGCTGTAGAAGATGATAGGCCATGCGCTGGGCCGACTTGGGTCCTATCCCGGGCAGGCAGCGAAGCGATTCAACCAGCTCGTCGAGCGGAGATTTCATGAATCAGAATGGCAGCTTGAAGCCGGGAGGAAGTCCCAGCCCGCCCATCTTTTCCTGGATGGCCGATTCTACCCGCCGGTTGGCATCGTTCATCGCCGCAGCGATCAGGTCTTCTAGCATCTCCTTGTCGTCGCTCATCAAGGACGGGTCGATCGACACCCTGCGCACGGCATGGTGACAGGTCATGGTCACTTTGACGAGTCCTGCGCCCGCCTGCCCCTCGACTTCGACGTTGCCCAACTCCTCCTGCATGCGCTTCATGTTTTCCTGCATCTGCTGGGCCTGCTTCATGATGTTGCCCAATCCGCCTTTCATCATAGCCTTCTCCTAAATCGGTTTTATCGAAGATTCAATCAGTTTCGCATCGAAATTGTCGACGAGATTGCGCACCACCGGATCCTGCTCGATCGAGGCGACCGCTTCCATCTGGCGCTCCCGCTTCTGGCCGATCTCGACCTTCGCCGGCGTCAATCCCTCTCCCCTGGAGAAGGAAACATCCACGGCCCGGCCAAGGTAATCGGCAATTGCGGCGCCCACCCGCTCCTGGTAGACCTTTTCCATCAGGTGCTTGTGCTCCTCAGGCACGGAAAATTCGATTTTTTTCCCGTCGAAGTGCTGCAAAGCCGAGTGCTGCGCGAGCATCTTCGCCATGCCGGAAAGATTGAGCCTCGAACAGACGTCGACCCAGTCGAAGGCTTCGGTCCTTGCGGCGTCGTTTTCATGGACAGGCGATGGCGCCTTGTCCGGGACAGGCGCCGCAGCCGGTTTTTCCACGGGCGGACGATCCGCTTCTGCAGGCGACTTTCCAGGAGAAAAGGCCAGCATCCTGATGAGCGTCATGGAAAAGCCCGAATACTCGTCCGGCGCATAGCCGATCTCGTTCCTGCCGTGGATCGCGATCTGGTAATAAAGCTGGATTTCCTCAGGATCGAACCTGGATGCAAGATCGATGATCCTGTCGCGGTCCAGCCTGTCCTCACCGAGCGCCTTGGGCACGGCCTGGGTGAGGGCAATGTCGTGCAGCAGCATGCATAGATCCTGAAGCGCGAGCTCGAATTCCAGGCTTCTCTCCTCCATCGATTCGGCCACCGAGATCAGCCCGGCCCCGTCCCGGTCCGCCAGCGCATCCAGGATGGCGAAGAGGTAATCCCTGTCTATCGTGCCGAGCATGCCCCGCACCGTTTCGTCTTCGATGCGCCCGCCTGAATAGGCGATCGCCTGATCCAGGAGGCTCAGCGCATCCCGCATGCTGCCTCTTGCCGCCGCTGCGATCCTGGACAAGGCGTGCTGCTCTCCCTCTATGCCCTCCTCTGCGAGCACCCTGGACAAATGCTGCTGGATGAGCGGAGCCGGAATCTGTTTCAGGTTGAACTGGAGGCATCTCGACAGCACGGTGACCGGAATTTTTTGGGGATCGGTAGTCGCCAGAATGAATTTGACATGCTCGGGCGGCTCTTCCAGCGTCTTCAGCATCGAATTGAATGCCTTGGTGGAAAGCATGTGGACTTCGTCGATGATGTATACCTTGAAGCGCCCGGAAGTCGGAAGGTACTGCGCGTTGTCCAGCACTTCGCGCATGTTGTCGATCCCGGTATTCGAAGCGGCATCGAGTTCAAGAAGATCGACGAAGCGTCCGTTGTCGATCTCGATGCAGGCCGAGCATTTGCCGCACGGCTCTGCTGTGATGCCTGTTTCGCAGTTGAGCGATTTGGCGAGTATGCGCGCGACCGTGGTCTTTCCAACGCCGCGCGTTCCCGTGAACAAATAGGCATGGTGAAGCCGCTGCTGGAGAAGCGCGTTGGTAAGCGCCTTGACGACATGTTCCTGCCCGGTCAGTTCCGAGAAGCGCTTGGGCCTCCACTTTCGGGCCAGTACCTGGGTCGTCGACACTTAGAAATGGTATGCGAAACGGATCTGGTTGAAATTGATGCCCTGATTCGGCTCCTTGATCCCGCCGTTGGAGAGATGCTGGAAGCGGTAGGTCAGATCGTACTGTTTCTTGTCGCCGAAGCGGAATCCAGCGCCTAGATGATCGCCGAACTGGTAAGCAGTGCTGAATTTCCGGTCCGCATTGATATGGGTCGGCGAAATCAGGTGGAAGCCGATCGCGCCTTCCACGTAAGGGGTCAAGCCGAATATGCTGCTGTTCCTCTGGTAGCGGAAAACAGGGGTGAGGCCGAAATCGGTGATGTCCTGGTTTCCGCCTATCTGGGCATGGCCGTGCCACCTGCCAATGGACGCATCCCAGAATCCGCCCAGATGCCAGCTTCCATTGTCGAACCATGCCTTGTGCCAATCCCACTGGATCCCGGCGCGCGCCATGTCCGTTCCCATGCCGTTCCCGGCCTCGACGGAAAAGCCGTCGACTGCAAAGGCCTGTGCCGGAAGAAGAAAGGCCAGCAACAAAACGATTCTTTTCATACATGCTCCGGAATAGGGGCGGCGAGCCCGACCCCCGGCACTTGCATAGAATAGCTGTGGCTGCTTCCTTCCGGACCTGACCAGGTTGGCTACCGTGCAATGCGGGGAGACCCGCCATCGAGCTTGGGATTATACCAAACTTTTCCATCAAGCCGGACCCTAATCATGGGCAGCAGGAATTCGGAATTCCGGCTTTCGTGTCGAAAGGCGCTTTCGGTCACGATGCAGCGGCATTCATTGAAGCCGTTTCAGGGGATCTTCTTCAGCCAGAGCAGCGGGCCGGTCTTGTGCACGGATTCGCCCCTGGCATCGACCGCTACGGTGACAGGCATTTCGTCGACTTCGAACTCAAATATCGCTTCCATCCCGAGATCCTCGAAGGCGACGACACGCGCCTTTTTGATCGCGCGCGATACGAGGTAAGCCGCTCCTCCTACTGCGATCAGATAAGCCGAGCCGTGACGCCTTATCGAATCGATCGCGTCATCTCCCCGCTCGGCCTTGCCTATCATGCCGAGAAGACCCATGTCGAGCATCATGTCGGTGTAGCCATCCATCCTCTTCGAAGTCGTGGGGCCGGCCGGTCCCACGACTTCCCCTTCGACCGGATCGACGGGGCCGACATAATAGATGAACCGGTTCGCGAATTCGACGGGAAGCCTCTCGCCCTGCTTCACCATCGCCGCGATCCGCCTGTGCGCCGCATCCCTCCCGGTCAGGAGCTTTCCTGAAAGAAGCAGCTTTTCTCCGGGTTTCCACGCGGCAATCTCTTCTCTCGTGACGGCATCCAGATTCACGCGGCGCGCGGAAAAATCGGTTTTCCAGCGTATGTCAGGCCAGTCCGAGATTTTCGGGGCAGGCAGATAGACCGGTCCCGAGCCATCCAGAACGAAATGGGCATGCCGCGTCGCAACGCAATTCGGTATCACCGCGACCGGGAGGGAAGCCGCATGAGTGGGATAGTCCAGGATCTTGACGTCGAGCACGGTGGCGAGCCCGCCCAATCCCTGCGCGCCGATGCCCAGCGCATTGACCTTGTCATATATTTCCACCCTCAATTCCTCGAGCCTGCTGGCAGGGCCGCGCGCCTTCAGGATGGACATGTCGACCGGCTCAAAAAGCGCCTCCTTGGCCAGCAAGGCAGCTTTTTCAGCCGTGCCGCCTATGCCGATGCCAAGCATCCCCGGCGGGCACCAGCCCGCACCCATTTCATTCACGGAATCGACCACCCATTTGACGACATCATCATTGGGGTTCAGCATGGCCAGCCTCGCCTTGTTCTCCGATCCGCCCCCCTTAGCCGCAATCTTCACTTCCACGCAGCTTCCAGGCACGACTTCCATGTGGACCACCGCCGGGGTGTTGTCCCTGGTGTTTCTTCTCGCCCCTGCAGGGTCCATGACGATGGAAGCACGCAGCGTGTTGGAGGAATCGAGATAGGCTCGCCTCACCCCTTCGTTCACCATGTCGAGCACGCCATGCTTCGCGTCCCATTCCGCTTCCATGCCGATTTTCAGAAAAACCACGACGATGCCGGTGTCCTGGCAGATGGGGCGGTGATGCTCGGCGCAAAGCCTGGAGTTTTCGATGATCTGCGCAATCGCATCCTTGGCGGCAGGGGATTGTTCGATGGCATAGGCCTCCCCCATCGCCCTGATGAAATCGAGCCCATGGTAGTAGGATATGTACTGCAGTGCGGAGGCGATGCTCTCGACGAAATCTTCTTCCCTGATCATGTCCCAACCTCCGAATCTATCACTCCTTGCATTATAATCTCCCTCATCTATCCAATGGAGGGGCATATGGCCACGATCGAGTCCGTCATGCACGAAACCCGCATATTTTCCCCGGACGAATCGTTCTCGGAACATGCGAACGTTGCCGGCATGGCAGCCTACAGAACGCTTTGCAGTGAGGCTGCGACCGATTACGAGGGATTCTGGATGCGGCTCGCACAGGAGCACATCCTCTGGAAGAAACCCTTCACCCGCGTATTGGACGAACGGAATGCCCCCTTCTACAAGTGGTTCGAGGACGGCGAGCTCAATGCTTCCTACAATTGCCTCGACAGGCATCTCGAGACCCGGGGAGACAAGACCGCCATCGTCTTCGAAGCCGACGACGGGCAGGTCACCAGGGCCACCTATCGAGAGCTTCACGCATCGGTCTGCAAAATGGCGAACGGCCTGAAATCCATTGGCGTAAAAAAGGGGGACAGGGTCGTCATCTACATGCCGATGAGCATCGAGGCCGTCGTGGCCATGCAGGCCTGCGCGCGGATAGGCGCGATCCATTCGGTCGTTTTCGGCGGCTTCTCGGCCAAAAGCCTGCACGAGCGCATTGCCGATGCCGGCGCGCATACCGTGATCACCGCAGACGCGGGAATCAGGGGCGGCAAGGCGGTGCATCTGAAGGATGCGGTCGACGAAGCGCTTTCCATGGAAGCGCCGACCGTCGAAAAGGTCGTCGTCTACAAGCGTGCGGGCATTCCGACATCATGGACGGAAGGCCGCGATATCGACTGGATCGAGCTCGTCTCGAAGCAGAGCGCGCATTGCGAACCGGAATGGGTGGATGCGGAGCATCCGCTTTTCATCCTCTACACTTCAGGATCCACCGGAAAGCCGAAAGGGGTCCAGCATTCGACGGGGGGCTACCTGCTCGGCGCAGTGCTCACCATGAAATGGGTATTCGACCACAAGGAAGACGACATCTTCTGGTGCACGGCAGACGTTGGCTGGATTACTGGACATTCCTACGTCGCCTACGGGCCGCTCGCCGTCGGCTCGACCCAGATGATCTTCGAGGGAGTGCCCACCTACCCCGATGCCGGCCGCTTCTGGAAGATCATCCAGGATCACAGGGTCACGACCTTCTACACCGCGCCGACCGCAATCCGTTCGCTCATCAAGCTCGGCGCCGACCTGCCGAAGCAATATGATCTTTCTTCGCTGAGGCTCCTCGGCTCGGTCGGGGAACCCATCAATCCGGAAGCCTGGATGTGGTACTTCGAAGTCGTCGGCGGAAAACGCTGCCCGCTCGTCGATACCTGGTGGCAGACCGAAACAGGAAGCCACATGATCGCCCCTCTGCCCGGTGCGGCAGCCTTGAAGCCGGGCTCGTGCACGTTCCCCCTGCCCGGCATCCAGGCCGCCATCGTCGACGAGGCAGGTCATGACGTGGAAGCCGGCAAGGGCGGATTTCTCGTCATCAAGCGCCCATTCCCGTCCCAGTTGAGGACGTTGTGGAACGATCCGGAAAGGTTCAAGCAGGCCTATTTCCCGCAAGAGATGGGCGGCAAATACTATCTTTCCGGGGATTCGGCCAACCGGGACAAGGACGGCTATTTCTGGATCATGGGCAGGATAGACGACGTGCTGAACGTGTCTGGACACAGGCTCGGCACGATGGAAATCGAATCTTCTCTGGTGGCCAATCCGCTCGTGGCTGAAGCCGCAGTGGTGGGCAAGCCGCACGAGATCAAGGGTGAAGCGGTCGTCGCCTTCGTGGTGCTGAAGGGAGCGAGAGCAGAAGGCGAGAAGGCCCTGGAAATCGCTGCAACCTTGCGGGACTGGGTCGGACACGAAATCGGTCCGATCGCGAAACCCGATGAAATCCGCTTCGGCGACAATCTGCCCAAGACGCGGTCCGGCAAGATCATGAGGCGCCTTTTGAGGACAATAGCCAAGGGAGAGGATATCACCCAGGACGTCTCCACCCTGGAAAACCCGGCCATCCTCGAACAGCTGAAAACGGCCGTGAAATGACGGCAGCCTCAGCTGCATTCATCCGCGAACTGACCCCAGAGGACGACAAGGCCTATCGCGCGCTCATGGCTTATGCTCTGGATGCGCACGCCGACTCTTTTCGCATCAGCCTTCTGGATGAAGGCGAGCCTCTGACTCCGTTCTCAAGAAAGAAGCCTGGCGCCTTCACGCTTGGCGCCTGGCTGGCCGGAATCCTGGTGGGCACGGTCAGCTTCGAGCGCGAAGCGCGCGAAAAATTCAGGCACAAGGGACTGCTTTACCGGATGTACGTGCACGCCGACGCCTCCGGGCTCGGCATCGGCAAAATGCTGATACGGGAAACCGTCAGGAAAGCGAGCGAGATGGCCGGGCTTGAGCAGATCAACCTGACGGTCATCTCGTCCAATGCGCGGGCAAAGCGCCTTTATGCTTCGCAGGGTTTCGCCGCTTTCGCTCTGGAGAAAAATGCATTGAAAATGGGGGATGCCTATTTCGACGAAGAACAGATGTCCCTGTTTCTTCGCGAAGGCGGCACCGGCTAATGGCTGAGGCCCGCTTCACTGAACCGGCGATCGGTCAACTTCGGGAGAATCGAACATGCAAACGACTGTCGAGATTCTTGGAAAGAAAATCCTTGTCGAATGGAGCGCGTCCGCTCAAAAAAAGATGGAGGGGCTTGCAGAGCCGTTGCTGGTCGAAATGGAGCTGTATTTCAGCTGCCTGATCAGGAAGGCTGTCCGCTTCGGTGCAGATGCGCAGTCATCTCATTTCGCTCAAGCCTCCCCCAATCTCATGGTCGGATTTCGCCCGGTGATGACCAAGGCGTGCCGCGTCAGCGATGTCGAAGGCGAGCCCCCATTGGAGGACTTCCCCATACTCAAGCCCGAATCATTCGTGCCGAAGCGGCTGGCGATCGATTATCGAGGAGGCTGCTGGGTTGGCGATTTTTTCCTGTCCCGGTAAGCTTCCCGCGCGCGCATCCCGCTAACCCGAAAGTGTGCCCCCATTGATTCGAGTCGACGGAAGATTTATATTAAAACCGTATAGATCGAATGGGTAACACGAACAGGAGGGACCATGAGGGACAGGACTTTTCTCGTATCCGAGCTGATCTGCAACCCGCTTCCCGATTCGCTCCTCATCGAGGAACTGGCTAGCTATGGGCATGCCTGCGACAGGTCGCTCGCCCACGTCACGAAATCGCATGTCTTCTCCATTCTGAAGCAGATGCAGGCGCGCCAGCTTAGCGCTACGCAAGTCACCGCCTGGGCAAGCCGCCTCGAAGGCCGTGAAGACATTTCCTTCGAATTCGGCGATGAAGGCGCCGTACGCGAAGCGATTTTCTGGCTGGCCAACCCGGAAATCAACTGGCCTGTCGACGAGGTGCTTTGCTGTAAGATCGAGGCGCTGTTCGAAAGGCGCAAGCTGCCCAGGGATTGATCACATCCGCCAGAAGTACAGCCTTTTCCCGCCCACATCCACGACCTCGTCGGCATCGATTCCCGGCACTTCGAAGCTGTTGCTGACAAACAGCGAGCCCGGCTTCATTTCCCGCTTCGCCTTATCGTAAAGCGCCTGCATGGGAACCGGGGAAAGAAATGCGTAAACGAAATCGAAACGCGAGAGATCGGTCTTATCGTAGCTTCCCCAGGCCATTTTGCAGTTTGGCAATTTCCTGCATCTCGCCTTCCCGACAAGATAGGGTAGCGGAGCAATCTCGATGCCGAAGAACTTCCCATCCTGCTTCTGCTTCGCAAGGCCGCCTACGAGACCGCCCAGCCCGGAGCCCAGATCAGCGAATTCGAATCCGCTTTCTGGCAAACGTTCGAGTATCTCGCTTTCGATTTCCCTTCCGGTGAGATAAAGCGGCACCCTCGTCCTGAATGCATTCCAGTAGACGACGGACAGCAGAAGAAATGCGGCCAGGAACCAATTCGCATTCAGGTTCAGGGACAGCACGATCAATACGAGCGGCGGAAACAGAATCTGGATCGGGATCCACCATCTGTCCTGCCTCAGGAAAAGAAGCGATGCAAGGCAGCCCTGCAGAAAAGCGAGAAGCATCGGATGCCACCTGGGGGCCAGGAGGACAACCGCGAAGAAAGAAAAGGTCTGGCCTAAAAGCGCCTTCAGGGCCGGGGAAATTTTGAATCCGCCTTAACTCGGAAATGATTAGGGCAGTATAATGCACCCATGCAAAGAAGAAAAACCGCTACCTTGCTCGTCACCTGCCCGGACAGGAAAGGCCTCGTCGCCTCGATTTCCGAATTTCTGTTCAAAAAAGGCGCCAACATCCTGCATGCAGACCAGCACCAGGACGGCACCTTGTTCCTGATGCGCATCGAATGGGATCTGGACGGATTCGAGCTGCCCGTGAGCGACTTCAGGTCCTGTTTCGAACCGATCGCTCGTAAATTCGACATGCAGTGGAAAATCGCCGAATCCGATTCCCGGAAAAGGATGGCGATTTTCGTTTCACGCTACGACCATTGCCTGGTCGATCTGCTCTATCGTCACAAGAGCGGCGAAATCGGCTGCGACATTCCGCTGATCGTCGGCAATCATCCCGACACCGAGTCCATCGCACGCTTCTATGGCATACCCTTTCATTTCATCGGCGTGAGTCCCGAAAGCAAGCGGGAAGCTGAAGGAGAACAACTCGAGATTTTGAGAAAGCACGACATCGATTTCGTGGTGCTCGCGAGGTACATGCAAGTGCTATCTGGGGATTTCGTCTCCCGGTATGAGAACAGGATCATCAACATCCACCATTCCTTCCTGCCCGCATTCCACGGCGCGAAGCCCTATCACAGGGCTTTCGACCGCGGGGTGAAGCTGATCGGGGCGACCGCCCATTACGTCACGGACGCCCTGGACGAAGGCCCCATCATCGAACAGGACGTGATCAGGGTCTCGCACAGGGATGCGCTCGAAGACCTTATCCAGAAGGGGCGAGACCTGGAGAAGATCGTGCTTTCCCGCGCAGTGCGCTGGCACCTTGAAAACAGGGTGCTTGTCTACAGCAACAAGACCGTCGTGTTCGACTAGCCCAGGCGCTTCCAGATCTTCTTCTTGAGGAAATAAAGCAGCACGGTGAGCACCACGAAGTAGCCGATCACATATTTCCCGAGCGTTATCCTTTCCTCGGCCTGGGGGTCGGATGCCCACTCGAGGAAGGCGGATACGTCTTTCGCCTTCGCATCGATCGCCTGCTTCCCGGCCGCATCGGCCTGCGACACCATCAGGATGTCAGGCATCTTGATTCCGGGGAATACGCGGTTGGCTGTCTGCCCTTTCGAGTCGGTATAGAAGCCCGTGATCATTTCATAGATGTAATGCGCCCCGCCTTCCCTGGCCTTGGCCATCAGCGAAAGATCGGGAGGAACGATGCCGAACATGGAAAGCTCGCTCTGCGGATCCATCTGGGAAAGCAGGGGCGAATCCAGCGGCTTGTCGCCGCGCATGGCGTCGACATCCTTCTTGGTGAAACCGAGCTTGAAGAAATCGCTGTATTTGATGTACTTGAGCGTGTGGCAGCCGTTGCACACCTCGACTGCGACATGAGCGCCACGCTGAAGTTGCGCCTGGTCAGCGTGAGCCTGGCCCGTCAGAATCAGGCAAACAAAGAGCCCGAACAGTTTATTTTTAGACATTGCCTTCCGCCTCCGCAATTTCTTTTCTCGCCATTTCTTCCACCGCTGGAGGCAAGCCCTTGGCCAGCACGAACTTCTCTTCCCACCTCGAAATGAAGGGCAAAAGCAGGAAGGTCATGAAGTAGATCATCGTGCTGATCTCGCCCACCGTTTTCAGCGTTCCTGTCGGCGGATGCGCGCCCACGTATCCCAGAACGAAGATGTTGATCACGAATATGTAGAACATCGCCCGGTAGACCGGCCTGTATCTTGCCCCGCCCGTGATTCTGGAACGGTCAAGATAGGGCATGGCGGCGAAAATCAGCACCGAAATCGCCATCGCGACCACCCCGCCTGCAAGGTCGGGAACCGAGCGCAGAATCGCATAGAAGGGCAGGAAATACCATTCCGGAACGATGTGGGCCGGCGTCTGCATCGGATTGGCCGGAATGTTGTTCGCCGCCTCGATGAAGAAATCAGGCTTGAAGAACACGATCAGCATGTAGATGATCATGAAGATGCCCAGACCGAACAGATCCTTGACCGTGAAATAGGGATGAAAGGGAATGTTGTCCTTGTCGGCCAGATTGATCCCCGAAGGATTGCTGCTTCTTACCGTATGCAGGGCGACGAGATGAACGATGACCGCACCGAAGATGAGGAACGGAAACAGATAATGCAGCGAGAAGAAGCGGGTAAGCGTCGGGTCGTCGACCGTGAATCCGCCCCTCAGCCAGGTCACGATTTGTTCGCCGTAGACAGGCGTTGCCTTGAAGAGGCTCGTGATCACCTGGGCGCCCCAGTAGGACATTTGCCCCCATGGCAGCAGATAGCCCATGAATGCCGTGGCCATCATGAGCAGCAGAAGCCCCTGTCCCGTCCACCAGAGCAGCTCTCTCGGGCGCCTGTAGGAGCCGTAATAAAGCGTTCTCGCCATATGCGTGTAGATCACTGCGAAAAAGGCAGATGCGCCTGTCGAATGCAGATAGCGTATCAGCCAGCCGTAGTTGACTTCGCGCATGATGTGCTGGATCGAATCGAAGGCAAGTTTCGAGTCGGGCTTGTAATGCATGGCCAGAAATATTCCGGTCACGATCTGGATCACCAGGACGAATCCTGCCAGAAAGCCGAATCCCCACCAGTAGCTCAGATTCCTCGGCGTGGGATACTCCGTCAGCTCATGCTTGACGAAGGAGGTTAAAGGGAAGCGTTGGTCGACCCAGGCAATGATCTTGCTCATCATGCTTTTCCGATCAGTATCTTGTTTTCCGCGACGAAATGGTACGGCGGAATGTGCAGGTTCTTAGGTGCAGGCCCCGAGATGATCCTGCCGCTGTTGTCGTAGACGCTGCCGTGGCAAGGGCAAAGCCATCCGCTTGACGTCTTGTTGGGCACGCAGCCCAGATGCGTGCAGATGCCGATCACGACGAGCCACTCGGGCTTCTGTACGCGCTTGGCATCGGCCTCGGGATCCTTGCCGCCGTTGGACGATTCCATGGCCTTGATTTCTTCCGGCGTCCGGTGAACGACGAAAACAGGCTTTCCCTGCCAGGGAAAAGTTTTCTCCTCACCAGGCGCGATGCCGGAAATATCGATCTCCGCCGTCGCTTTCGCGAGCACATCCGAAGAAGGATTCATGCTGCTGACGAATGGCACGCAAGCTGCGGCAACACCGGCAGCTGCAACCCCGGCGGTCACTGTTCCGAGGAATTCCCGCCTCGAAAGATCCGCCCCTTCATTCATGGTTTCTTCTGACATGGCCGCCTTCAAATATTAATAAACGCTTATGAAATCCTAGCACAAATTCCACCAGGAGAAATAACCCTCTTAGCGTAACTCCTTTTTATTACCCGACGATGAAGCTCACAAAAACTTCGCGACCAGCGCGTGCTCGAATCCCGACTCGAGCGGGATGCGGACAAGATGACCGTCGCCTGGAGCTACCTCGATCGCATGACCTTCCGCATCCAGCATGCATTCCAGTTCCACTGTCCTGTTTCCGGAAGGATGGATGATCTCCAGCCTGTCGCCGACCTGAAAACGGTTCTTGACCGAAATGATTGCCATGCCCGACTCGATGCTGCGCACATCCCCCACATACATGCTGCGGGAAGATTCCGAGTGCCCGCGCATGTAATTCTGGTATTCCTGGGTATGGTGACGCTCGTAAAATCCGTCCGTATAGCCGCGATTCGCGAGTCCCTCCAGTTCGGCAAGCAGCGTCGGATCGAAGGGTTTGCCTTCCGCCGCATCATCAATGGCCCGCCTGTAAACTTGCGCAGCCCTTGCTACATAATAGAGCGACTTTGTCCTGCCTTCCACTTTCAGCGAATCGACGCCGATTTCGACCAGCCTTTCCACATGCTCGACGGCGCGCAGGTCCTTGGAATTCATGATATAAGTGCCATGCTCGTCCTCGAAGATGGGCATGAATTCCCCCGGCCGCTTCGATTCCTCTATATAGTATTCCCTGTCTGCAAGCGGATGGCGCTCCTGCTGTCCGCAGCTCCCCTCGCCGACCTTGTAGTCCCATCGGCAGGAATTCGTGCAGGTTCCCTGGTTCGGGTCGCGGTGGTTGAAATAACCCGATAGGAGGCATCTTCCCGAATAGGCGATGCAAAGCGCGCCATGCACGAATACTTCGAGTTCCATGTCCGGACATTGCTGCCGGATTTCCGAAATTTCTTCGAGGGAAAGCTCCCTGGACAGAATGATGCGCGAGAGGCCGAGTTTTCCCCAGAATTTGACTGAAGCGTAGTTCACCGTGTTGGCCTGGACGGAAAGATGGACCGGCATGTCCGGCCATCTTTCCCTGACCATCATGATGAGCCCCGGATCGGCCATGATGAGCGCATCGGGCTTCATATCGACGACCTCTTCCATGTCGGCAAGATAGGTCTTTACCTTCGCATTGTGAGGCATCAGATTGCTCGCGACATAGAATTTCCTGTGCATGCGCCTCGCCTCAGCGATCCCTTCCTTGAGCGCCTCCAGTCCGAATTCGTTGTTTCTCGCTCTCAGCGAATACCTGGGCTGCCCCGCGTAAACCGCATCCGCGCCGAAAGCAAAGGCCGCGCGCATTTTCGACAGGCTGCCTGCTGGCAAAAGAAGTTCAGGTTTCATAAGTCCATTCCTAGCATGAGAATCATTCTTGACAAAGCATAAATTTTATCCGAGGATCGAACCTAATAAAATGCATCCATGAGGATACATTAAAGCTTAAAGAAACGCGGATACCATCCGTTAAGAATGTATTTCTACAAAATAAAAGCATTATCGGGGGGCATCCAATGAAAAAGAATTTTCCTGTAACCCAGATTGAGAAACCGTTTCCCGAAAAATTCAGGCTGGTTTCCAAGACAGACCTGAAGGGAATCACCACTTATGCGAACGACGCATTCGTGGCGATGAGCGGTTACTCCAGGGAAGAGCTGATCGGGAAAAACCACAACATTGTTCGCCACCCCGACATGCCACCGCAGGCCTTCAAATGGCTCTGGGACACGCTGAAGGAAGGCAAGCCCTGGCGGGGCATCGTCAAGAACCGCTGCAAGAACGGGGATCACTACTGGGTCAAGGCGCTCGTCGTGCCGATCAAGGAAAACGACAAGATCGTCGGCTACATGTCGGTCAGGAATGCGCCGACACGATCTGAAATCGAAGCGGCCGACGCCCTTTACAAATCGCTCAACGAATCGGGCGCCGCGATCGGATCGAAATTCGACAAATACCGGTTCAAGAATCTCAGCCTCAAGACCAAGCTGCAGATCGTCATTCAGGGTTTTCTGCTCGTCGTTCTGCTCTCCTGCCAACTCTGGCTCTCCAACAACTTCAGGAAAGACACCATCAACGCGGCCAGGGAAAAGGCCGAGCAGGTCGCCAACGAAACCATAGACAGTTTCAACATGCTGATGGAAACCGGAACGATCAGCGATCCGGACAACCGCAAGCTCTTGATCGAGAAACTCGAATCGAGCGGAGGCATCAAGTCGGCCAGGATCGTGCGTGCCCAGCAGGTGGTCGACCAGTTCGGCCCGGGGCTTCCGGAAGAGCATGTCAAGGACGAAATCGAGAAAAGGGCCATCGACACCAAGCAGCCCATTTACACGCTGACCAAAAATGCGTCCGGCGCCCATCTCTTCAGGGCGGTCACGCCCTATATCGTCAGCCATAATTTCCATCATACCGACTGCCTGAAGTGCCACATGGTCAAAGTCGGCAGCGTCAACGGCGCATCCGATATCCTGATCGATCTGAGCCCGGAATTCGCCAAGCTGCGCAGCATCCAGCTCAAGCTGACCATCGGCCAAATCCTGCTTCAGGTTTTCCTGTTCTTCTTCATCGGACGATGCGTCGATCTTTTCGTCAGGAAGCCGATTGACCAGGCCATGGCGCAGTTCGAAAAGATCATCCAGGGTGACCTCGGGGCCGACATCGACATTTCCGGGCGGGACGAAATGGGCGAGCTGCTTTGCGCCATCCAGACCATGCAGGCGCATATCCAGGTCATGCTGGACGAGATGGCGCTCGCCGCCGCCCTGATCGAAGATCGCTGCAGCAACCTCAACTCCCAGGTCATTCAGGTGACCGAGCATTCCGCTGCGCAGCAGGACCATGTACAGCGCATTGCAAGCACGATGGAAGAGCTCAGTCAGTCCGTTTCCGAAGTCGCCAATGCCGCAAACGACTCGGCATCGGCCGCAGTCGAATCGCAAAAGATCATCGAGGAAAACGACAGGCGGATGGAAGAGAGTCTGCTGGCCACGCAGCGCGTCGTCGAGGCCGTCCAGTCTTCGAGCACAACCATTACTGAACTCAAGGATGCGATCCAGAAAATCGGCGACATCACCAAGGTCATCAAGGAAATCGCAGACCAGACCAACCTGCTTGCCCTGAACGCTGCCATCGAAGCGGCAAGAGCAGGCGAGCAGGGCAGGGGATTTGCTGTCGTGGCCGACGAAGTCAGGAAACTCGCCGAAAGGACGACTTCGAGCACGGTCGACATCAGCGACATGGTCAAGAACATCCAGGACGTCGCCGAATCAGCAGTATCGTCCATGAACCAGGCTGTCGAAGAAGTCGGCAGGAACATCGAACTCAGCCATGCCAGCACCGAAGGGCTGAAAAAGATCATGGCGGTGAGCAACCAGGTGACGGCAGGCGCTCAGCACATCGCCACAGCGTCCAAGGAGCAGTCCTTGGCAAGCGAAGAGGTCGCAAGAAGCCTCGAGCACATTACCGGCCTCGTCGAGGACAACACCAGGCTCAGCGGTGAAGCGAAGCAGGCCTCCATCGAGCTGACCAAGACTGCGGCCGAACTGCAGCTGATGGTGCAGCACTTCGAAGTGAAGCACGGCTAGATCAGGAAGGCGAGGGCGATTCCGGCAAGCGAAAGCAGCACGAGAGAGGCTGCGGCGGGGAGGCTCGCGCGCACGCCCATGAACATTGCCGCATAGGCTGCTTTCAGGATATTGTTGGAGGAAGCAGCGATCAGGATCGCAGCTTCCAAAAGAGGCTGCCCCGCCCCTCCCGCGCCGCCTTGCGCCAAGCTCAGCACGAAAGGATCGATGTCGGTAACGCCGACGATGCTGGCCAGCCAATAGATGCCGGACTGACCGAATTCTCCGTTGACCCACGTAGAGGCCAGCGAAATCACGACGAAAAGGAAGGCGAACAGCAGCGCTGCGCTCAATTCGAGGGGGTTGGTCTGCATGGCAATGGCCCCCTCTTCCTGATTCACGCCGTTTCTCGAGCATACCCATGCGAGCATCAATCCAGCCAGGAAAAGTCCGACCATGTAAGGGGAAAGCGCCATTGCGAGATCCAGATTGAAAATCGCCACCACGACGCAAAGCCTCAAATACATCAATGAAGTGGCCAGGACGATACCTGAAAGTATGCCCTGCCTGGAAAAAGCACCTTCCCTCCCCTCTTTGGAAAGCACTACCGTAGTCGCAGTCGAAGAATACAACCCGCCCAGGATGGACGCGGCAAGCAGCCCTTTCTCTGGAGAAACATAGCGCCTGATGATATAGCTCGCGTAGGAAAGAGTGGACACGACCACGACAGCAAGCCATACCTGGTGAGGCGTGATCGAACTCAGTTTCGTCACCGGATGGTTGGGCAGCAGGGGAAGCACAATGCCCGTCAGAACAAGAAACTTCCCGGCCGTCATGATTTCCTCAGCAGGAAGCTTTTGCGCGAGGCTGTGCAGGCTCTCCCGCGCACCGAGCAGCAGCACAGCGCTGACCGCGAATGAAACGGCGACCCAGTGAGGCTGAGTCAAGGCAATCGGTCCCAGCAGATAGGCGATCAGGTTGCACACCGGAATGATGAGCCCGCCTCCAGGCTCCGTAGCCGGCACCCCTTCGGACCATCTTGCATGATAATAGGCGTAAAGCCATGCGCCCAGAACGATCAGGCCTGCGCAGAATGCCGCGACGTGAACCGGATCGAGGAGGTAAAGTCCTGCGCCGGACAGGGCGAGCAGCGGGAACGTCCTGACCCCGCCAGGGCGCTTCTTCGGACTTCTGACATAGAATTCCTCGAAAGCCAGCCCGAAGAAAAAGGATAGTCCCAAGACAAGTGCGAGATTTTCGGGCACCAATGCTTCTCCTTGCTCAACGTTTCTTGAATTTTACCCTGACCCAGAGTCCCTTTCCATTTTCGCCCGAATCGAGCTCCACCTCGGCCTGATGCAGGTCCGCAATGCGCTTCACGATGGAAAGTCCCAGCCCGCTTCCGCTCACCCTGTTTCCGAGCGTCCTGTAGAATCGCTCGAAAACGTTCGCCCGCTCTTCCGGCACGATGCCCGGACCGTTGTCGACGACATGCAGCCATGTCGCATCGCTGTCTTCAGCGATGCGCACGGCTATCCTGCCTTCCTCGGGCGTATAGCGAATCGCGTTCCTGACCAGGTTGCTCGTCAGAATCCCGATCATCTCCGCATCGCCCTTGACCACCGATCCATGGTCTTCCTCGAAGGTGAGTTCGATTTTTTTCGACAGCGCCTCAGGAGCCAAGTCGGTCAGGACACCCACCACTACCTGATGCAGGTCGAATTTCGAATCCCCCACCTGGGCGAACTGGGGGTCGAGTCTCGCCAAAGTCAGCAATTGCTGCACGAGGTGGGTCGCACGGTCGACGCCCGATATCACCTGTTCAAGCGCCTTCTTCCTCTGCTCGTTCTCGCTTGCCCTCATGGCAACCTGTGCCTGGGTTTTGAGCGCCGCAAGGGGGGTGCGCAATTCATGCGCCGCATCCGCAGTGAAGCGTCTTTCGTTTTCGAAAGAATACTCGAGCCTTCCAAGCAGCTTGTTGATCGAATCGATGAGCGGGCGAACCTCGTCGGGGACGTCGGTGATGATGATCGGCTTGAGGTTTTCCACCGCACGCCGCCTCACTTCAACCGAAATCAGGTTGACCGGCCTCAATCCGCCCTCGACGCTGAACCAGATGAGCGGCGCGACCAGAGGAATGGCGAGCAGGAATGGAACGAGCAGGCTGATCGCGATTTTCCCTGCCAATGCACTGCGGATCTGGTGAAGCTGGCCGACCTGAATTTGCAGCGTGCGGTCCGAGTTCCAGTGCGAGAAAACCCGCCACTTCCTGCCGTCGATGAGGCTGTCGCTGAAGCCCTCGGAGCGCTCCGAAAGCACCTGCGTAGGCGTTATCGCCGAGCGCAACAGCAGATTGCCGTCCTTGTCCCTGATCTGGAAAGCGATTTTCCGCTCGTATTCCATCGTCGGGTAATCGCTGTCCGAAACAACGCTCGGCGCTTCCGTGATCTCGGTGCTCGCCTGATCGAGCAGCACCATGGCCGATTCGGCAAGCTGCGCATCGAAAAGCTGGTCGGCTTCGCGATGCGAATTGACGTAGGCGAGCAAGGAAACGACGAGCAGGAAAAGAGAGATCGATGACAGCAGCAGTTTCAGCAGACGCCCTCTCAGGGAGCTTCCTGAGAATGAGCGATGGAATATGCTCACCCATTTCAGCAGTGCCGAAACGGAAAAATTATCGGGCACGCTCAATCCTTCTGGATGACGTAGCCCACCCCCCGGATGGTTTTGATCAACTTGGGGCCGAGTTTTCTTCTGAGATGATGGATATGCACTTCGAGGGCGTTGCTTTCGACTTCCTCGTTCCAGCCGTAAAGGCTTTGCTCGAGCCTGTCCCTGGACAGGACAACGCCCGCATTCTCCAAGAGTTCGCGCAGCACGGCAAATTCCCTTGGAGACAGCGCAATTTCCTCCCCGTCCAGGGTCACCTTGTGCGCCGCAGGGTCGAGCACGATATTGCCGTGGACAAGCAGCGGCTCGGCGCGACCCATCTTCCGCCTCGTGAGCGCACGGATCCTCGCCGCCAGCTCGTCGAGATCGAAAGGCTTGATGACATAATCGTCGGCACCGCAATCGAGACCGGATATCTTGTCCGCCACCGTGTCGCGCGCGGTCAGAATGATGACGGGCAGATCCATCCCGCGGCCCCTGATCAGCTTGAGCAGATCGATTCCGGATAGCCTGGGAAGGCCGAGGTCAAGAATCATCATGCCATATTCTTCAGCCTCGAGTGCAGCAAGGGCTTCCTTGCCGTCCTTGACCCAGTCAACAGTGAATCGCTCCTGGGCGAGTCCGACTCTGACGCCGTCGCCCAAGGCCTCGTCGTCTTCGACCAGGAGAATTCTCATAGGATCATCTGCTTTCTTCCGCCTTCTTCAGGTCAGATTGAATTTCCATCCTTCTTCCGGCATCGGCCACTTCCCGACCAGGCCTCGCTGGAGCGGCCAGGGCTTTCTTGAGATAGCCGATCGCCGCATCGTAATTGCCCTCTTCGAGCATCAGGTCGCCATAGAAATAATTGGCGTCTATTCCTGAAGGGTTCAATTTCATGGCTTTTTCCAGGTAGGCTCTGGCTTTTTTGCGGTCTCCGAATCCGATCGGCCATCCCGGCACCTTATAATAAAGCGAGCCGAGCGTGGTGTAAATGGAACCATCCAGCGCAGCGGGATCGATCTTCTCCGCCGACAGGAGCAGGTTTCGCGCATCCTTGGCCAGGCCGAGCGCCCTGAATCCTCCCTTCACCTTGGCCTCTGAAGCCAGCACGATCGCCTGCCAAACCAAAGGCTCCGCATGATTCGGGTAGCGCTGTGAAACATCCCTGGCCATTTCGGCCAGCGTCTCGAATGCGGAATCCCGCTTATCCTCAGGCGTCTTGTAATTGACGATATCCCATTCGTGCTGGATTCTCCCGATCGCATGATCCAGACCGCGGTCCGCATGGGCCGAGGTTGAAACCAGCGCAGCGAAGAGCAAGGCAAGTTTCGGAAGGCGGTTCATTTCCTGACTCCCTGAGAAAGATTCAACAACCCCCTTGCAATCCTGTTGTTGTTCTTCAAGGCATTGTCGACAAGGCGTGGCAGCAAGCTGTTGAGCCTGACAAAGAATTTTTCCGGCCAGCCGATATAGCAATCTTTTGCGTCCCGCTCGATGGCGGAGACGATGATCGCCGCGACGTCTTCCGGCTCATCCATGGCGATGCCCGTTTTGAGATTCAGTTCCACGACGGCATCCGCATTGAGCGAAGTACGCGTCGCCCTCGGGGCGACATAGGTCACGCCGATTCGGGTATGGTCGAGCTCGCGCCTCAAGGATTCCGAGAAGCCTCGCATGGCGAATTTCGTCGCGCAATAGACGGAAAAATGGCCGAACCCTATCGTTCCGAAAGTGGATCCGACATTGACGATCTTCCCGCTGTTCTGCCGCAACAAATGCGGCAGAACAGCCTGGGTGAGCAGCATGGGCCCGGTGATATTGGTTTTGACAAGACGTTCCACATCCACTGGATCCTGGCTCGAAAACTCGCAGAAACTCATGACGCCGGCATTGTTGACGAGCATATCGATGCCCCCGAGTCTCTCCATCACTTGATCGACG
Source organism: Pseudomonadota bacterium (assembly GCA_021802545.1). Lineage (GTDB taxonomy): Bacteria > Pseudomonadota > Gammaproteobacteria > Burkholderiales > JABEVD01 > JABEVD01. The sequence goes on from JAJZRS010000008.1 coordinate 41,289, forward strand.
AGCCCAGCCTGCCCTTCGTCGCGCGCGATATCGAAAACGAAGGGATGCGCCCTGCCGCCATTCTTTTCGATATCGTCGGCGGCAGCCTGGAGCTTCGCTTCGTTCCTGCCGACGAGTGCGAGATTCGCGCCCCGCTTGCAAAGCTGCAAGGCAAGGTGCCTGCCGATTCCGCTTCCGGCACCGGTCAGCAGAATCCGGCTACCCCTCAATTCCATCCGACCTCCTTTGAAGGTATCTGAAGATGTTCGCGTAAAGCCTGTAGAACGCTTTTGCGCAGTGGATCACTGCCGCCCTGTCATCCGGATCATCCAGCCTGTTCACCAGCGATTCGTAAAAAGCGGTATGCCCCACGTCGAGGGCGCCATGGGAAGTCAGGTAGCTGAAAGCGGCGTCCGGCAGTTTCAGGCTCGCCTTGATCGCGCCTGCAGCTTGGGATGCGATCTGGACGCTGGTGCCCTCGAGCACGAGCACCATGCCGAGGAACCCCACTGGATTGCGTCGCGCTATCGTATCATAGGCATAGGCCACCATGAGTTCCGTTTCAAAGCTGGAGGAGCCGCGTCGTACAGCCTGCGCATCGCCGCCGCAGGCTGAAATATCGTTCAGTATCCATTCGTGGTGTCCGACTTCCTCGCCGACGTATTCGGCCATGCCGACTCTCAGCCACTCGAGCCGTTCGGGCAGTTTCGCGCCGCAGGCCATCAACAGCGGCAAAGTGTGCTTGACGTGATGATAGGCTTCGGTAAGAAAGGCGATATAGATTTGCAGGGAAATATTGCCTGACGCGCCCGCCCTGATGACCGGCAGACTCAACAGTTCCTCTCGCTCGGCGCGCGTCTCGCCTGTTAATTCATCGTAAAACGCCATGTTCCTCCCCATAGAGCGCTTCAATTTTTTCCCGGTAATGCGGCCATATCGCATCGCGCTTCAATCGGCCGTTGGTCGTCAACTGGCCATTCTGAGGCAGAAACGGCGTATCTGCAATCAGCCATTTCCCTATCCTCGCATAATCAGGAAGCGCTCCATTGGCCTTTCTCACGGCATCATCGATGAGCGAGGCATCCTTCGGGACGATCACCGCAACATTCCAAGGCCTGCCCTCTCCGAAAACTGCAGCCTGCAAAACAGCAGGATGAACCGTCAGTTCGCTTTCCACCCATTCAGGGGCGACATTGCGACCGTATGACGTGATGAACAGGTTTTTCTTCCTTCCGGTCAGGTGGAGATACCCGTCTTTGTCGAGATAACCCGTATCCCCGGTTGGCCAATAGCCGTCAATTGCCTCCCCGCCGCAATAGCCCAGCATGACCGCTCCCTTGACCAGAATCTCGTCGTCTTCCGTGTATTTCAGAGCGACATGGGGAAGCGGCCTGCCCGCGCTGCCGATTCTCCTGGATTCCCGAGTATTCAGGCTGACCACCGAGGCGCACTCGGAAAGCCCGTAGCCTTCAAAGACCGGAACCCCCTGCTCCTCCGCCTGCTCGAGAAGCCGCTTGGAAACCGGCGCCCCGCCCACGGCAAGAAAACGCAAGTCCGGCAGAGGGTGCCCCAACGCAAGCATGGACTGCAACAGCTGCGGCGTCAGAATGGCGCAATTCGCCTTGTACTTTTCAAAGGCGCGAACCATCTTGGCCGCATCGAATTTCGTCGCCCCTTCGAGCCCGACTTCATTCAAGGGAAGCAAAACGCAGGTAGCGCCCGCGAGGAGCGGAACGTAAAGCGCGCCAATGTTCTCGAGCAGGGTTGAAAGCGGCAGCACGCTGAGATAGCGGTAGTCGGCATCCGCGTTGGATGCCTGCAGCAAGGAATTCGCTACGGTTTCGATGGATTGCCTGGAAAGGCATACTCCTTTCGGCCTTCCGGTCGTCCCCGAAGTATAGGTGATCTTGACGGTACCCAAAGGAACCTTCGCCGGGGATGCAGCGCATCGCATGAGCGCATAATTTCCGAAAGCGCTCTTGTGCGCTGCAACATGCAGCACCTTGTCGCCCAGCAATTCGGAAAAGAAATCAGCCCTGTCCGTCAGGATCGCGTCGATCCCCGCATCCTGGATGACATGACCCAGCTGAGCGGGACTGAAGAAGCCCGGGAGCGGCACGCAGATCAGGCCGGCATGCAATGCCGCGAGATCGAGCGCGCCCCAGAGCGGGCCGTTGTCCAGCGCGATTCCCACCGTTTTCGCGCCCGAACTGCAAAGCTGCGCTGCGATTTCCTCGACCGCCGCGGCAAGCTCAGGATAGGTATGGCTGCGCTCGCCGTCGAAAAGTGCAGTCCCTTCCCTGCACTCGATCGAGAAAGGCATCAAGGGAGAGGCTCCAGGAGCCTCAGATTGTCGAGCAGCAGTGGATAATTTTCCGGCACGTTCCCCACCATGACATGGGGATTCTGCCCGTAGTAGGAGCCCCAGCCTGCCTGGCATTCGTGAGGAAGCCTGGTTTTTTCGGCCTTGCAGATGGGGAAAATTTCTATGCCCAGCTTGGTAAATGCGTTTCGCAATCCGGGAATGGCGGTGAACGCCACCCAGTGAACGCCGACTTCATGAAGATGCGCCGTCAATACCGCGATCAGGTGTCTCGCCATTCCGGGACGAAAACCGGCGAGATTGCCGACCTCGACGATGTCGCTTCTTTTTACAGGATGGCCTGACAATCCGGTCAGGATCCTGTCGATGGGCTCATCCAGATAAGCTTCGAGGAACAGCTTTTCCGCGGCCGCACTGCGCAAGCCGCATGCGCCGAGCAGCTCGCCTTTCGCATCCCTGAGGCTCATCAGCTGCGGCATGAAATGATGCACATGCGCTCCGTATGCCAGCTTGAACGAATTGTAGATGAAGCGCTCAATCTCCTGCCTGTCTTCAGCCTCAGGACCGGAAAAGGCGACATGAAAGCGCTTTTCCATCGCCGTCTTTTGCGTTCTCGCGAATTCATTCATGTGCGAATCTTCGACCTGTAACATGGCTGCAGACATTGCATACTCCCTCTCTTGATCCGAGTTGCTGCTTAGCTTATGCAACTACGCTTAAGGTATACTTAACCGGATCGGTCACTCAAGTATCAAAATGTAATGACCATGTATCCGCCAAAAATCGTCTTTCTCGATCGCTCAACGCTTCCCTTTTCGCTCGACAGACCGCGCGTTCCGCACACATGGCAGGAATTTCCATCGACGCCACCCGAAGAGGTCATTGAAAGGCTGACCGGGGCGACGGTCGCCATCACGAACAAGGTCAGGCTGTCCAGGGAAGCACTCGATAGGCTCCCGGACCTTGGCATGATCGCAGTCGCCGCGACGGGAACGAACAACGTGGATATAGATTATTGCAAAGGCCGCGGCATCCTCGTGTCGAACATCAGGGACTATGCGAATTCGTCCGTGCCTGAGCATGTCTTTTCCCTGATTCTGGCCCTGAAGCGCAGCATCATTGCCTACAGGCGCGACATCCGCCTTTGGCGGCAATCGGATCAGTTCTGTCTGCCGCTTCACCCGATCGGCGACATCGCCGGCAGCACTTTCGGTATCGTTGGATTCGGCTCCCTGGGCCGCAGGGTCGCGGAAATCGCCAAATGCTTCGGGGCAAAAGTGCTGGTTGCGGAAAGAAAGGGGGCTTCAGGCTGCCGCAATGGCTATACGCCCTTTCCATCTGTCCTTGAACAATCCGACATCCTGTCCCTGCATTGCCCCCTCACCAACGAGACCAGGAACCTGATCGGGGCGCAAGAACTGAGGAAGATGAAGAAGAGCGCGCTGCTCATCAATACTGCGCGGGGAGGGCTCGTCGACGAGGAAGCGCTGCTGCTGGCGTTGACGGAAGGCACCATAGGCGGTGCGGGATTCGACGTGCTCAGCGAAGAGCCGCCTGTCTCGGGCAATCCGCTCCTCGATGTCGAACTGCCCAATTTCCTGCTCACACCGCACGTCGCCTGGACGAGCCGGCAGGCGTTAGAAGCGCTCTGCCGTCAGCTGATCGACAACATCGACGCCTATTTCTCGGGCGCGCCGAAAAACCTCGTCGCCTGAATCAGGCGGCCTTCCTCAGCATGGGATTGATGCGAAGCACTGCAGCTTCCCTGAAGCTGTACCATATCTTCTGCTCGTAGTCGTACAGCTTGCAGCGCTTGAAAATCCCGAACACCGTCGAAAAGCGGAAATGGTATTCATGGAAATACTGGCCGTAATCGCGCTTGAGATCGCGGTAGGCACGCTTCAGATGGTAGAAGGGAATCCTGTTATCCACATGATGCGGGATATGGATCATGATGTTGTGGATCAGGATTTCGCTCAGCGCCGAGCAGCGCACGATGGTGCTGCAATAGAGCTGGCCGATCGTGTTGCTCCATTCCTGCCTGTCGTCGAAATAGGGAATGTCTGGATGGGTGTGGTGCAGGAAAACGAACAGCGCGATGAAATAGTTGAACACCACGAAAGGCAGGATCACCGCTGCAACCACGCCCAGCCAGCCGCCTGCATGATGGTAGGCGAGATAGGAATAGGCCAGGAAGAAAACCAGGGTGGCCACCTTGGAAATCGAAAAAAGATGCCTGTCCCGAAGGTTTTGGTCGGGTTTGAATCTCACCATGCCGGCCCACCAGACGCGCAACAGATAATGCAGCGCGCAGGTATAGGGGCTGCGCTCCAGGCGGTAGACCAGGCGCTGCAGCGGCGATTTGGCCGCATACTCGGCCGGCGTGAGCGGACGCCATATCCAGTCTATCGGCGTATAAGAGGTGAATCCGTGGTGCACCTTGTTGTGGCCGTAGGACCAAAGCCTGTACATGTTGAGTGAAGGCAGCATGAACAGCGTACCAAGCACTTCCGCCACGCGTTTGCTCTTGAACAGGGTGCCATGCGCCGCATCGTGGGCCCATACGAACATGAACGCGACGGCGCATCCTGCCAGCAGACCGAAAAACAGCTGGGACAAGGCATTTTGGCTGAGGAACACGCCGCTGATCGCGCCGAGATAGAGCGTCAGATCGAAGGCATACCAAAATAGCGCGCGCGGTATCGAGCGTTTGTAGCATTCGGGCGATATCGCCTGACGCACTGACTGCAGCTTGAGATCTCGCAACTCACTGTAAGATGGATGTTCCATGCATTTCCTTGAAAAAAACTTTTAAACTCAACAGACACAGTTCCGGCAAGCCGAATGATAACGGAATCTTATCAGGAATTCGAGCATTTCTTTTGATCTGGATCAAATCAGAAAATTTGCCGCCCTTATAGAATTCACATTGCCGCGATATGCGACATTCAAACCAATAAATCAGGAGTCATTATGAAGAAGATCACTGGAGTAGGGGCAATTGCTTGCTTGCTGGCCGCAACCGGCGCTCAGGCAGCAGTCACCAACATCGACGGTCAAGCAGGCGGAGGGATCGTTCCTTGGGCGCTGCTCTCTTCCGGGCCAACGGTTGCGTACACACACATCACCACCCAGAACCTCAACGTCGACAGTCTGGCCGTCAATACCAGCTTCGCCAACAGGGTCGAAGTGTCCTATGCACGTAACATGCTGAATGTCAACGGCACCAACGCAACCGCTGTAGGTGGCCTCGTCGGTGCAAATTCCACCGACAATGTCGACAATTTCGGCATCAAGGTGAAGCTCAACGACATGGGTGACTCGATGCCTCAGTTCGCAATCGGTGCCGTCTACAAGAAGGTTTCCGGAAACCTCTACGACAACGTGCTCAAACCAGCTCTTGGCGTCAACAATTCCGGGACGGACATCTATGCCGCGGCGAGCAAGATTCTCAACATGGGCAAGACCGTTCTGCTGAACGGCGTGATCCGCGCAACCAAGGCTGACGAGCTTGGACTCTTGGGCTTCGGGGGCGGCGTCACGGCTGGCGCACCCAGCGGCTACAAGTTGGTACCGGAAGTTTCTGCCGAAGTTTTCGCGGCCTCCAATGTCGTGGTCGGCGCGGAATACCGCAAGATGCCCAATTTCTCGGTGGCCGGAGCGACCGACGGCGTATTGCATCCGAATTCGGCCTATGACTTTCACGTTGTCTATGTTGCGAACAAGACCTTTACCCTGACCGCGGCTTACGCAAATCTCGGTGAAGTTGCCCCTGCCGCGACAAATACGAATAGGCAAAACGGCTTGTTCCTGCAAGGACAAGTGAACTTCTGACCTTCAAAAATATTGAGTTGCTCCGTTCCACGCCATCTTCCGCTTCGAGCCATAGCGGAGGTGGCGTGTTTTTTTAGTGCGGGTGCATCATGTGCTGCGTCATGTGCGGCGAGATGAAGAAATAAAACACGAGCGTCGCAATGATGTTGAACACGACGATCGCGGCAAACACCTTCAGCCCCAGCGCCAGCCAATTCGGCCCCGTTCCTTTTTTCGGAACATCCTCCTTTTCCTCCATTTTCCCCTCCTACTGTGAATTCACGGAAATTATAACCCAGCTTTGTCAGCATGCTTTCGCCAAGGTAGAATGAACCATCTACCAAAGGAATTGCGCAGCATGACCCATCCCGCTTTTGAACTCCTGAGAACCAGGAAAATCGATTCGCTGAACATCACCGTCGAAGAATACCGGCACAAGAAAACCGGAGCGCAGCACTTCCATCTCGCATCCGACAATCCCGAGAACGTCTTTTTCGTCGCATTGCGCACCGTCCCGACGGATTCTACTGGAGTGGCGCACATACTCGAGCACACCGCGCTATGCGGCAGCGAGCGCTATCCGGTGCGCGATCCCTTTTTCATGATGATCAGGCGCTCGCTCAACTCCTTCATGAACGCTTTCACTTCAAGCGACTGGACGGCCTATCCCTTCGCCAGCAAGAACAGGAAGGATTTCAAAAATCTCATGGAGGTCTATCTGGATGCCGTGTTCTTCTCCAGGCTCGATCCGCTCGATTTCGCCCAGGAAGGGCACAGGGTCGAGTTCGAAAAGACAGGGGACCCTGCCAGCGACCTCGTCTATAAAGGGGTCGTCTACAACGAGATGAAAGGCGCGATGAGCTCCCCGGCCAATGCGCTCTGGCACACCCTGTGCACCTACCTTTTCCCATCCTCGACCTACCATTACAACAGCGGCGGCGCGCCTGAATCGATCCCCGACCTCACTTACGAAGAACTCAAGGCGTTCTATCATACCCATTACCATCCTTCGAATTCGGTCTTCATGACCTACGGCGACATACCCGCCTACGAACACCACAAGATGTTCGACGAGCAGGCGCTCTGCCGGTTCGAGCAACTGGACAAGAAGATCGGGGTGGCTGACGAAAAGCGCTATTGCGCGCCCGTCAGCGTGGAAGAAAGCTATGCTTGCGACGAGACAGCCGGCAAGACCCATGTCGTCATCGCATGGCTGCTCGGCAAGAACACCGATCTAGAGTCGCTCCTCAAGGCTCACCTGTTGTCCAGCGTCCTGCTGGAAAACGGCGCCTCCCCCTTGCGCCATGCGCTGGAGACGACGGATCTCGGCGCCGCCCCCTCACCGCTTTGCGGACTCGAAGACTCGAACAAGGAGCTGTCCTTCATCTGCGGCCTGGAAGGTTCCGAACCCGAGCATGCGCAAGCCGTCGAAGACCTCGTTTTCGATGTATTGAACGAAGTCGCCGAAAAAGGCGTGCCGTACGAAAGCATCGAGGCCGCCTTGCACCAGATTGAGCTTTCCCAGCGCGAAATCAGCGGGGACGGGCATCCCTATGGCCTGCAGCTCATCCTGCACGCCCTTCCCCAGGCGATACACGGGGGAGATCCGGTTTCCGCCCTGGACATCGACCCCGTGCTCGAAAAACTGAGAAGCGAAATCAGGGAACCCGATTTCGTCCAGAAACTGGTCAAGGCATTTCTGCTGGAAAACATGCATCGGGTCCGCCTGACCCTGAAGCCGGACGACAAGCTTGCGGAAAAGCGCGCAGCAGCCGAAAAGGCGCGCCTGGCCGCCATCAAGTCATGCATGGATGACGCGGAAAAGGCTGCCGTCATAGAACGCGCAAGCCTGCTCGAAGAGCGGCAGATGATGCATGACGACCCTGAAATCCTGCCCAAGGTGGGGCTGGAGGACATTCCTCAGGAAATCAGCATCCCGGAAGGGACAAAGGAGACTGCAGGCAGCCTTCCCGCGACATTTTTCGACCAGGGCACGAACGGTCTCGTCTATGAGCAGATCGTGGCCGAGCTCCCCGACATCGACCCATCCCTCATCGATCTCCTCCCGCTTTACACGGCATGCCTGACGGAACTCGGCTGCGGTTCAAGGGATTATCTAGAAACCCAGGCGCTGCAGTCCGCCGTCACGGGCGGCATCCACGCCTATACGTCGATCCGCGGAAAGATCGATGACGAGCAGCAGGTCAAGGGCTATTTCATCCTGTCCGGCAAGGCGCTTTCCAGAAACCTGGAGAAGCTTTCCTCGCTGATGCAGGAAACGCTGGAAAAAGCGCGGTTCGACGAAACAGGGCGAATCAGGGAAATCATCGCCCAGGAACGCGCAGCGCGCGAGCAGAGCGTCACCGGGCAAGGGCATGCGCTCGCCATGACGGCCGCCGCGAGCGGCATGAGTCCGGCAGCGCAGATCTCCCACAGGCTGGGCGGGCTTTCCGGCATCCAGTCGCTCAAGATGCTCGACGATGCGCTCGACGAAGCGGATCGCATCGAAGACATCGCCACCAAGTTCAGGCGGATTCACGAAGCCATCCTGGGCGCCCCGAAACAGATACTGGCCGTCGGCGAAGCAGAGAAAAGGCAGCGCCTCAAGGAGAATCTCGCTTCAGCCTGGCAAAATGCGCAGCATCAAGAGACCTTCACGCCTTTCTCACAGCAGCCCTTGCGGCGCCAGTCGAAGCAGCTCTGGATCGCCAACACCCAGGTCAATTTCTGCGCAAAAGCCTATCCGACAGTGCCCGTTGACCATGTCGATGCGCCAGCGCTTGCCGTGCTTGGCGGTTTTTTGAGGAACGGCTTCCTGCACCGCGCGATCAGGGAACAGGGCGGCGCATACGGAGGCGGCGCCGGCCAGGATTCCGACATCGCAGCCTTCCGCTTCTTTTCCTACCGGGATCCGAGACTCAACGAGACGCTCGCCGACTTCGACCAGTCGATCGAATGGCTGCTCTCCGAAAAGCACGAATGGAGACAGGTCGAGGAAGCGATACTGGGCGTCGTCTCCAGCATCGACAAGCCAGGCTCCCCCGCAGGAGAAGCGAAACAGGCTTTCCACAACGCCCTTTTCGGAAGAACGCCCGAGCAGCGCAGGCGCTTCAGGGAACGGGTTTTGAAAGTCACCCTGGAAGACCTGACCGAAGCCGGCAGGCGCTACCTCGTTCCCGAAAAAGCCAGCATCGCCGTCATCACCAGCCAGGCGACCCTGGATTCGACGGGAGACCTGGGGCTCGAGCTGTTCAGGCTGTAAGCCTTCCGCCCCACGCATCGAGCTGATCCAGGATGGATGGATCAGCGCCTTCGCGCCTCAGGGCGGCTATTTTCCCGAAATAGGCATCGATATCGATGCGGCTTTTCCTGAACGCCTCCCACCTTTCCTGCTCGCGCTTCGACAGCGTCTCCGGCCAGTTTCTGGCCCTGTAGCGGAAAAGCATCTCGGGAAGTCTTTCGTCATCGAATTCGATGTTCAGATTCGCCAGTTTTTCGGCAGGTGTTGCGCGCACGATTTCCATCTTCGCGCGGTCGGCATTGGAAAAGAAACCGCCGTAGAGAGAAAGATCGGGATCCGTCTGGACAGGCCTATCCCTTCCCGAATAGACCTGGGCGAGCTTCTCTTCGATACCCGGCGCATTTTTGATCGCATCCGCATGCCTGTGCCCCGTTTCGATGTCGATGCCGAGCCTTTCGGCGATTTCGGGGGTGAGCAGCTTTTCGGTTGCAACGATCGGGCACTTGTTGACATGGATGGTCTTCAACGGGATCCGCTCACCGTCGAGGTCCTCCCTTGGCGTGAATAGCCTGCGCCTGATTTCTTCCGCATCGAGATTGAGCAGAACGGCAGGATCGTACCTGAGATCGAAGACCACGATCTCGTTCCTGTTGACCGGATGCATCGCGACTGGCAGAACGTGGGCAGTCGAGCCGTATTCGGCCGGATACATCGATGAAACATGCAGTATAGGAATGCGCAAGGCGAGCATGGAGGAAACGAGCTTCTTGTCGCGATAGCGGTAGACATAGTCGTAGAGCCTGGGCTGCCTGTTCTTGACCAGCCTGGCCAAGGCTATCGTCGCCTTCACGTCCGACAGGGCGTCGTGCGCCGCTTCGTGGGCGATCCCGTTCGCTTCCGTCAGCGCCTCCAGCCTGAAGCTCGGCCGCCCCTCGATCACTGGCCAGGCTATGCCTTCAGGCCTGAAGGCCCGCATCAGCCGCATCATGTCGATGATGTCCCATCTCGAGCAGCCGTTCTGCCATTCCCTTGCATAGGGATCGTGGAAATTGCGGTACAGGCTGTGCCGGGTGAATTCGTCGTCGAAGCGGATGCTGTTGTAGCCCACGCCGCAGGTGCCGGGGTAGGCAAGCTCGCGCTCGATGAGCGAGATGAACTGCGCCTCGTTCAGTCCTTCAGCGAATGCCTTCTGCGGCGTGATGCCGGTCACGAGGCAGGATTCGGGCTGGGGCAGCATGTCGTCTGACGGCCTGCAGTAGAGGACGAGCGGCTCGCCGACAACATTCAGTTCCTCGTCGGTGCGGATGCCTGCGAACTGGGCGGGGCGATCCCTGGCCGGATCGATACCGAATGTTTCGTAGTCGTGCCAGTATAACGACATCACCTCAGGTCGAACATGGCCCTCAACGTATCATGCCCCATCTTCTTGTGCAGGAATGCGACGGCAATGTGACCCCACCAATAGGCCCAGACGAAATTGGCGATGAATCCGTGAACATGATGGGTGAACTCGGCGAGATCGTTTTTCGAGCCGTCTTCGGGCAGGATGAAAAACAGCACCGCGCCAGTCAGCGCCATGCCGGTCACCGCAAGAAAACCGAGCCCGTGAATGAGCCCCGGAAGACCGCCTCTCCCTCCCCCTTCGGGAAGCGTGCGCGCCTTGAGCCGGGAAATGTCTGCCAGGACGGACGCCCTGCCCGCCCGACACCAAGGAAAAAGATACTTGATATTGCTGTTGTCCTTGGCAATCAAGCTCCATGCCCAGTGGGCGAGCACGATCATGACGGCCAGCATGCCCACCCATTCGTGGATTTCGAACGTCAACGCCTCGAGCGCAGTGCGCTTCTCTCCTGCTTCAGGCGCTGCCATCACCAGGCTGATCAGCAACTGGAAGCTCACCGTCGTCGCCATTCCGAAATGCAAAAAACGCGTCTGCTTCGCCCAGACTGTCTGGAAAGTCACGGTCTTCTCCTCTTGCGATTGAACATCAGAAACGATTATAGCCCTGCAGATTTATATGAAACTTAAAACACTTGTCACAATTTGATTTTATCATGCGCGTAAACTAATCTTTGAACTTCAATCCACAGGAGAACACGATGGAAAAGCCCGCAACGACAACGAAGCGCAGCACAGCAGCCAAAAGCAGCACGACACCCAAGAAAACCACGACGAGGACGAAAAAGCCGGCCGGCGTGAGCCCGGAAATGCGCCAGCAAATGATCTCGGATGCCGCCTATTTCCGCGCGGAAAAGCAAGGCTCTTCGGGCAGTAGCGACGATGTCGCGCACTGGCTGGCCGCCGAAGCGGAGATCGACACGATGCTCAAGAAGGACGGAATTTCAAGCTAATCCGCCGAGAAGACGCTTCAGCGCGTTTGCGTCTTTCAGCTCGATCAGCTTCTTCTGCACTGCGATCAGCCCCTCTTCCTGGAACTTGGAGAAGATGCGGCTCACCGTCTCGAGCTTCAAGCCGAGATAGCTGCCTATCTCCTCGCGCGTCATCCTGAGCTGGAAGCTTGCCGCCGAATAACCGCGCGCCGAGAAGCGCTGCGATAAATTGAGCAGAAAAGCGGCAAGGCGCTCTTCCGCGCGCATCTTGCCGAGCATCAGCATGATTTCGTGATCGAAGGCGATCTCGCGGCTCATGATCCTGTGCAGGTTCTGATGGAGAACGGGCATGATCATGCTGAGTTCGGAGAGTTTTTCGAAAGGAATTTCGCAGATCTCGCTCGTTTCCAGCGCGACCGCATCGCAGACGTGATATTCGTTGCTGATCGCATCCAGGCCCATGATGTCTCCCATCATGTGGAAACCCGTCACATGCTCCCTGCCGTCGTCGTGCAGCACAGAAGTCTTGAAGAATCCGCCCCGGATGGCATAGATCGAGGTGAAATCGGAACCGGTTCGAAACAGGTATTCCCCGCGCTTCACCAACCGCTTGCTCCCCGCCAGCGTATCCAGCTGCTGCAGCTCTTCGGGACCGAAACCGATGGGCAGACAAAGCTCTCTTAGGCTGCACAGCGAGCAGACCACCTTGAGCTGATTCAGCATATTATTTTGATTCAACATTGGCTCCGTCACGCAATGATGAAGTATGACACATTATGACTTAGATCAAATCGTTTCGTTATACAATTATTCATAATAGTTAATTTTTTTGAATTCCGCAGGAGCCCACATGCAATTCGGCGCAGCACTCCCCCCCCTCGAAGTGGATCTCGACCTGATCAGGCGCCTGGATCGGAATGGCCCGCGCTATACTTCGTATCCGACGGCAGACCGCTTCGTCAAGACCTTCACTGCTGACGACTACCTGGCCTGGGTGGAAAAACGCGACCAAAACAACCCGCTTTCGATCTATGTCCATTTGCCTTTCTGCAACACGGTCTGCTACTACTGCGCCTGCAACAAGGTGATCACCAAGGACAAGTCCAAGGCCGAAGAATATCTCGCCTACCTCTTCAAGGAAATCGAGATGCAGGGAAAGCTGCTCGGCAAGCATTCCCCGGTCGAGCAGCTGCACTGGGGAGGCGGCACCCCGACCTTCCTGTCCGACGAACAAATGCGCGCCCTCATGGGCAAAATCGGAGAGCATTTCCATCTCGTCGAAGACGGGGAATATTCGATCGAAATCGATCCGCGCAAGGTGACCGAGGAAACCATAACGACGCTCGCTTCCATAGGATTCAACAGGATCAGCCTGGGCGTGCAGGATTTCGACCCCGAGGTGCAGCTCGCCGTCAATCGCATCCAGACCGAAGAAGAAACGATGCGCGTCATCAATGCCGCAAGGCGCGAGGGCTTCAAATCGATCAGCATCGATCTCATCTATGGCCTGCCCAAACAGAGCGTGAACGGGTTCCTCGCCACGCTCGACAAGGTGATCGCGGCCGGCCCCGACAGGATTTCGATCTACAACTACGCGCACCTTCCGCTCGTGTTCAAGCCGCAAAGGCGCATCGAGGAAAAAGAGCTGCCCTCCCCCAAGGAAAAGCTCGACATCCTGGATCAGACCATAAGAAGGCTCATTGCAGCAGGCTTCCTCTACATCGGCATGGACCATTTCGCGAAACCATCCGATGAGCTTGCGATCGCTCAGCAAAAAGGGCTCTTGCACCGCAATTTCCAGGGCTATTCGACCCATGCCGACTGCGATCTCGTGGCCTTGGGAGTCAGCGCGATCGGCAAGATCGGGCCGACCTACAGCCAGAATTTCCGCTCCCTCGAAGAATATTATGCCGCCCTCGACAAAAGCGAATTGCCGGTCATGAGAGGACTCGTGCTGAATACGGACGACCTGCTGCGCCGCGACATCATCCAGGCGCTGATGTGCCATTTCTCCCTCTCGAAAGCCGAAATCGAAGCGAAATACGCCATCCGCTTCGACGATTATTTCAAGGACGAGCTGCATTTCCTCAAGGATCTGGAGAAGGAAGGCCTCCTCGACATCCACCCCGAATTCATCAGGGTAAGTCCGAAGGGACGCCTTTTGATCAGGAACATCTGCATGGTCTTCGACAGATATCTCGCGCTCGACGATAATCAAGCCAAATATTCCAAGGTCATCTAGCGCGCATGAGCATCCAGTGGTACCCGGGGCACATGAACAAGGCGAAGCGGGATATCGCCGATGCCATGTCGTCAACCGATGTGGTCGTGGAAGTGCTGGACGCGAGGCTTCCCCATTCCAGCGAAAACCCTATGATCACGGAGCTCAGGAAGGGAAAAGCCTGCCTGAAAATATTGAACAAGTCCGATCTTGCCGATCCGAAAATCACGGCCCTGTGGATACGGCACATGAAGCAGGAATCGGGCACGATGGCGGTCGCGCTCTCGGCGAAGCAGCCCGAAGGGAAGCGGCTCATCCCCAAGCTATGCAGGCAGCTCGCCCCTCACCGCGGCACGATCCTGAAGCCGCTCAGGATCATGATCGCAGGCATCCCGAACGCGGGCAAATCGACCCTGATCAATCTCCTTGTCGGCAAGCGCGCAGCGAAAGTCGCAGACGAAGCGGCCGTGACGAAAATGCAGCAGCTGTATGAAATCGAGAAAGGCGTCCTGATCAATGACACGCCCGGCATCACCTGGCCGAAATTCGAGACCGAACAGGGCGGTTACCGGCTTGCCGCAACCGGCGCGATCGGCAAAAATGCGATGGACCCAATCGAAGTGGCGAGATTCGCAGCCGAGCACCTCATTATCCATTACCCTGAACTCCTGAAGGCGCGCTATGGTGTAGAATCTCTGCCTCAGCACGCAATGGATCTCCTCGAAGAAATCGGCCGCCGCCGCGGCTGCCTGCAATCAGGCGGCTTGGTCGACATTGAAAAAGCGGCCAATTTGTTCCTGCTCGACTTCAGAAGCGGGAAAATCGGCAGAATCAGCCTCGAAAAACCGGAAGAATGACATGCAGACCGTATATCTCAAGGATTATGCTCCACCGCCTTTTCTGATCGACCAGATCGATCTGCGCTTCGACATTCACGACAGTCATACCCAGGTCCATGCCAGGATGCTGGCCTCGAGAAATGCCGGCAATCCTCAAAAATTCATGCGGCTTTACGGCGACACCCTCACGCTCGACGACATCATGCTGAACGGCAATCCCTTGGCGCCCGGCGAATACGAAATCGACGACGAGGGCTTGACTATCCACGCGGTCCCCGACGAATTCGCGCTCGAAATCACCACCACTATCCACCCCGAATCGAACGCTTCCCTGATGGGGCTGTACCGCTCGAACAAAAACTACTATACCCAGTGCGAAGCGGAAGGATTCAGGAAGATCACCTATTTCCCTGACAGGCCGGACGTCATGTCGCGCTACACGGCGACAATCATCGCCAGCAAAAGCCAGTGCCCTGTTCTCTTGTCCAACGGCAATCTGGTGGGCGAGGGCGTTTACGACAAGCATCGCCACTGGGCGAAATGGGTCGACCCCTACCGCAAGCCCTCCTATCTGTTCGCCCTGGTCGCAGGCAACCTCGAAAAATTCGAGGATGAATACATCACCCTGCAAAAGCGCCGCGTGCTGCTTCAGATCTATACCGAGCCCGGCAACCTGCACAAATGCCCCCACGCCATGGCCTCCTTGAAGCGCGCCATGGAATGGGATGAGCAGCAATTCGGCCTGTCCTACGATCTCGACCGTTACATGATCGTGGCGGTTTCGGACTTCAACATGGGCGCCATGGAAAACAAGGGGCTCAACATCTTCAATGCGAAGTATGTGCTCGCCACCGAGGAAACCGCGACGGACGCGGATTTCGAGGCCATCGAGAGCGTGATCGGCCACGAATATTTCCACAACTGGACTGGCAACCGCGTCACCTGCCGCGACTGGTTCCAGCTTTCCCTGAAGGAAGGATTGACTGTCTTTCGCGACCAGGAATTTTCATCCGACATGAATTCCAGGGCGGTCCAGCGCATCCGCGACGTGCGCAGCCTGAAGGCCCATCAGTTCACCGAAGATGCAGGCCCCATGGCGCACCCCATTCGCCCGGAATCCTATATCGAGATCAGCAACTTCTATACCGCAACCGTGTATTCCAAAGGGGCTGAAGTGGTCAGGATGATCAGGACCTTGCTGGGAAAAAGCGGTTTCAGAAGCGGCATGGACGAATATTTCAGGCGATACGACGGCATGGCTGTCACCACGGACGACTTTGTCGCTGCGATGGAGGCGGCGAGCGGCGTCGACCTTTCCCAGTTCAGGCGCTGGTATAACCAGGCTGGCACCCCCAGGATCGAAGTGACCGCCTCCTTCGATCCTGAAAACAGCACCTATTCGCTGCATTTCGTCCAGACCTGCCCGGCCACGCCGGGGCAGGCCGAAAAACTGCCGTTTCACATCCCGGTCGAAATCGGCCTCATCGACAAAGACGGAAAAGAGTTCGAGCTTCAGCTCGAGGGAGAATCTTCCTTTGGGGCCACAAGCCGCGTTTTCGAAATCAAGGAAAAAGAGCAAACGCTCACTTTCACAGGCATAGATCATCCCCCTGTCCCTTCCCTGCTGCGCGGCTTTTCCGCCCCGGTCAGGCTCGAATTCCCCTATTCGGAAGACGATCTCGCTTTCCTGATGATGCACGACACCGATGCATTCAACCGATGGGACGCAGGACAACGCCTGGTATTGCAGGCGCTCCTCCAATTGGTGCAAGGCAGGGAATTCGACGAACGCATCGAACGCGCATTCGAAAAAATACTGAGAGGCGACTCGGACCCCGCCTTCAGGAGCCTCATGCTGAGCCTGCCCACCGAATCGGAAATCGCTGAAGCGATCGATGCCTTCGATCCCGTGAAAATCCACCGAGCCAGAAAAACGGCACGGCTGAAGCTGGCCGGCCGGCTGGAGGACGATTTTTCCGCCATTTACGCGACTCCCGCGAAGGATGCCGGATCAAGAGCGCTCAGAAATCTCTGCCTCGGATTCCTGATGGAGGCGCCGAACCAGGAAACCGTCAACGCCTGTTTCGAGCAATTCGCCAAGTCCGGCAACATGACCGAAAGCATGGCCGCCCTTCAGGCGCTTGCCGCGCACGACTGCCCGGAACGGGGCTTTGCGCTGGAAGCCTTCTACGAGAAGTGGAAAAAGGATGCGCTGGTGCTCGACAAATGGTTTTCCATCCAGGCCACTTCGTCGCTTCCAGGCACACTGGACGCCGTGAAGCAGCTCGCCGGGCACAAGGCATTCGACGCGAAGAACCCGAACAAGGTGAGGGCGCTGATCGGCGCATTCGCCCACGCCAACCCGCTCCATTTCCATACCGAAGCGGGTTACGATTTCGTATCCGAGTGGGTGCTCGCTATCGACAAATTCAATCCGCAGGTGGCTTCCAGGCTCGCATCATCGTTCAGCCGCTGGAAGAGGATCGAGCCCGAAAGAAGCCGCATGATGAAAACGCATCTCGAGAGGATGGCAGGTGCCCCGGGGCTTTCGAAGGACGTATACGAGATCGTCTCGAAAAGCCTAGCCTGAAAGCTGCACGAGCCGCGCAGGTGTGCTGCGATCGCCGCATAGAATCGCGTTCTGGCCGAATTCCCGTCCGATCTTTATCGCCTCCTGCTCGCTGATCCCGGATACGAGCAGGCTTTTTTCGGGCGGCCAGTCGCCTTCATCGGGAATGCCAAGGCCTGAATAACATTCGAATCCCTTCAATCTTTCGACGAGCCTGCCGTGGCGCTCTGCATTGTCGCCTGACTGCCTCGATCCCGGATTCTCCGCCGAGACGAAAGCCCATGATTGTCCGCCCAAGAGCTCGTCCAGCCTGGGCTGATGCTCGCCAATACGGATGTCGACCGCTTCATCAGGAAAAAAGACACGGTAGGTCGTGTTGCGGTAGGCTGAAGCCAGATGCGCTTCGATCAAGGCTTTCTCGCGACAAGATCGATCAGCGCGGAGCGGCCGCTGTGTCCCGAACCTTCGTCGACTTCGGCTTCATAGGCTTCGAGCCTGAGAATCTGCATATCGGAAAAGGCCGCTTCCAGCATCGCTTCGGTATACAGGTTCTCGGCCTGCGAGGGGCCGCCCGTCTTGTATTCGAGCTGCCTGGGCGTATAGCCTTCGAGCAGCAGAAGGCCGCCCGGTTTCAGCGCGCCCTTCATGCTTGAGAACAGCTTCGTTCTGGCTTCAGGTCCCGCGAACTGGATGAAGATCGCCGCGACAACGTCGAAGCGTTCTCTTCCCCAGTCCCATGCCGTCAAATCGGCCGTCTCGAATTGGATGGGGAGGTTGCCTGCAAGTTTTTTCGCCTTTTCCTGGGCAATGGGAGAAAAGTCGACGGAAAGCACTTCCAGCCCCAGGCTCGCGAGCCACGCCCCGTTCCTGCCCTCGCCGTCCGCAACGGCAAGCGCCTTCTGGCCTGGTTCGAGCAGATGCCTTTGCGAAGCGAGAAAGGCATTCGGCTTCGTCCCGAACACATATTCCTCGACTGCATAGCGATTGTCCCAGAATTCGCGCATTTCCACTCCAAAACCCCTATTATGCCGTGTAAAATCCGCCCATGGGATACATCAAAATCTTGCCTGACCTTCTCGTGAGCCAGATCGCCGCAGGAGAAGTGGTCGAACGGCCCGCCTCCGCGCTCAAGGAACTCCTGGAAAATAGCCTGGACTCCGGGGCGACTGAAATCTCGGTGCACCTCTCGGGCGGTGGAACGAAGCTGATCAGGGTTTCCGACAACGGCTCCGGCATCGGAAAAGACGACCTGAAGCTTGCGCTGACGCGCCATGCGACGAGCAAGATCTCCAGCCTGGAGGAGCTGCACAGGGTGAGCAGCCTGGGTTTTCGCGGCGAGGCCTTGGCGAGCATCGCAGCGGTGTCCAGGCTTGTCCTCTCCAGCCGCATGAAGAATCAGGAGCACGGCTGGAAGATCGATGGCGACGGGGAACCCGAGCCCGCACCGAAAGGCTACGGCACGACCGTCGAAGTGCTCGACCTCTATTACAACACGCCTGCAAGGCGCAAGTTCCTGAAGTCGGAAGCCACCGAATATGCCCACTGCGCCGAAGTCTTCAAGCGCATCGCCCTGTCTTCCCCGGACATCGCCTTTTCCCTGCAGCACAACGGCAAATTGCAGTGGCAATTGAAACCGGCAGCGCTCGAAGCGCGCATTTCAGACCTGCTTGGGAAAGCATTCTCGGAATCAGCGTTCGCGATCGAAGAAGCCTCCTCGATGCTTTCCATCAGGGGAATGGCATCGAAGCCCGCCCAGGCCTCATCATCCAGGGACAACCAGTATTTTTTCGTCAACGGGCGCTTCGTCAGGGACAAGCTTCTGAATCACGCCTTGAGGCAGGCCTACCAGGATGTGCTGCATCACCAGATGCATCCCGCCTTCGTCCTTTTCCTCTCCGTCCCGCCGGAAGAAATCGACGTCAACGTGCATCCGGCCAAAACCGAAATCAGGTTCAGGGAGTCGCGCGCAGTCCATCAGTTCATCTATCATGCGCTCGACAAGGGGCTCGCTCCTCCCGTTGCATTCCCTTCCCCTCCGGCCCAGGAGTATCGCCCGGACAAGCCGGTCTTTCAGCAGGCTTTCCAGCAGAAAATGCCCCTCGGCGTCGAGCAGCCGTTTTACGAAAAACTGTTCAGCGCGCCGCCCGTCGAACAGGATGCGACCGAATTTCCGCTCGGTTTTGCCATCGGACAGCTCTCCGGCATCTACATCCTGGCCCAGAACAGCGTGGGGCTCGTCGTGGTGGACATGCATGCCGCCCACGAGCGCGTCGTCTACGAAAAGCTCAAGGCCGCAGCCTCGAGGCTTGCCATGCAGCCGCTCCTGATCCCCGCCACCTTTTCCGCATCTCCTCTCGAGATCGAAACGGCCCAGTCCAGCCAGGAATCGTTGAGCGAACTCGGCTTCGACCTTTCCGCCATATCGCCTTCCATGCTCGCCGTGCGCGCGATTCCCGCGCTCCTCAAGGAGGCTGACCCGGCCGAGCTGTCCAGGGCCGTCTTGAGCGACATCGGCGAATATGGCACAAGCCGCGCCGTCACCGAAAAGCGCAACGAACTGTTCGCAACGATGGCCTGCCACGGTGCGGTCAGGGCGAAGCGAATGCTCACACTTCATGAAATGAATGCGCTTCTGAGGGAGATGGAAGAAACCGAGCGCTCGGACCAATGCAACCACGGCAGGCCGACCTGGTTCCAGCTCACCCTGCTTGATCTCGACAAACTCTTCATGCGCGGCAAATGAAAGGCATTTTCCTGATGGGTCCGACGGCAAGCGGGAAAACCGCGCTGGCGATCGAGCTCGCGCGCCGATTCCCGCTTGAAATCATCAGCGTCGACTCAGCACAGGTGTTCAGGCACATGGATGTCGGCACAGCGAAACCTGACAGAAGCATTCTTGCCGAATTTCCCCATCACCTCATCGACATCGTCGATCCGACCGAACGCTATTCGGCCGGCGAATTTCTGATCGACGCGAAAAGGCTGGAGGAGGAGATTGCCGCAAGGGGGAAAATTCCATTGTTCGTCGGCGGAACGATGCTTTATTTCAAGGCGCTCGCCGAAGGGCTTGCCGACCTGCCCAAGGCCGATCCTGCCGTCCGCGCGCAAATCGACATGGATGCCGCGAACTTCGGCTGGCCTGCGCTGCACGAGAAGCTCTCTCAGATCGACCCGGAAACGGCGGCGAGGCTGGAGCCGGCCGATTCGCAAAGAATACAGCGCGCCCTCGAAGTCTGGCTGATCTCCGGAAAGCCCCTTTCTGAATTCCTGAAGAAGGAAAGCAAAGCTTGCGAGGACGACTATCTGCGTATCGCGCTCCTGCCTTCAAGCAGATCGGCGCTGCACGAAAGAATAGCGGAGCGCTTCCAAACGATGTTGCTCGCAGGACTCGTCGAAGAAACCCAATCCCTGAGGCAGCGCTTCGCGCTCGATCCGGCCATGCCTTCCATGCGCGCGGTGGGGTATCGCCAGGCATGGCACTATCTGGAAGGCGATTACGGGAAAGACGAGTTCAGGGAAAAAGGGATTGCAGCGACGCGCCAGCTTGCGAAAAGGCAGATCACTTGGCTGAGGAGCATGAACAACCTGAATGCATTCGATTGCTTCTCTTCCGATCTCGATCGCGAGGTAAAAACCTTGCTGAAAGAAAACCTCAACGCATAAGCGATTGCATTTTCTAAATGGGCATCTAGTATCGATACAGAAGCATCTCAATGGGACATGCGATGCACGTCTACGAAAGAAGGAAAAGGCCGCGCTCTTCCCTGCACTCGAAGGGTTCAGTCATCGTGGAGGGACGACGATTCGGCTTCAGGACGCTGGATGTATCGATCGGCGGCACCCTGATCGAATTCGAGGATCATCCCGTGATCGAGACGGGCGACGGGTTCGACATCAGCCTCGACATCGGATTCGTCGCCAAGGCCAGGGTATGCCGCATCTCGACGAGCTTGAACGGGCAGCTCACCGCCGGTCTGATTTTCGACACACTCGATTTTTCCAGGGAATCAAGCTATCCCCGGCACTGATTCTTTGACAGGATCTCGGCTGCTGCCGCACCGCTTCCGAAGGTGATCCCGACTTTCTCACCGATCCCGACCTGGGAAACATCGGTGACAATCGCGCCGTCTTCCTTCCTGACCATGCTGTACCCTCTTTCCAGGACGGATTGCGGATTGAGATGGGCAATATGCGCCTCAAGCCGCTCGAGATGCATGGCCGCATGATCGAGCATCCCGCTGATCGAATCCTTCATTCGCGTGAACGACGCTTCCATTTTTGTTCTTCTCGAAGAAAGATCGGGCCTTGTGAACTTCTGGGCCAGTCGGCCCATCTTCCAGAGCCGCTGTTCCGACTGCCTGGACCAGGCCCCATCCAGCCTCAGCACAAGATGCTGGAGATGCAGGCGCCTGTGGCTTATTTTCTCCCTGGGATGGGTGAGACGCCTGGACAGGTGATCGACATGCTGCATCCTGGATTCGATGAAGTGTCTGGCCATCCTGGCCATCCGGCCGCGCAGCACGTTCACTCTCTTCCCGAGGTCCTCCCTGTTCGGACTGGCGAGCTCGGCGGCCCCGGTCGGCGTGGGAGCGCGCATGTCCGCGACGAAATCGGCAATGGTGAAATCGGTTTCGTGCCCCACGCCGCACAAGACCGGAATGGCGCAGTCGGCGATTGCCATGGCGACGATTTCGGAATTGAATGCAGAGATGTCCTCGATGCTCCCGCCGCCCCTTGCAAGAATGAGCGTATCGCAGACATTGTGGCGAGAAGCTGCCGCAATGGCCGCAGCGATCTCGTCAATCGCCCCTTCTCCCTGGACTGCAGCCGGATAGATCACCACCGGAATCGACGGCATGCGCCGCGCAAGCGTCCTGAGAATATCGTGCAGCGCGGCAGCATGGCGCGAAGTCACGATGCCGATTCTTTTCGGGAAAGCCGGGATCGCCTTCTTGCGCGAAGCGTCGAACAAGCCGGCCTTATCCAGCTTTTCCTTGAGCATCAGGAAGGCCTCGAAGGTCGCACCCTGCCCGGACTTGCGCAGCGCTTCCACGCCGAGCTGGAAGTCCCCCCTCGTCTCGTAAAGGGTCACCAGCGATCTCGCTTCCACCTGCATGCCGTCCTCGGGTCTCCAGTCGAGATACTGGTTCTTCTGACGGAACATGACGCAGCGCACGGAAGCCGAAGCGTCCTTCAGCGAGAAATACCAGTGCCCTGATGCCGCCTTCGTGAAATTGGATACTTCGCCGGCCACCCACATGAGGGGAAACCCCTCTTCAAGCAGCCGGCGCGCTGCCCGGTTGAGCTCGCTGACCGTCATGATGTTGTTCATCCTTGTCATTTTAGTTCAACATTTTTTGCGAATCCATTTAATTTAATTATATATTTGTTTTTAAATGATTATTTTTGTGCACAAATTTTGATCCGTACCGGTAAAAACCTTACGGTAGGCTTACTTAAGTCTTCAAAACAAGAGTTACAAACAAAGTTATCCACAGAAAATGTGGATAGATGAAAACTCTTTTGTTATTCGGCAGTTATCCTGCATCTTGAAGAATCTTGCATTGCAGGCTAAAGTATCGGCCTATTCTCGGAGAAAGTCGTGTTCAACATCATCGAAGCCGCCGGCTGGCCCATCTGGCTGATTCTCGCAGCCTCACTCGTATCGGTGACGATCATCGTGTATTGCCTGATTTCGTTGAGGCAGAGCGCTGTTGCGCCGAAGACGCTGCTCCCCCGGATTGTCCAGGAATTCAGAAGGAATGGGGTGACCCAGGAGCTTCTTTCCAAGCTCTCTTCGAAGGACGCGCCGCTCCTGGGACATGTCCTCGCGGCAGGGCTCAAGAATGCAAAGAATTCCAGGGAAATCATGAAGGAGTCTGTGGAGGAGGCGGGCAGGATCGCCGTCCATGAGATGGAGCGCTTTCTCACCACGCTCGGCACGATCGCGTCCATCAGCCCCCTGCTGGGGCTTTTCGGCACGATGATCGGCATGATCGAGCTTTTCGGCTCGCAATCGGCGGAAGGCGCCAACCCGACGATGCTCGCCCATGGCATTTCCGTGGCGCTCTACAATACCGCTTTCGGCCTGGCCGTTGCGATCCCCAGCATGATTTTCTACCGTCACTTCAGAGGAAAGATCGAATCGCTCGTCGTCGAAATGGAGCAGGAAGCGATCAAGCTGATCGAAATCATCCACGGCGAGCGTCAGGACTGACATGGATTTCAGGCGGGGCAAGCAACGGGAAGAGCCGGAAATCAACCTGGTACCCTTGATCGACGTGCTGCTCGTGATCCTGATCTTCCTGATGGTCACGACCACTTATTCCAAATTCGGCGAACTCAAGATCACGCTGCCCGAAGCCTCGGCTGAAAAGCCGCCCAAAATGCCCAACCCGATCAACGTCACGGTCGACGCAAAGGGGCATTACCTCGTGAACAACAGCATCGTCTCGTCAGGCACCATCGACGCACTGAGCCTCGAATTGCGCAAGGCTGCCGGCGACCAGAAGGATCCCATCATCGTCATCAATGCCGACGCGAAATCGACGCACCAGTCGGTCGTCAACGTCATGGAAGCGGCGAGGATTTCCGGCTATACCCATATCACCTTCACCACCCAATCGCAGTGATGCAGATCTGGCGCTCTCCGTTGCGCTTTCTGCTTCTTCCGTTCGCCGCAATTTTCGCATCGCTCGCCTGGATGCGCCGCACCGCCTATCGTCGAGGTCTCCTCCAATCGACTAAACTCCCCGTTCCGGTTTTGATCGTCGGCAACATCACGGCAGGCGGTACCGGAAAGACGCCGCTCGTCGCCTTCCTTGCACAAGCCCTGGCTGAACGAGGGTATGCGCCAGGCATATTGAGCCGAGGGTACGGCGGGAAAGCGGTCGGCGCGATACCCGTCGATGCATCGAGTCGGCCGGAGATCGTCGGGGACGAGCCTGTCCTGCTGGCCAAACGCGGATTTCCAGTCTGGGTAGGAAAGAAGCGGGGGGAGGCAGGAAAAGCGCTTCTCGCAGCGCATCCCGAATGCGACATTCTGATATGCGACGACGGCCTCCAGCATTATGCGCTCTCCAGAAACTTCGAAATCGCCGTGATTGACGGCAAGACCGGATTGGGAAACGGCCTTCCGCTTCCAGCCGGTCCGTTGCGCGAACCGCCTTCCAGGTTGAAGAACGTCGACGCCATCGTCCTCAACGGAGGCGGATTCGAATTCAAAAATGCAGTGCCTTCGTTCGAAATGCGCCTTTGCGGCGACCGCTTCATCAATGTCGACCAGCCCGGGCTTTCCGCTGGCGCAGGGGACTTTTCCGGAAAGCGGATCCATGCGATCGCCGGAATAGGCAATCCGCAGCGCTTCTTCGACCATCTTTCCGCACTCGGCCTGCAATTCATATCCCATCCCTTTCCCGACCACCACCCTTACAGCCGACAGGATCTCGAATTCGATGCCTGCGACATTCTCCTCATGACCGAAAAAGATGCTATAAAATGTATAGGATTCGCACCGGGGAAATGCTGGTTTTTGCAGGTGAACGCCGAAATCGATCTCGCCCTCGTCGAACTGATCGTCAAAACCATTGGAAAATCGCATGGATCCTAAACTGCTCGACATCCTCGTATGCCCCCTGTGCAAGGGACCGCTCATCTATCGCAAGGAAGCTCAGGAACTGCTTTGCAAAGCCGACAGGCTCGCCTTTCCGATCAAGGACGGCATTCCCGTGATGCTGGAGGAAGAAACCAGGAAACTCCCAGCCGAAGAAGAAATCTGAATGCCCGAATTCATCGCAGTCATTCCGGCGCGATATGCCTCAACGAGGCTCCCGGCAAAGGCCCTTGCCGACATAGAGGGCACCCCGATGGTGGTGCATGTGGCCAGGCGCGCAAGCGAAAGCGGCGCCAGGGAAGTATGGATCGCAACCGATCACGATGACATCGCCTCCGCCGCAAAGGCGCACGGATTCAATGCGAAGATGACGTCCGCCAGCCATGCTTCGGGAACGGACAGGATCGCCGAAGTCGCGAAAGACTGGGATCCGGACACGGTCGTCGTCAACGTGCAGGGCGACGAACCCCTGATCGCCCCATCCCTGATCGTGGATGTGGCAAGAGCGCTTGCTGGCGATGCGGACATCCAGATGGCGACGGCCTGCTGCCCGATAACCGACTGGAGCGACATGCAGAACCCCAATATCGTCAAGGTCGTCATGGACGAAAAAGGACGCGCGCTGTATTTCGGCCGAGGCGAGATTCCCTATGCCAGGGATGCATCGAGAAGCGAACCCGTCCCTGAAGGGCTGGCCCATCGCCATATCGGCATCTACGCTTACCGCGCGGGCTTCCTGGAAACCTATTCAACGCTTGCCCCCGCACCGATTGAAAGGCATGAGGCGCTCGAGCAGCTTCGCCTTTTATGGCATGGGTACAAAATAGGCGTGATCCGCGCAGCCGTTCCGCACGCAGGCGTGGATACCTTTGAAGATCTTGAACGAGTCAGGCATTTTTTTCGAGGGGGGAAATCATGAGGTTGATACTATTGGGTCCGCCGGGCGCGGGCAAGGGCACGCAAGCCAATCTGATCAAGGGACACTTCGGCATCCCGCAGATCTCGACGGGAGACATGCTGAGGGCGGCGGTATCGGCCGGCACGCCCCTGGGGATCGAGGCGAAGAAAATCATCGACGCGGGCAAGCTGGTTTCTGACGGCATCTGCATCGGTCTGGTGAAGGACAGGATCACGCAGGCAGATTGCCGACCGGGATTCCTTCTGGACGGATTTCCGCGCACCATACCCCAAGCTGAAGCGATGAAAGCGGAAGGGATCGACGTGGACTTCGTCGTCGAGATCGACGTTCCTGACGCGGAAATCGTGAAGCGCATGAGCGGAAGGCGGGTCCACCTGCCTTCCGGCAGGACCTACCATATCCTTTACAATCCGCCCAAGAAGGAAGGGCTGGACGATGTCACCGGGGAGGCGCTGATCCAGCGCGACGACGACAAGGAAGAAACCGTCATGAAACGGCTCGAAGTCTACCATTCCCAGACCAAACCGCTCGTCGACTACTATTCGACCTGGGCGCAAAAAGGGGATGCGCGCGCGCCAAAATACGTGAAGGTGTCCGGCACCGGCAGCGTCGATGAAATCAGGAGCGCGATCATCCAGGCGCTCGGCGAAAGCGCCTGAGCCCTGTTCAGCCTGCTATATTGTAATAATAAGTTCACTGTGAAATCGCCTCCTGGGGGCATAATCGCCTAATTTGGACGGCTTGCATGAAAGGGAGAACATGGCAGTCAGGAACGCTTTCTATGCCCAATCGGGCGGAGTCACCTCGGTCATCAATACTTCAGCCTGCGGCGTGATCGAAACGGCGCGGCGCCATCCGGACAAAATAGGCACCGTCTACGCGGGACGCAACGGCATCATCGGCGCGCTCCAGGAAGACCTGATCGATACGTCCCTAGAATCCGTCGACGCGATCTCGGCGCTCAAGCATACGCCTTCCGGCGCATTCGGTTCGTGCCGCTACAAGCTGAAAGGGCTCGACACCCACAGGGCGCAGTACGAGCGCTTGATCGAAGTATTCAAGGCGCACGACATCGGCTATTTCTTCTACAACGGCGGCGGGGATTCCGCCGACACCTGCCTCAAGGTCTCCCAGCTGTCCGATTCGCTCGGTTATCCGGTGGTGGCTGTCCACGTCCCGAAAACGGTGGACAACGACCTGCCCATCACGGACTGCTGCCCCGGGTTCGGTTCGGTCGCCAAATACATCGCCACATCGGTGAAGGAAGCGAGCTTCGACGTCGCCTCCATGGCGAAGACCTCGACCAAGATATTCGTCATCGAGGTCATGGGGCGCCATGCGGGCTGGATCGCCGCAGCAGGCGGACTCGCCTCCTCAGGAGATTGCGACCTGCCTGTGGTGATCCTGTTCCCCGAAGTGCCTTTCGACGAAACTGCATTCCTCGCCAAAGTGGACGAAAAGGTGAAGTCCTACGGCTACTGCTCGGTCGTCGTTTCCGAAGGGGTGCAGGACAGCTCCGGGCGCTTTCTCTCCGACCAGGGATTGAAGGACGCCTTCGGCCATGCCCAGCTCGGCGGGGTCGCCCCGCTCATCGCCAATCTCTGCAGGGAAAAACTGGGCTACAAGTACCATTGGGCGGTCGCCGACTATCTGCAGCGCGCTGCGCGCCATATCGCATCGAAAACCGATGTCGAGCAAGCCTATGCGCTGGGGCGTGCGGCCGTCGAACTTGCCCTCTCGGGCAGGAACTCGGTCATGCCCACCATCGTCAGGAAATCCGATTCCCCCTATGCATGGGAAATCGGCGTGGCCGAGCTGAAGGACGTCGCGAACGTGGAAAAAATGATGCCGAGAAGCTTCATTTCTGAAGACGGATTCGGCATCACCGAAGACTGCCGCCGCTATCTCGCACCGCTCATTGCAGGCGAAGACTATCCGCCCTACAGGAACGGTCTGCCCGATTACGTGAAGCTCAGGAATATCGCAGTGCCTAAGAAAATAGCAGGAGAATTCGAAATCTGAATAAGGAGGCAAGCATGTCGTCCGGTCTGATTTTCTCCCTCATCTGTTCCCTTTCAGCCATCCTCTACGGCATCCTGTCCAGCAAATGGATACTCGCCAAGCCTGCAGGCTCGGACAGGATGAAATCCATCGCTGCAGCGATCGAAGAAGGCGCAAGCGCCTATCTGAAGCGCCAGTACCTGACCATTTCGATGGTCGGCCTCGCGCTCTTTCTCATCATCGGCCTGTTGATAGGCTGGATGACCGCGATCGGATTCGCGATCGGCGCGTTTCTTTCCGGTTCGGCGGGATTCATCGGCATGAACGTTTCCGTGCGCGCCAACGTCAGAACCGCGGAAGCGGCCAAAGGCGGTCTCAATGCCGCGCTTGAAGTCGCATTCAAGGGGGGCAGCATCACCGGGCTCCTGGTTGTCGGCATGGGTCTGCTCGGGGTATCGGGCTATTACGCTTGGCTCTCGAACGGCGGGACCGATACGGGCATCCTGACCCCGCTCATCGGGCTCGGCTTCGGCAGTTCCTTGATTTCCATCTTCGCGCGGCTTGGCGGCGGCATCTTCACCAAGGGAGCGGATGTGGGGGCTGATCTCGTGGGCAAGGTGGAAGCCGGGATCCCTGAGGACGATCCAAGAAATCCTGCCGTGATCGCAGACAATGTGGGCGACAATGTCGGCGACTGCGCTGGCATGGCGGCCGACCTTTTCGAAACCTATGCCGTCACGCTGATCGCCACCATGCTGCTCGGTGAAATGATGACCAAGGGCGCGAGCATGGCCATCCAGGAAAGGGCCGTGCTCTATCCGCTCGTCCTGGGCGGTTTTTCCATCCTCGCATCGATCGCGGGAAGCTTCTTCGTCAAGGCACGGGCGGGCGGCAAGATCATGAATGCGCTCTACAGGGGACTTGCCGTCTCCGGGATACTCGCGCTGATCGCCTTCTATCCCATCACGTTCTGGCTGATGGGCGACGGCATCAATGATGCAGGCCGCCTGATTTCGCCGCTCGACCTTTATCTCAGCTCGCTCATCGGGCTCTTCCTCACCGGCGCGATGGTATTCATCACCGAATATTACACGGCGACCGAATATGCGCCGGTCAGGCATATCGCCCAGGCCTCGACCACGGGGCACGGCACCAACGTGATTGCGGGACTCGGGGTTTCCATGAAGGCGACTTCCCTGCCCGTGCTTTCGGTCTGCGCCTCCATCGGTGCCGCCTACTGGCTCGCCGGACTTTACGGCATCGCTGTCGCGGCGACCTCGATGCTCTCCATGACGGGCATCATCGTGGCGATCGACGCCTACGGCCCGATCACCGACAATGCAGGCGGCATCGCCGAAATGGCCGAGCTTCCCGATGAAATACGCAACATCACCGATCCGCTGGACGCCGTGGGCAATACCACGAAAGCCGTGACCAAGGGCTATGCCATCGGCTCTGCAGGGCTCGCCGCGCTGGTGCTGTTCGCCGACTATACCCATGCGCTCTCAGGCGAAGGGAGAACGCTCGCATTCGATCTCTCCGACCACATGGTGATCATCGGGCTTTTCCTCGGCGGCATGGTGCCCTATCTTTTCGGCGCGATGGGCATGGAGGCCGTGGGAAGGGCGGCGGGATCGGTCGTGATCGAAGTGAGAAGGCAGTTCAAGGAAATCCCCGGCATCATGGAAGGCACCGGAAAACCTGATTATTCGAAGGCGGTGGACATGCTGACCCGCGCCGCGATCCGCGAAATGATTATCCCCTCACTCCTGCCTGTCGCCGTTCCCGTCGCGGTCGGCCTGCTGCTCGGGCCGAAGGCCCTGGGCGGCGTCCTGGTCGGCGCGATCATCACCGGCATCTTCGTCGCGATTTCCATGACGGCAGGCGGCGGCGCATGGGATAATGCGAAGAAATACATCGAACAGGGCAATTACGGCGGAAAAGGGTCGGACGCGCACAAGGCTGCCGTGACAGGCGACACGGTGGGCGACCCTTACAAGGACACAGCAGGCCCTGCCATCAACCCATTGATCAAGATCATCAACATCGTGGCGCTGCTCATCGTGCCGCTCCTATGAAATGAAGAAACTGACACTCGAACAATCCAGAAAAATGATCGAAGCAGCCAAAATTGAAGCCCAATCCAACGGCTGGCCCGTGGTCATTGCAATCGTCGACGACGGCGGCCATCTCGTCTGCCTCGATAGAATGGACGGCGCGCAGTTCGGCAGCATCGAAATCGCCATCGCCAAG
This sequence comes from Pseudomonadota bacterium, assembly GCA_021802545.1. Classification (GTDB taxonomy): domain Bacteria; phylum Pseudomonadota; class Gammaproteobacteria; order Burkholderiales; family JABEVD01; genus JABEVD01. Next base: position 71,389 of record JAJZRS010000008.1, read on the forward strand.
GCGAAATCCGCCATCGCCTTCAAGCGGCCAACCAAAGAATGGGAAAAAAGGATCGTCGACGGCAGGCTGGGCATTCTCTCCCTGCCCGGCATGATTCCCGTCGAAGGCGGATTGCCCATCGTCGCCGATGGGGACATGATCGGCGCGATCGGCGTGAGCGGTGTCACCTCCATCCAGGACGGACAGATCGCAGCGGCCGGAATCGCGGCATGATCCTTTCCGCAGTCGGCAAGACCCCTGTATTGCCTGAAGACGTCTTCGTCGCGGAAAACGCGGTCGTGGTCGGCGACGTTGTGCTGGCCGAAGGCGTGAGCGTGTGGTTCGGCGCGTTGATTCGGGGAGACGTGGACGCAATCCGCATCGATGAAGGCACGAACGTGCAGGACGGCGCTGTGCTGCATGTCGATGCGGGCAGCCCTTTGACAATCGGCCGGGACGTGACGGTGGGACATGCCGCAGTCCTCCACGGCTGCACCATCGGAGACGGCACCCTGGTCGGGATCAAGAGCGTGATCCTGAACGGTGCGAAAATCGGGAAAAACTGCCTGATCGGCGCCAATGCGCTGGTCACGGAAAACAAGGTCATCCCGGACGGCTCACTGGTGGTCGGCTCGCCCGGAAAAATCCTGCGCAGCCTCACGCCAGACGAAATCGACAGCATCGTCATGAACGCAAGGCATTACGTCGAACTTGCAACGCACTACAGACGAGGCCTTGCGAAAATCCGATAACGGGCTAGATTGAAGCAATCGCCTTTTGTCGGGGGGAAATTGTCTACGCACATTTTTCTGGTTCTTGCCGCGCTCGCCGCCCTGTCCGCAGCTCTCTTCTACTACAGCCGCCTGCTCCGAAAACCGGAAAAGACCGGTGGCCCGGTCGATCCCTTTCCGGAACCGAACCCGGAGCGGCGCAAGCTGATTCAGGCACGGCATGAATGGCTGGACGCCTTCGACATCCTGGGAGCCTCTGCCTTCGCATACGACCAGTCCTACCGCATCGTCAAAGCCAACAGGAGCTATGTGGAGCGGGCAGGATTGCCGCTTGATGCGATACTCGGAAAGCCCTATTTCGATATTTTTCCGAAGCTCGATCATCCCATCATCGACCGTTTGGGCAATCCCCCGGAAGGGATTGCTGAAAGCGAGATCCGGCTTTCTTCAGGGGAGGTCTACTCCTCGCTGAACTTTCCCGTGCACGACGAAAACAGGCAATTCCTCTATTCCATTCACGTTCTTCGGGAAACGACTGCGCAGCGCAGGCTGGAGCATTCCGTTAAGAAGACCAGGATGATGATCAGGATGGCATCTGGCTGCATGCGCGAAATGGGACTTGCGACAAGCGAGCAGGAAATGCTCCAGGCCGCCTGCAGAAATGCAGTCGAAGCCGGAGGATACCGCATCGCATGGGTAGGCCGCGAAGAGCGTGACGGCAGCACGAAAACCCTGGCGAGCCACGGCTGCGCCTTGTCTGGCGAAATCCGAGCGCCTGGAATTTCGCCGCAGGCATTGCATACAGGCAAAACCGTGATCGCCCAGGACCTGCTGCAGGACCCCGAATTCGAGTCATGGCGCAAGGATGCAACGCGATGCGGCTATGCTTCGATGGCCGTCTTCCCGCTTTCGAGCAATACAGGGATATCCGGCGCATTCTTTCTCGGCGCAAGGGAGCCTTTCGCCTTCATCGAGGAAGAGGTCAGCGTGCTTGAAATGCTGGCTTCCAGCCTCGTCCTGGGCATTGCCTCCTTCCGCATCAGGGATGACACCGACACCGGACAGAGCCAGCGCATCCGATACCTCGAACCCTTGAACGAACACCTTGAAGACGCCATCGAGGCGGTCGCATCGGCACTCGAATTTCGCATCAATCCCTATGCTTCTGGCCATCTCAAGCGGGTTGCAGCGCTTGCCCTGGCCATCGGCCTCGAAACCGGACAGCCCGAAGCGCGCGCCAGAGGACTCCATCTTGCAGGCCTGCTGCATGACATCGGCGAGGCTTCCATTCCCGAAGCCCTTTTCCTCAAGAAAGCGCCTTTGACCGAGGCCGAACTCAGCGAGATCAGACGCCATCCGGAAGCCGGATACGAGATTTTGAAGAAAATCGATTTTCCCTGGCCAGTGGCCGAAATGGTGCTCCAGCACCATGAAAGGCTGGATGGCTCAGGCTATCCCAAGGGATTGCGAAAAGACGAAATACTGAAAGAGGCGCAAATCCTGGCCGTGGCCGACACCATCGAGGCGCTGGCCTTCGGGCAGCGCCCCAACCATCCGAGACTTGGCATTCCAGCAGCGCTCTTGGAGGTGGAAAAACAGAAAGGGAAGCTTTATGATGAAGCCGTCGTGGATGCCGCCCTGAAACTCTTCCGTGAAAAAGGGCTGATGATCTATTGAAAGCCTATCCTTGGAAAATTTCGACGAAGCGATCGACAGAACCCAGACAGCGAGCGTCAAGTGGGACAAATACGCGAACCGGGATATCCTGCCGATGTGGGTCGCCGACATGGATTTCAGATCCCCGCCGGAGATCGTCGAAGCGCTGAGAAATCGAATCAATCATGGTATTTTCGGCTACACGCATGCGCCCATCGAACTGATCGAGACCGTCGTCGCGATGCTGGAGGCCGAATACGGCTGGAAGGTGGGTATTGACGCGATCGTCTGGCTTCCGGGTCTGGTCACAGGTCTCAATATTGCCTGCAGGGCGGCTTCCGGCGGCGTCCTCACGACCGCGCCCGTCTACCCTCCCTTCCTTTCGGCGCCCTCTCACAGCGGGCAGCCCCTTTCAACGAGCCGTCTCGTCGTTGAGGCGAACAGATGGATCCACGACTTCGACAGCCTGGCAGACGCGATCCGTCCCGAGACCCGGCTTTTCCTCTTGTGCAATCCGCACAATCCCACCGGAAGGATACTGGCGCGCGGCGAGCTCGAGAAAATCGCGCAATTGTGCGAAGAACACGATCTGTTCATCTGCTCGGACGAAATCCACTGCGGGCTGCTGCTGGATGATGGGACGCGGCATGTGCCGATCGCGAGCCTCGCGCCTGAAATCGAAAAGCGCACCATCACATTGATGGCCCCCAGCAAGACCTTCAACATTCCCGGGCTTGCCGTCTCCTTCGCCGTCATTCCTGATCCCGGATTGAGGAAACGATTCGAAGCTGCCATGGCCGGCATCGTCCCCCACGTGAACGCACTGGGATACACTGCAGCCTTGTCAGCCTACCGCGATTGCGAGCCCTGGCGCAGGGAACTGATCGCCTATCTCGCAAAAAACCGCGATCTCGTCGAGCGTGAAATTCCGGCAATGGGGCTTTCCATGGCGCACGTCGAGGCGACCTATCTCGCCTGGATAGACGCCCGCTCCGTAGACGATCCCGCGCGATTCTTCGAGCGCGCCGGGGTAGGATTGTCCGACGGGGCGGATTTCGGTTCCCCGGGTTTCGTCAGACTCAATTTCGGCTGCCCGACGTGGCGGCTCGAAGAAGCCTTGAATCGCATGAGAGGCGCGCTCAGGTGATCACCGTGGGCGTATTCCTTCCCGTTTTTTCTTCGAGCAGCGATAGCGCCCTGGAAATCGAGATGAGCTCGCCGAGCGCCTCCTGCGCATCCATTCCTTGTTTTTCCTGATCGGGTTCGAAAGACTCGAGATAGATCCTCAGCGTTGCGCCGATCGTTCCCGTGCCTGAAAGCCTGTAGACGATGCGCGAACCGTCCTCGAAAATGATGCGCAGCCCCTGATACTCGCTCCTGCTGCCGTCGATCGGATCCGTGTAGGCGAAATCGTCGCAAAATGCCACCTTGTATTTCCCGAATGCGCTCCCCGGCAGGGATGGGAAGCGGGCTTTCACGGTCTCCATTGATGCCCTGGCTGCCTCCAGGGGAATCTCCTCGAAATCGTGCCTGGAATAATAATTCCGCCCGTATGCCTTCCAGTGTTCCTTCACGATTTCCTCGACGGAAAGCCGTTTCGCCGCGACCAGGTTGAGCCAGAAAAGCACGGCCCAGAGGCCGTCCTTTTCCCTGACATGGTTCGACCCGGTGCCGAAGCTTTCTTCCCCGCAAAGGGAAACGCGCCCTGCGTCCATCAGATTGCCGAAGAATTTCCAGCCCGTCGGCGTCTCGAAAAAGGGAATATTCAGCGCCTTGGCGACCCTGTCCACCGCGCCCGAAGTCGGCATGGAGCGGGCAACCCCGAGCAATCCGCTCCTGTATCCGGGAACGAGATGCGCATTGGCTGCGAGCACTGCCAGGCTGTCCGAAGGCGTGACGAAGAAACGGCTCCCCAGGATCATGTTCCGATCCCCGTCTCCGTCGGATGCCGCGCCGAAATCGGGCGGGTTTTCCCCGTACATCGTCTCGACCAGCTCTTTCGCATAGGTGAGATTGGGGTCGGGATGGCCCCCGCCAAAGTCGATCAACGGCACCGCATTGACGACAGAACCTGCTGCTGCGCCAAGCCGGTTCTCGAAAATCTCCTTCGCATAGGGTCCCGTCACGGCATGCATGGCGTCGAAAGAAATCCTGAAATTTCCATTCAATAGCGTTCTGATCAGGTCGAAATCGAAGAGCGACTCCATGAGGTCCGCGTAATCGGAAACCGGATCGATCACTTCGACAATCATTCCCCCAACCTGGCTCTGCCCGATTCTGTCGAGATCGATTTCGAAATCGTCATGTATCATGTAGCTTGAAATGGACTTGCTTCTTTCAAAAATCGCATCCGTCAGCTTCTCGGGAGCAGGCCCGCCATTTTCGGAATTGTACTTGATCCCGAAGTCACCATCCGGTCCGCCCGGATTGTGGCTGGCTGAAAGAATGATGCCGCCGAAAGCGCCATTTTTCCTGATCAGGTGGGATGCCGCGGGGGTCGAAAGAATCCCCCCGCATCCCACGATGGCCTTCGAAAAGCCGTTGGCGGCCATCATGCCGACGATGATCCGGATCGCCTCCCGGTTGTAGTAGCGTCCGTCCCCTCCCAGCACCAGCGTGCTGCCGGGAGGAGCGTCTATGCTGTCGAAGATGGACTGGACGAAATTCTCGAGATAGTGCTTCTGGCTGAACACGGATACCTTCTTGCGCAGCCCTGAGGTTCCGGGGCGCTGGTCGGCATAAGGCGCCGTCTCGATGATGCGTACCGCCATGTTTCCTCCCAATGTGTGAAATCCCATTCTAAAATATTTCATGCAGGATAGCGTTTTTTTTAGAGTAGAATCGTTACAAATCCATTTCGATTGATTGCCATGCCGAACAAACCCCTGATCAGAAGCAACCCCGTTCCCAACATCACCGAACTGCCCCCGCTCGACATGACCCCTGGCGCCATCGCCGAGGATTTCAGGCGTCATTTCACCCATACGCTGGGGCGAGACAAGCATTCTCGTTCTGTTCACTATGTCTACAGCGCGCTCTCCATCACCATGCGGGACAGGCTGATGGAACGATGGAAGAAGACGCGCTATGCGCACCATGAATCGGACTGCAAGCACACCTATTACCTTTCGCTCGAATTTCTGATGGGGCGGGCGCTGGGCAATGCCATGCTGAACCTCGGCCTCACGAACGAAACCGAGCGCGCCATGCTGGATCTCGGGCTCGTGCTGGAAGAGCTGACCGACAAGGAAAAGGATGCGGGACTCGGGAACGGCGGCCTGGGGAGGCTCGCCGCCTGCTTTCTGGACAGCTGCGCCACCCTGCAGCTCCCCGTGACGGGATACGGCATCCGCTACGAATACGGCATGTTCAGGCAGCTCATCATCAACGGCTACCAGGTCGAGGAACCCGACCATTGGCTCAGGGACGGCAACGTCTGGGAGATCGAGCGCCCGGAATACACCCAGCGCATCCATTATGGCGGAAGGACCGAAGCCTTCAAGACTGAAAGCGGGCAATTGAAGATGCGCTGGGTCGACACGACGGACGTTCTGGCGGTTCCCTATGACGTTCCCATTCCAGGCTACAAGAACGGAACGGTCAACACCCTGAGGCTGTGGAAGGCCGCAGCGACCGACGAATTCAATCTCGCGGAATTCAATGCGGGCGGATACGCAGAGTCGGTTTCCGCAAAGAACGAAGCTGAAAACATCACGATGGTGCTCTACCCGAACGATGCGAGCGAAAACGGCAAGGAATTGCGCCTCAGGCAGCAGTATTTCCTCGCCTCCGCCAGCCTCAAGGACGTTCTGCAGCGCTGGACGGGTGCGCACGGAAACGATTTCTCGGGTTTCGCGGAAAAGAACTGCTTCCAGCTCAACGACACCCATCCGACCTGCGCGGTAGCCGAACTGATGCGCCTCTTGATGGACGAGCATGGGCTCGGATGGGACGAGGCATGGGACATCACATCGAAAACCATGGCCTACACCAACCATACCCTGCTTCCCGAAGCGCTCGAAAAATGGCCGGTCAGGCTGTTCGAAAAATTGCTGCCCAGGCTGCTCGACATCATCTATGAAATCAACGCAAGATTCCTCACCAAGGTGGCGAGCCGCTGGCCATGGGATAACGGAAGGCAGGCGAGGATGTCGATCATCGAGGAAGGCGGCGTTCCACAAGTGCGGATGGCCTATCTCGCCATCGTGGGATCGTTCTCCGTGAACGGCGTGGCCGAACTCCATTCCGACCTGCTGAAGCAGGGTCTCTTCAGGGATTTTTTCGAGCTTTGGCCTGAAAAATTCAACAACAAGACCAACGGCGTCACGCCGCGCCGGTGGCTCGCCTGGTGCAACCCGAGTCTCGCCGCGCTGATTTCGAAAAAAATAGGCGACGCCTGGATCACCGACCTTGCGGAACTGAAAAAGCTCGCACCTCATGCCGAAGATGCAAAATTCAGGAAAGCCTGGCATGACGTCAAGCGGCAAAACAAGATCAAGCTCGCAAGCTATGTTGAAAAGCATTGCGGCGTCAAATTCGACCCTGATTCGATGTTCGACGTCCAGGTCAAGCGCATGCACGAATACAAGCGCCAGCTCCTCAACATCCTGCACGTCATCCATCTGTACAACAGGATCAAGCGCGGCGACATCGAACACTGGACGCCGCGGTCCGTGCTCATCGGCGGCAAGGCGGCGCCCGGCTATTACATGGCCAAATGCATCATCAAGCTGATCTCGAATGTCGCTAACATCGTCAACAGCGACGAATCGGCGAACGGCCTCCTGAAGGTCGCCTTCGTGCCGAATTACCGCGTTTCGGTGATGGAAATCATTTGCCCCGCGACAGATCTTTCCGAACAGATCTCGACCGCGGGAAAGGAGGCCTCGGGGACCGGGAACATGAAGTTCATGATGAACGGCGCAGTGACCATCGGCACCCTGGACGGCGCCAACATCGAAATCATGGAGGAAGTCGGCGACGACAATTTCTTCCTGTTCGGGCTCAATGCCGGAGAAGTCGAGGAAAGAAGGCGGCACTACAACCCGAGAGAAATCGTCGACAACGACGACGACCTGAAGCGCGTGATGCAGCTTCTCGAATCGGGGCATTTCAACAAGTTCGAATACCGCATTTTCGACAACATCATCAATTCGATCATGAGCCCCCATGACCCGTGGATGGTGGCAGCCGACTTCAGGAGCTACGTGGATGCGCAAGAGCGTGCAGCACGCGCCTATGCCGACAATGAAAAGTGGACGAGGATGAGCATCCTGAACACGGCTTCCAGCGGCAAGTTCTCAACCGACAGAACCATGCTAGAATACAATGCGCATATATGGAAACTCACGCATGTTGACCCTTCCAAATAACGTCGTCGACAACTGCCAGCCGGATGAACTGGCTGACAACGATGTCTTCAATTTGCTCGCAGGTTCGGGAAAAACCCGCTGCTTCCCGAAAAATACCGTCGTCCTCAACGAGGGGGATCCCTCCAATTATCTATGCCTCATCAATTCGGGCAAACTCAAGGTCTACTTGTCCGACGACAGCGGCCATGAAATCGTGCTCGATTTCATGGGTGTCGGCGAGTATTTCGGAGAGATGGCGCTCATCGACAATTGCGGCAGATCGGCATCGGTCATGACCATCGAGGACTCGAAGCTGACCTTCGTCACGAAGGATGCGTTCAACGCGTGCCTGGCCAAGAATCCACAGATCGCCTCCATGCTGATGCTCGGCCTGATCAGAAGGCTGCGCCATGCCACGAAGAAGATCGGCAGCCTCGCCTTGCTCGATGTCTACGGCAGGGTCGCCAACACCCTGCTCCATCTCGCGAAGGAGCAGGACGGCCAGATGGTGGTCGACAAGCTGACCCATCAGGAAATCGCCAACCTCGTCGGCTCATCGAGGGAAATGGTCACCCGGATCATGCACAACCTGATCGAATGCGGCTACATCACGCTGGGGAACAACAAGCAGATCATTCTGAACGAGAAGGCCAAGTCTCCTTTTTAGGCACTTCGACCAGCGCCCCGTCCGAAAAGACGAGCCCGCATCTGACGGGCTTGTCGTAGACCGCCTGCATCGCCGCCCTGTATTCGTTCATCTGCGCCTGGTAGGCCGCCTCGTTCTTCCCTGTCTTGTAGTCGAGGATCCAGACTTCGTCGCCAAATTCGACCAGCCTGTCCATGCGCCTGATTTCTCCATCCTTCGAAACATACGCCACCTCGTTTTTCGCGTTCATGTAATGCTTTGAATCGAAAAAGCGCTGAAGATGGGGCGCATTCAGGATTTTCTCGGCAGCCGCCCTCACAGTCTCTTCTTCGTTGCCCTTCAATCCGTTCTGCAATACCTCATGGAGCTTGATGCCGTGGCGCATCTCCGGGCTCGATATCTCTCTTGTCCCAAAAGGGGCAGCCCCTTTCAGGTGGGCATAATCCTCCGCCTTCACCGAAGGCGTCCGGATGCCTTCAACTGCCGCAGGCGCGTAGTCGGCGGCCGCCTCGATGACGTCATGGATCCTTGCGTACCAGCTCGCTGACGCTCGGGAAGGCGCGCCGCTCACGAAAAGGGCCTGCGCTGCGCGCGTGATCGCGACATAAAGAAGATTCTCATCCTCCCTTGCCGCATGCATCGCCTCCGCTTCGAAATAGGGCATCCTCAGCGCCCCCTTTTCTCCCTTCACGGAATGCAGGGAGAAATGCGTCGGCCGCATCCCGCCCGGCGGCCAGTCGACGATCACCCTGTAGCCTTCTTCCATGGCCTCGCTTTCAGCATTCGCGCCGAGCAGCCAGACGATCGGCGCTTCCAGCCCCTTCGCACCGTGTATCGTATGGAACCTGACCGCATCGTCCACTTCGCCGAGCAAGCCCTCGTCCGGCGCTTCATCGCTCGATCGCATCGCGGCGATTTCCGCCATGAATTTCGGCAGGCTGGGATAGCGCCCCGCATCGACTTCCAGCGCAAGCTCGATAAAGGCAAGCAGATTGGCGCAAACGGAAGCCTTCATGGCTTTCGGGGCGGCATCCCTGTAGCGATTCAACAGATCGCCTTCGAAATAGATCCGGTCGAGCAGATCGTGCACGGGCAAGGAACCTGCATGCTCCATCCATCCCAGCAGCATGCCGTAGGCGGATCCCAGCGAGGAATGCCTGTCTCTACCTGCCATGCGCTGCCACCATGAGCCTTCCTTCATCCCGGCAAGCAAGACCAGATCTTCTTCGCTGCAGCCGAAGACCGGGCTTTTCAGCACCTGGGCGAGATGGAGGTCGTCGAAAGGCGCGATCAGGAAGGCCAGCAGCGCAACGATATCGGTCGCCTCCAAAGTGTCCAGCAACCCTCCCCTGGAAGATCCCACATAGGGGATATCGAGATCCTTGAGCGCCTTCTCGTAAATTGAAAGATTCGCCCTTTTCCTTGCGAGCACCATGATGTCCCCGTACCTGGCGGCGCGGATGCTGCCGTCCTCATTCTTGACAGGATAGCGCCCGACGATCTCCTTGAGTTTAGAGGCAAACGCCTTCGCCTCGGCCTCGAGCCTTTCGTCCGGAATCTCGCTCTGCGGCTCGACGAGCGGATTTCTCAAGCCCTGCCTGATTTTTTCCTCTTCCCTCCCATCTTCGGCCAAGGGAATCATTTCGACCCTTCCCGGCATGTCCCGGGCAGTCTCGTGACGATCGAAATCGGGGAAAACCCGGTTGACGCATTCGATGATGGCAGGTGAGCTGCGTCTCGAAAGGTTCTGGGATAGCCTGATCGCGCCGTATTCCCTTTCCAGGAAATCGGCTGCGATGTCGAAAAGCCGCGCTTCCGCCCCCCTGAAACGGTAGATCGACTGCTTCGGGTCGCCCACCATGAAGATCGACATGTCGCTGGAAGCATCCAGCCAGCATTTCAGCGTCTGCCACTGGAAAGGATTGGTGTCCTGGAATTCGTCGATCAGGATGTGCCTGTAGCGCGAATCGAGCTTGTACTGCATGTACTGTGCATGGACTGAATGGTTGAGCAGTCTGTAGGTGCGCCATTCCACGTCGACGAAATCGATCACCCCGATTTCATCCTTGAGGTCCTGGTAGGACTCGAGCAGGGCGCATCCCGCGATGAGTCCCGCTTCGTTGAATCGATAGATTTTCAGATGGCCAATCGCGTCCCTGTACTCGGAAAGGCGCATGCCGATTTCATGGTGCAGTTCCAGGAATCTTTCCTGCCCTTCTTTTTTCAGCCTCTCTTCCTGAAGTTTGCTTTCCTTGCGGCTCCTGAGCGACCCTTCTTTCGTATGGAAAACGGCCCATACCCTGTCGAAATCAGGAAGGCCTGAGGAGATCTCTTCTTCGAGCTCGTTTGCGAGCAGTTTGTCCTTTTCCGTATTCCTCCCGAGCAGGACGGCATATTCTTTCATCAGTCCGGTGAGAGCAACATCCGTCCTGAATTTTTCGCCTATGTGCTCGTCAACCTCGAGCTCGGAGGCCAGCCTCTCCAGCGCATGGGCGAGAGGATCAGTCTGGCCTGTCGTGTAGGCCCACCATTCGGCGCGCTTTTCCAGAAAATTCGTCAGCAGTTTGCGCGTGTTCGACAGGCCGTATTCCGAGAAAAGATGCTCGAGGTGGATCGATGCAGGATTGCGCTTGTCATGCTGCAGGCCTTCGGCGAAGCGCTGCCAGGCTTCCTCGATCAGCCTCGATGAAGAATCGGCAAGGGCCGCGCCGGCGAGATTGGCGGCAAGCGGCGCGCGCTTCAGTATCTCCAGAAACCAGCCGTGGAAGGTCGTCACGGTCATCTGGTTCGCGAGCGAATCCTCGAACAGGCTTCTCGCCCTAGGGATCATGCCTTTTGCTCGGGATTTCTCGATTCCCCGCTCGACCAGGAATGTTTCGATTTCCTCGTCCGCGCCGAATGCGAGCATCCTCAGCCATTGCCGCAACCTGTCCTGCATTTCCTGGGCCGCCTTGCGCGTGAACGTGATCGCAAGGATCTCTGAAAACTCGGCCCCTTCGAGCAGCAGCCTGACGATGCGCGACACGAGCAGCCATGTTTTCCCGCTTCCTGCGCAGGCATTGATGACGACATTGTTCGCAGGATCGAGCGCCTTCATTCCCAGTGCGCTTTCCTGCAAAGCCCGCGCATGTCGCAGTTCCGGCAAACGGATTCCAGCCCCTGGGCCGGCAGCGGGCGCCCGTCGTGCATTGCCTCGAAAATGTCCGCCAGCCGCTCAAGGCTTTCTTGCGCCCGCGTATCCGGTTGGGAAAAAAGCTTCACCTCCTTGTCGATAGCGAGAAAAGCCGCATCAAAAACTTTCTCGCCGAGCAGCAGCTCGTAGCAAGCGAGCTGGACGTCCTCCCCTGCATCCCGGGCCTTTTCCCTGAGCACGGATGCGCTCTGCGTCTTGTAGTCGATCACGGCAATCCCGCTTTCCGATTCATCCACCCGGTCTATCCTGCCCCTCAAGGTCAATGTGCCGAAGGACAGGGGAATATCGGCTTTCCCGTCCGCCTCGATTTTCGCGATCTTCCACCCTTCCTTCTCCCTTCCCCTTTGCCATTCGAGGTATTCCGGTATCATCGGCTTCCAGCGCAGCGCCCAGCCGAGCGCAAGGTAATCCGCTTCCAAAGCCTCCTCGAACACTTCGTCGGTGAGGGCTTCGAGTTTTTCTTGTGCATCGCGCAGGCCCGATATGGCAGGATGCTTCTTGTGGAAGAGGTAGAGAATCCTGTGCAGATGGCTGCCGAAATCGGCCTTTTCCATGGCCTTGTCGGCTTCGTCCAGGGGGGAAAGCCCCAGTATCCTGGCTGCAAAATACTGGTAGGGGCACGCGAGCAGGCTGTTGTAGCCGCTCGCCGATATCGATTCTGGAATCAGCTCATGAGGCACGGCGGGCGCAGGACGGCTCGCCTGTTGCATCTTTTCACGCTCCCTTTCGAAACGCATCAACGGGATCTTTCCGGAAAATTCACGGTCGACGAGATCGAAGCCGAAAGCGTGAAGATGGAAGGCGTTGAGCTGCTCCAGATAAGGGCTCAGGAGATTGGGTTCCCCTTTTTTCAGGCTCTGCCAGCTCGCCCAGACGGCACTTGAGCGGCAAAGCAGGCCGATCAGGTCGGCAAGCTGCCCTAGCCTTTCCGATTCAAGCAATGGCAGCTTCAGCTCCGCCCTCACTGCCTGATTGAAGAACAGGCCGGGATCGGCTTCGGCAGGCAGGTGGGCCGCATCGCTGCCGAGCAGCACGACGCAATCGAAGGCGCGCAGCCTGGTCGCGCGCAGATGCGTGAGCACGACAGGACTCCTGATCCCCGTATCCCTGAAAGTCATCGATTCGAACTGCATGTCGATCCAGCGGCGCCATGCCCTGAAGCCGAAGCGGCCCGCAACTCCGGCAAGCTCGTTCCCGAGTTCGGCGAGCTTCTCGAGCAGCGCCTCCCCTGCAGGATCCATGGCAAGTCCCTCCGAGATGCCCAGCATGTCGAGGGCTTGCGTCAGCGCAGCCAGCCAGTTTTCGAGCGTGTTCGATCGCTTCGAGAGCAGGGATGCCGCCTTGCCGAGTTGTTCCAGCATGTTTCGCGCGTCCTGCTCGAGATCCAGTCTGGCGTAATGGGCAAGTCCGGACACGACGCTCCGACTGCGTATTTCCTGTTCGATCGCGTGAACCGCCCGGTTTTTCGATCCGGCCGCCCAGCTGGAGAAAACGAAAGGGGACTTCAAAAGATCGAGCAGATCCTCGTGGTAATAGTCGCTCGCCACCGCATCGAGCAGCCTCACGATCGCCGTGCTGGCGGATGTGGTCGAGAAAGTCCATCCTGTCTCGTCCTCGACCAAAATGCCCGAGCGCTCGAGAAGCGCCCTGGTCCTTCTTGCGGCAAGGCGGTCGAGAGCGATGAGCCCGATGCGCTTTTTTCCCTCGATCAGCCATTGCCTGACCTTGATCGCCGCAGCTTCCGCCTCCTCCTCAAGCGATTTCGCCCTGAACAGCGAAAGATTGGAAAGCGGTTCATCAATGCAGGCGTCACACCTTGTTTTCAGGTCTCCCCCCGCCTCAATCGGCCAGACCTCGGTAAAGAAGCTGCTGCGCGACTCGTGGAAAAGGCGCACAGGCGCCTTCGACGACCATGCCTCGAGAAAATTCATCTCGGCAGGCGTCAATTCGTCAGGGGAAAGAACGTAAAGGGGGTTTGACGCGTTTTGCGCAAGTTGCGCCAGCATCAATTGGCGGGCTGCCGCTTCGCTCGTCTCGTCCAGCTCCATGGCATGCCACAATTCGTGGATCAGCCTCGCCTCGAACATCAAGGGTTCGCTCGAAGTCGCCTGATAGGCGGCTTCGAGCAGGGCGCAAAAGTCTTCCAGGCTTGACGGCAGATCGACCTTCCATCGGGTCAGTTCGTCGAAAAAACCGGCAATCTCGCTCGACAGCCGCCACAGGTCGCGCTCCTCGAACCAGCCCTTCTCCCTCAGGGCAAGATAGAGCTTTGCAATCCTGCGGCTCTGGGGCGAAAACTCGACTGATGCCGAAAGCTCGGACAAGGTGGTCATCTGCGGCAGCATGAGATAGGGATGACCTGACGCCTTGCCCAACTCAAGGGCGAGATCCTGGGCGGCATGAAGGTTGGGGAGCAGCACGGTGATTCCGGAGAGATCGCTCTCCGGATTTTCAAGCGCGATGAATCGCGCTGCTTCCTTCAGGAAGGATGCTGGCGAAAAATGCTGCCCGAGAAGCAGTGTCAGCGCTCCAGGTATTTGAGCTTGCCCTTGACGTTCAGCCATTCGTCGGCGTCAGACGGCGCGTCCTTCTTCTCGGTGATGGCCTTGAATGTCTTGGCGAGCTCGGCATTGAGTTCGATGAATTTCAGCTGTTCCTCGGGAACGTCGTCCTCGGCATAAATCGCTTCAGCCGGGCACTCCGCGACGCAAAGGGTGCAGTCGATGCACTCGTCGGGATCAATCACCAGAAAATTCGGCCCTTCCCGGAAGCAGTCCACCGGGCAAACATCGACGCAATCGGTGTATTTGCAGCGGATGCAGTTTTCCGTCACAACATAGGTCATGGTCCATCCTCTAATTAACGCTGAAACATGTATTTTAGCAGCGGGTAGCAGCCCTGCGTTATTTTCGCGAACCGCTTCACACGGGAAATGATTTTGGTTAGGATATGCCATTCCCCAAGTTCTGAAAGGTTCCCATGAGCGAGCATATCCATTATGTGACCGATGATGCATTCGATTCGGAAGTGCTGCAATCGTCCATTCCTGTTCTGGTCGACTACTGGGCCGAATGGTGCGGGCCCTGCAAGATGATCGCCCCCATCCTCGACGACGTCGCACGCGAATATGCCGGACGCCTGAAAGTAGCCAAGCTGAACATCGACGAAAACCAGGCCACGCCGCCCAAATACGGCATCCGCGGCATTCCCACCCTGATGATCTTCAAGAACGGCGAAGTGGCGGCGACCAAGGTCGGGGCGCTCGCGAAGTCGCAGCTCACAGCATTTATTGACAGCAACATCTAAACCGGCTAACCTAGACTCTACGGCCTGCAACCCGTTTGCAGGCTTCCCCTTCGATAACAAATCTCCACGCAAGAGTTCTTCCGCACATGCATCTATCCGACCTGAAATCCCTTCCAGTCACGCAGCTGGTCGAAATGGCCAATGCAAACGAAATAGACGGCGCCAACAGGCTCAGAAAGCACGAACTGATCTTCGCGCTGCTCAAGAATCAGGCCAAGAAGGGCGAGAGCATCTACGGAGAAGGCACGCTCGAAGTGCTGCAGGACGGCTTCGGCTTCTTGCGCTCCCCGGATATTTCCTACCTCGCCGGCCCGGACGACATCTATGTGAGCCCTTCCCAGATCAGGCGCTTCAATCTGCATACCGGGGACTCCATCGAGGGTGAAATCAGGACGCCCAAGGACGGGGAACGCTATTTCGCGCTGGTGAAGGTCGACAAGGTCAACGGCGAGCCGCCCGAGAATTCGAAGCACAAGATCCTTTTCGAAAACCTCACGCCGCTCTTTCCGACCCAACCCCTCACGCTCGAGCGCGAAAATCGCTCGGAAGAAAACATCACGAGCCGCGTGATCGACATGATCGCGCCGATCGGCAAGGGACAGCGCGGGCTGCTCGTCGCCTCCCCGAAGAGTGGCAAGACGGTCATGCTGCAGCACATCGCCCACTCGATCGCGGCCAATTTTCCCGACGTCCACCTCATCGTGCTCCTGATCGACGAGCGTCCCGAGGAAGTGACGGAAATGACGCGTTCGGTGCGCGGCGAAGTCGTTTCATCGACCTTCGACGAACCTGCGACGCGCCATGTCCAGGTTGCCGAAATGGTGCTCGAGAAGGCGAAGCGCCTCGTCGAGCACAAGAAGGACGTGGTGATCCTGCTCGACTCGATCACCCGGCTGGCGCGCGCCTACAACACGGTCGTTCCCGCATCGGGCAAGGTGCTCACGGGCGGCGTGGACGCCAATGCGCTGCAGCGTCCGAAGCGCTTCTTCGGCGCAGCCAGGAACATCGAGGAAGGCGGGTCACTCACGATCATCGCAACGGCGCTGGTCGACACGGGTTCCAGGATGGACGACGTGATCTACGAAGAGTTCAAGGGAACCGGCAACATGGAGATCCATCTCGACAGAAGGATCGCCGAGAAGCGCACTTATCCCGCGATCAACGTCAACCGCTCCGGGACGCGCCGCGAAGAGCTGCTGATCAAGCCCGACGTGCTGCAGAAGATCTGGGTGCTGCGCAAGCTCCTCTATCCCATGGACGACCTTGAAGCGATCGAGTTCCTGCTCGACAAGATCAAGGCCACAAAAACCAATTCGGACTTCTTCGATTCGATGCGGCGCGGCTAAGGCTTGCGGATCATCGTTTTTTGGAAGATAATACAGGGTTTCCGCTTCAGGAATCTTCGAGATGAAACCAGGAATACATCCAGAATACAACGAAATCACCGTGACCTGCAGCTGCGGCGAGGTTTTCACGACCCGTTCGACGAACAGCAAGCCTCTGCGCATCGAAGTTTGTTCCGCCTGCCATCCTTTCTATACCGGCAGGCAGAAGATCGTCGACACGGCGGGACGCGTGGAAAAATTCCGCCAGAAATACGGAAGCAAGGCATCCGTCTGAGTTTCGCGGTATCCGGTTCGACAAGGCAGCCTAGGCTGCCTTTTTCGTTTGAAATGCGCTAGACTGGCTCATCCACATGAAGCCCATTCTCATCCTCTTCCTGATGCTTGCGGCCCTCTCGGGCTGCGCGACCAATCCAGTATCCGGACGGCAGGATTTCGTCATGATGTCGGAATCCGACGAAATTGCCATGGGGCGGCAATCCGACATGCAGGTCAGGAAGCAGTACGGCGTCTACGACGACCCGCCTCTTCAAGCTTACGTCGACCGGGTGGGCCAGCGGCTCGCGAAAAACAGCCATCGCCCCAACCTGGAATACCATTTCACCGTGCTTGACAGCCCGGAGGTCAACGCGTTTGCCCTTCCAGGCGGTTACATCTACATCACGCGCGGCATCCTGCCTTATCTCGGCTCCGAATCGGAGCTCGCGGCCGTGCTCGGCCACGAGATCGGCCATGTGACGGCGAGGCACTCGGTCAAGCAGTACACTGCGGCCACGACGGCCAACATCGGCATCCAGATCGCTTCCATTTTCGTTCCCGAAATCAACACCCAGGCAGGAGCCGATCTCGTCAATGTCACCGGAAGCGCCCTGCTTTCCGGCTACGGCAGGGAGCATGAACTGGAGGCCGACAAGCTCGGCAGCGAATATCTCGCCAGGACAGGTTATGATCCGCATGCGATGATCGCTGTGCTCTCCACCCTCAAGGATCAGGAAGCATTCGACATTGCCAGAGCGAAGGAAGAGCATCGCGAGCCGCGAATCTATCATGGCCTCTTCGCGTCACACCCCGACAGCGACACCCGTCTGCAGCAGGTCGTGAACGAATCGCAAAATCTGCAGGTCTCACCCCATCCGCTCGAGGGCCGAATGATCTATCTCGAGCACATCGACGGCATCGTCTTCGGCGACAGCCCCTCCCAGGGCGTGGTGAGAAACAGCGAATTCATGCATGCCGGGCTCGGCATCGCGCTGAAGTTTCCGCAAAGCTGGACCATCAAGAACAGCGCGAAAGCCGTCCAGGCGACGAACGGTGAAGCCGTCATCCAGCTGTCGCTTGCCGAAAATGAGAAAAGAAGCCCTGAAGACTACCTCACCAGCAGGTTCGGCAACGGCGCGCTCTCTTCCTTCAGGTCTTCCGGGTATGCCGGCGCAATTCTGGTCTATTCTTCGAGGGCGGAAGCGGCCGCGATACGCATGAACGGCAAGCTGTTCGTCATCATGGGTGTGGCGGCCAACCCTGCCGCCTTCCAGAATGCGCAACCTGCAATCGAACGCACCATGCATAGCTTCCATGCCATGAATCCGCTCGAACGCAAGCTCGCCCAGGGTCTCAAGATTTCGCTCAGGCGGACTGCACCCGGCGACACGTTCGAAAAATATGCGGCCCATTCCCCGCTCGGCAAGAATGCGGCAGGCTACCTGCGCCTCCTGAATCATGCCTATCCAGACGGCGAACCGGTTCCAGGCGAAGAAATCAAGCTCGTCGAATAATGTATTTCTCGGAACCCGAATTCGAACCCAGGCCGCCCCTAGACAAAAAGGAGGTCGCGCTGACCTTGATCCTGGTCCTCGCATGGCTGCTCCCGGGACTTTTCGGACACGAGCCCTGGAAGCCGGATGAAGCCTACAACTTCGGCCTCGTCTACCACATGATGCAAAACGGCAGCTGGCTCTCCTTCCATCTGCCGGACGAACAACCTTTCGCATCCCCGCCGCTCTTCTACATGACCGCGGCGATTTTCGGGAAGCTCTTCGCTCCGTTCGTCTCCCTGCCAGATGCGTTGCGCATCGCCACCGGTTTCTACATGGGACTTGCGCTCGTCTTCATCGGACTGGCGTCACGCATCCTTTACGGAAAAGGAAGCTATGCCGTACTGATCCTGGCGGGCAGTATCGGCCTTCTCGGCCATGCCCACCAACTGGTGGCCGATTCAGCCCTTTTCGCAGGCTGTTCTCTGGCGATCCTGGGCTTTTGCCTTTACGGCGAAAATGCCGTTCTTGGCGGCGCGCTCGCAGGACTCGGCATGAGCATGGGTTTCCTTGCCAAGGGGTTCATCGCATTCGCCTATTTCGTCCCCGTGCTCGCCCTGCTTCCCGTGAAGAAGCCCTGGAGAAGCCCGCGTTATATCGCTTTCCTCGGGTCCGCATTCGTCTTTCTGCTGCCTTCGGCGATCTGGCCCTATTTTCTGCATCAGAGCCATCCCGAGCTCTTTTCTTCCTGGCTGAAGTCGAGCATGAGCCTTTCATTCGGGCTCAGGCGCGATGCGCATGCAAGTCCCTTCTTCTATCTCGGCGTGCTGCCCTGGTTCGCCTGGCCGACATTGCCGCTCGCTCTGGCTTCCCTCTGGCGCGAAAAAAGAAGGCTGCTCGATGAAGGCGCCATCCTTCCCCTGTTCATGTTCCTGACCATGCTTGCCGTGCTGACGGTTTCCGCAACGCAGCGCGAGATCTACGCGATGCCCATGCTCCTTCCCCTGTCGCTGCTCGCCGCATCTTCCATCGGCAGCCTCAAGCGCGGCACGACGAGCGCATTCAACTGGTTCGGCATCCTGACTTTCGGACTTCTGGCAGCCGTTTTGTGGATCGGCTGGGTCGCGATGATGACAGGGCATCCGGAATACATATACGGGCGGATCCATCATTATCATCCCCATTTTTCCGCCCATTTCGGCTTCTTTTCCTTCCTGCCCGCCCTGGGCGCAACGCTGCTTTGGGCCATTCTCGCATCAGGAAAGGAGCGCGACGGCAAGCGCGCCGTCATCAACTGGGCGAGCGGCGTGGCCATGGTGTGGATGCTGCTGATGACGCTTTGGCTGCCCTTCCTCGATTCGGTGAAGGGATACCGGGAAATGTTCCATTCGATGAAGGCCTCGCTCCCCGCGCATTACGGCTGCATCGAGGGAAGGCATGTCGGGGATGCGCAACGCGCAATGCTCGATTACTATCTCGGCATCGATCTCAAGCGCGACAAGACCTGCAGACTGGTGCTGATCCAGACCGTCGCCTCGAACAGGCGGCATCCTGAAGGATTGAAGCTGCTGTGGCAAGGCGCCCGTGCCGGCGACCGGCACGAGCGCTACCGTCTCTACGCCAGGGATTAGCGCAGAGTCCTCACGCCGCCGCGGTTCGGCGCGCCGCTGTTGGGAAGCGAGCCGCCGGAGATGGACCCGCCCACGGGCACGCTGCAGAAAACGCCCGCAGCATTGCATCCGGGAGCAGCTCCCGTCCAGGTCGAACCGCTGGACAGGGTGACGGTCACCTGGGTGCCTGCAGGCGCTGCAAGGCAGGCCTGGACGCTCGTCGTCACGTTGGACTGCTGGCTCAGCTTCTGCCTCGGAACGGTGTCTTGACTCGGGTCGGTGTCGTCCTCGTCCTCGCATCGCCCGATGGTATCCAGGGGATGGTTGCCGTGCCCGTGCGCCTTGACGCCGTTGATCTGGTCGTCGGGAATGTTGAGCGTGACTTCCGCTCCGCCCATGCGGTGGCAGATGGTGATCTTGCCGTCAGGAGAAGTGCCGAGGCGCTGGCTGTTGCTGACATTGACCACCTGAGCGCCGGCAGGGGCGGGGTTGCCAGCCGTAATTTGCTGCATGCTGCCGTTCGAATCGTAATAGTACTGGAAACTGAAATCCTGCCCGGGATGATTGGAAGGAGAATCCCTGTCGTCGTCGGTGTAATGGTGACCGTGGCTGTCGTGATCGCTTTCCCGATCGTTGTCCTCGGCATCCTGATGCTCGCTGTCGTGATGCCCGTCATTGTCCTCGCTGGATGTCGTGCTGCATACGGATTTCACGATCTGCATTCCGCAGGCATTGATCACGCTTCCCGTGCAGCCGGTCGAAGTCTGGGACCCGTCGTCGCCGCCGTGGTCGTCGTTCCCATGCCCGTCCCCTTCGCCCTGACTCTGTCCCTGGCCCTGGCCGTGGCTGCTGTCGGCATAGGCGATGGATGCGAGCGCCAGTGAACTCATTCCCAGGATAAGTGCTGCAATCAATTTAGGTTTCATGGTTTACCCCTCTCATAATAAATGGATAAAGAGATCGAATTTTGAACGGATTTCATCTCATACCCCCTCCCTTTCCAAATCAAATGACGCTGTCCTGCATGCCGATGAAATACTGGGCGAGACCGCTCGTGTTCCTCGGCCCGTTGACCCTTACCGTCACCCTGAAGAAAAGCCTTCCCACCCCGGCGATCACGACCGGCGGGCTCTGGCTCGTGTCGTAGACCGGAGAGGCCATGCAGTTCGCGAAAGTCGGCTGGCTCCCGGCCGCCGTCTGTACTCCGCCGACCACCGTTCCGCACATGCGCTCGATGATGTACTGGACGGAATAGCCTGAAGGCAGTCCGGACGTCACGGCGGGGCTCCAGTTGAGCGTGTTCCCCGATCCCGGGTCAGGCAGATTGGTCACCGTATCGCGCGGCATGACGTTCGGGTAATAGTAATTCGGGCAGACGGACGTCACCTGCTGGCACCCGCTCGGATTGGAATAGGGGTTGCCGATGATCCAATTGTAGGCGGCTTCCTCGCCGACGTCCTCCATCTGGACGGCCGCTTCCCCGAAAGCCAGGTTGCCCGATATCACGTTGGTCGTGTCGACGGTGCGCATCAGGGCGATGCCTGCGAGCGACATCGCGACGAGCGCGATGAGCGCAATGACAAGAACGACGCCTTTTTGCCTGATCACATGTTCCCCCACATCACGTTCCTCAAGGGCACGATGGTCGAATAGACCTTGTACCGATAGCATTGCCAGTCGGTGTCGGAAGAAAGATCGATCACCGGCGGCGCGCTGCTGCCGGTAGGCACGCCGAGACTGGACCAGGAGGCGGGCGCAGCCGTCGTGGTGTTGCAGGAAGTCGCACCGCCTGTGGGTTTCTCCTTGAGAGCGCTCCTGGCCACCACGGCGATCCTGATCGCCTTGACCCGCTCGAAATCGCCTGAGGTCGGGTTGGACCAGTCGCCCGAGGCAGGCGAGCACTTGTTCCCTGTCGCATCAGTCCAGCAGCTGATCGACTGGCTGTTCAACGGCGCAACCCCGTATTGTGCCTGGATGTTGACGATGACGGAGGCGAGCGGCACGCCTGCGCCGCCGTTGTCGGACTGCAGCAGCGTGCCGCTCGACACGTAGTATCTCGACGTGATGAATGATGCGGTCTGCCCGAGATCGACGATGGTGGCATAGGATGCGGGGCTCGTGCTTGATCCGGTATAAGTGGGGAACGTTGGCGTGGATGCCGTTCCGGCGGCATTGGCCACAGCCTGAACGGGAACGTTCGTCGGGTCTCCCGCATAGGCGTAGGTGCTCGAGACTTCCAGCAAGGAGCAATCGAGTCCCGATTGGGAAATCAGGATATAGTCATTGGGCTTGAATCCCCTTCCGGTATCGACGGGAAGATTGGCGGGCACTGCGGCAAGATTGCCCGTCAGTATGGCGCGCCCGCCGCCCGTGGCGATCCCTCCCGTATCCGAATCGAACCTCGCCGTCACCAGCGCGTCTGAACCCGTCCCGCCGTCCACGATCTGCAGGGGAACGCTCTTGAAGATGCTCTGAGGACTGCCGTAAGCGTTGATGTTGAAGCAGGGCATGCCGCCGTTGTCGATCAGGCCGAAACCGCCCAGCCTGATGTCCTGCTCGAGGAGGTAGATCGCAGCGAGCCCGCTCTGCTGCATCTGCGCGCCTTCTCCGGTCGTGCGCCTTTGCGATTCGAACAGGGCCAGCGTCTGGAATATCGCCAGCATCGCAAGCATGCCTATCACGAGCCCGACCAGGATCTCGACCAGGCTGAAGCCGCTTTGCCTTCCCCTATCCATTGATCTGCGCCATCGTGGTGTAATTGTGGGTCGCGCCGCCCTGCGGGGATTTCCAATGCAGGGTCACCGTGATCGTATAGGGCTGGCTGTTCGGCGTCGAAGGACTGACGCTGATGACAGGCGCGTTCTGAATGTCGGTCACGCCGGGCAGATAAGCGCTCTGGCTGGTCGTGCTCTGGATCTGCTGAACCCATCCCTGTATCACCGGATTGCTGTTGGTCGAAGTGCATGGGTTGCAGCTGTAGAAACCAGGATTGCCGTAAAGCGTCGTCGTGCTCGTGTCGGGCAAGCCGTTGTTCGCGACGGTCCTGCTCGCCCAGATTTCGGAAAGAAGCTGGTTGGCGAGGAAGGCTGCGTCCACCCTGTAGCGCGCATCCATCGTCTGCCCTATCGATCTCGCCTGCATGCCGATCACGGCCAGCACCCCCATCGCGAAGATGAGCAGCGCGATCATCGCCTCGACCAGCATCACGCCCTGTTGTCTGTCACTCATTTCATTATCCTGTATATGTGCAGCTTTGCGGATTCGTGTTGGGCAAGGCCGGATCGCACAGACGCGCAAGCCCGTAGGGGGAGACGACGATGACCAGCCGCCTAGCCCCGCTCGCGACCGCGTTCGTGACGTCGATCCGGGTGATGTCCGTTCCCACATGGACGACCCTGCCCAAGGCATTGAACGTCACCGAAGCCGGCATTCCCGCGCCCGCGGCGAGCGCGACGGTATAGTCCTGCGTCGCAGCAGAACTCGTGCCCACCCGCGCATTCTTGGCCTGCCCGCTGCTCCAGCTCTGCACCGCAATGTCGTAAAGCCCGTTGGCGCTGTCATAGGCGGACACTGTCCAGTCCGCCATCCCGGTCGAACTCGTCAGGCTGAATTGCGCCGTGGAATTGCGCCTGACCGCCTCACCTCTCGCCGTCTGCACGCCGTTCAGGATGGTTTCCGCAGTGGACCTCAGCTGCGCATTCTGCATCCAGGTGGTGAGGCTCGGGACGGCAATGGCCATCACGATGCCGAAAATGACAAGCCCGATCATGAGTTCGATCAGGGATGCTCCCCATTGCCTCAACACGAATCCCCGGACTTGATGATCCAGCAGGTGTACGACACGGCCTGGCCCGCGAACTTGGTCGTCGCCTGGTTGTTGTTCGAATCCACCGTATAGGTGTAGTCGCCTGCATTGCCGAGCCCGACGTTGACCTTGCTCGCCGCGGTCGCCGTATAGCTGTCCGTCGTCGAGCCTATCGAGCAGGTGTAGGTGAAGTATTTCCCGGTCGGCAATGCTGTCCCGCATCCGCTGCCCGAGGAATAGCTCCGGTTGTCCTGGTAATACTGCTCCATCTGTATCCTGTAATTGGCGAGATTGGTGCTCGCCTCGACGAGCTTTCCCCTCGTCAGGTAGTTTGCATACATCGGCAATGCGATAGCGGTCACGATGCCGATGATGGCGACCACGATCATCAGCTCGATCAGAGTAAAACCCCTCTCTTTCATTTTGTTTTTCCTGTGCGATTTTCGTCCAGTTAAATTAAATCAAAGTCGCCCGTCCATCACAACCTCGATCCGATAAGCGGTCGATTTGCTAGAATAAGCGGTAGAACGAACTGGAACGACATTGCCTCAAGAAATCATCATCATCGGCGCAGGGATCATCGGTCTTTCGAGCGCATACGAATTTGCCAAAGTTGGTGCGAAGGTCACCGTCCTTGAAAGGGGTGCAGCCGGCATGGAGGCTTCCTGGGCAGGCGGCGGCATACTCTTTCCCCTGCTTCCCTGGGACTATCCCGAAGAAGTCACTTCTCTCGCTGAAGCAGGCGCATTCCGCTATCGGGAATGGTCGGCCCTCCTCAAGGAATCGAGCGGGATCGATCCCGAATATTCGAAATGCGGGATGACCGTGCTGCCCGGGACCCGGTCCATGGAAAAGGCCTCCGCCTGGTGCACCTCGCACAACGTGCGCTTCTCGGTGCGCGCATCCGGGGAGCTCCATCTGCCGGACGTCGCCCAGGTGAGGAATCCCAGGCTCCTTCAGGCGCTCGGGAAGACCCTGGAAAACATGGGCGTCAGGATCGTCGAGCATTGCGAAGTGAATGCCTTCCTGAAAAATGAAGGGAATATATCCGGATTGAAAGTCTCGGGCGGGAGCGTGCTGGAGGCCGAAAGCTATGTCGTCTGCGCAGGCGCGTGGAGCGGGGAAATGCTGGGCTGGAAGGACATCTTCCCGGTCAAGGGGCAGATGCTGCTTTTCGATGCGAAAGGCCTGCTCGACACCATACTGCTCAAGGACGACATCTATCTCATACCCAGGCGTGACGGTCTCATCCTCGCCGGAAGCACGCTCGAGCATTGCGGATTCGACAAGTCGCTCACTCAGGGCGCTCATCTCCACGAAAAGGCCTCAGAAATGCTGCCCGAGCTCAAGGGGCTCTCCCCCGTGAAGCACTGGGCGGGACTCAGGCCGGGCTCCCCGGCCAATATGCCCACGATATCGAGGCACCCCGATTTCGAAAACCTGTACGTCAATGCCGGGCATTTCCGCTACGGCGTGACGATGGCGCCTGCCGCGGCGAGAATTCTGGCAAACATCGTTTTCGGCAAGCCTTGATACGGCCCAAACCCTATCAGAAGTGATAGGTGACGTGGGGACGCCAAGTGCTAGAATTGGTCCATGAGAAAAATAGACAATGATTCTATTGCTTCGCTCCTGAGGAAACACGGGATCTCCCCGACATCGCAGCGGATCAAGATCGCCGGACTCATGCTCTCCTGCATGGAGCACCTGTCTGCAGACCAGATCATGCTCTCGGTCAACAGGCGGAAAGCCGAAGCATCCAAGGCGACCGTCTACAACACGCTCAAGCTGTTCGTGAAGAAGGGCCTGGTCAGGGAAGTCATCATCGACCCGTCCAGGATCCTGTACGATCCCAACACGAGCCGCCACCACCATTTCTACGACGTCGTCACTGGAGAACTGCAGGACATCGACGCATCGGAGCTTTCGATTCTCAATCTTCCGCCCCTGCCCAAAGACAGGATTCTGGAAGGGCTCGACATCATCATCCGCACGCGGCCCATGACAGTCTGATTGCCCTTCCGGACCGAACGCTTTATAATTCACCGCTCTATTGCTGATGTAGCTCAGTTGGTAGAGCAACTGATTCGTAATCAGTAGGTCGGAGGTTCGACTCCTCTCATCAGCACCAAAAAATCAAAGGCTTGCATATATGCAGGCCTTTTTCATTTTTGATCGGGACACGCCGAAGCGAAAAACCAGAATATTTCCATCGTCATGAATTCTTGAATCCGACTCAAACCTCGCCCTCAAAATTGCGGAAGCAAAAAAATCTGCAAGCGTACGGTCTTGGGATTGATCCGCCCCGAGGATACCGTCAAATAATGCTGTTACATTGGACAACAGCATCGTGTCTGCAAGTTACTTTGTCAGTCGGTCACTAGCACATTCTTTTCCGCCATAAATTAGGCATAAGCCTCGCTAGGCACATCAGCAATAGATTCGAAAGACGGTCTAGCAAAATGGTAACCTTGGAAGAGACGTATGCCTGCATCCTTCAGCCAGTGGTACTCGGCCTGCGTTTCCACGCCCTCTGCGATGATTGCAATTGACAGATCCTGGCAGACCTGAGCAATGCCCCTGACAATCGCCTACGGGGGCGGTTCGTGTCGATTCCGGTCACTAGTTTGATGTCGAGCTTGATGTAGTCTGGCTGGAATTCACTCAATAGGTTGAGCCCCGCGTATCCTGCGCCGAAATCGTCAATGGCAGTTTTGAACCCCAGCTTTTGGTAAGTCTTTATGATAGCCAGAAGGTGGGCATGGTTACTGATTTCCTCACCCTCTGTTACTTCGAAAATAATCCTGTTAACGGGAAAGCCGAATTCAGCAGCGGCAGCAAGCGTGGTGCGAATGCACAGTTCAGGCTTGTAGATAGCATTTGGATAGAAATTGATGTTGATGTTGGAAGGTATGCCCAGCTCGGAGGCCATCTTGACGATCTTCACCCTGCATGCCTGGTCGAAGCGATATCTGGTTGCGTCAGTCAGGCGATTTATTACGGTATGAGCCGGTTCGCCCGAGGGCCCTCTAACCAATGCCTCCTGGGAAAATATGCTGTGCGTTTCGGTGTCGACAATGGGCTGGAAGGCGAATGAAAACTCAATGTCGAGACCTGCTCCTGCGACGCAATTACTGCATGAAAGCTCGACGAAATGATCTTTGTCCATGCCTTAAACTCTAATCATTTCGCCAGTGCAGCGCAAGAAGAAAACACCCGTGTCAGTCAGCTCGGACATTTTGACGCATGGATTACTCAATTTATGTATCCATATCAGAAGATTGTGAAGTGAACTTGGGCGATGCAGCAGCACTAGGTCGCTTAATTTGAAACAGATAGACCAAAAATGAAGTACACTTTTTTATCATCAACATATTAATACTTAACGAACAATGGAATGTCACCAGCTTTTGTATGAAAGTATCGCGACAACTTCAATGACACTTGAAGATGTTATTAATATGCTCGAAAAATGTAATCAACAGAATTACGAGATCAGGTTATCGGGTCTGCTCGTTTTTCATAACCACAGGTTTATGCAACTTCTGGAGGGGAGTAAATCGAGCGTCGATTTTATTATGCAGAAAATCAGGAAGGATACCAGGCATTCAAACCTTAAAATCTTGCATGAGTCAGAAAGCATGGAAAGAAGCATGGGGGCATGGGCCATGGCATTCACCATGAATACCAGTAATGTAGAGGCTCTTTCCGCCTATCCATTTTTCTTATCTATAACTGATGCCAGAGAAATCACCGGAACAATGAAACGGGAGTTATCGCAACATTTCACGCGCTTCCTTGCAATATGATCTATTCTGAACCGTTGACTGGCGGGCGGGTCCCATGCAGTCACGCCATGATTAAGCTCCCTTTTCACTGCAACAGGGTCGAAGGCTGTTGAGTACTTACGGATGTGTACATCAAACTGATTGACGACTAGGTAACCTGTGACGCCGCAATGCCCAATGGTCGCAATTGACACACAGCCCCCCCAGTCAGATGGACTGTACGATATTAAACGAACGGCCTGGGAATGTACCTGTGCCGTTTTTCCTTGCGCAGGCGTGTTCAATGCTTCATCCTTTTTCCATCCATGAAGCACTGGCATCGACCAGGTATCCGTCTTCCAGCGTTGCTTGCGTCAGGCTGCCGGCTTCAGCCTGAATGCAGACGAAATACAGATCTTCGTCGCCTGCGGTAATGACGCGTGCCCCTTCCGGTGAAACGCGCACAAGGCTGCCTTCGCAGACGGGAAATTCCTCGCCGTCGACATAAATGAAACCGCTGCCGCGCAGCACGATATACAGCTCCTCGTTTTTCCTGTGCGCATGGACGAACGGCGTACCCTTGCCGGCGGGCAGGCGGTTGAGCGAAACCTCGCATCCGGTCAGGCCGAGATTGTCTCCAATAAATCGCTTACCCGGCACGTCTCGATAGCTGTGCTGGTCAAGATTTTCCAGTGGCCCAATTTGGTCGAACGTATAGTGCTTTCCCTGTATCGGCATGATCCCTCAAGTGACTTTTATTTTGCAAGTTACACATTACCCCTGTGACTTGCAAAAAGCAAGCAATCGTTTTAAGGTGGGCGATGATGAAGAAGCCCGCCAAAAATAGCAATCACGCGAAACCCCATCGCTCGACCTGCCCGATCACGAGCACGCTGGATATCCTGGGCGACAAATGGACGCTGGTTGTGATCCGCGACCTGTTCCTGGGAAAACGCCGCTATGGCGAGTTCCAGGCTTCTCCTGAAGCGATCCCGACCAACATCCTGGCCGAGCGGCTAAAAAGGCTGGAGGCTGCCGGACTTGTGGTGAAGGAACTCTATCAGGACAATCCGCCGCGCGCGGAATATTTCCTGACCCGCCGGGGCGCTGATCTCGCGCCCACCCTGCGTGCGATACGAGACTGGGGCATAAAGTACATCGAAGGCACTTCTGTTCCGGAGCAATTCAAGGAACTTCCTGCTCCCGTGATTCGAGACTGAATGTCTGTTTACTGCCAGGGTTGGAGCCGGCTCAAGAACGACATTTTCCATGGTCAATTGTCCCGCTGAGGGAATTTTCTTGAAACCTGCCTCAGAATGTCCATTTGCCGACTGAAGTTCCTGCATCCCTTGCACAACATCAGGTGAAGGCGCAATCCCATTCTTTGGGGCATGGGGAGCTCCTCGTCCATACGTCTGGACATCAATTCAGTAGCTTGCTTGCAGCTCAGCATTCCTGGCCTCCTGACTTGAACCAGCGTTCGTCGAGGCACAGCCTCAGACCCATGCGGGCGCGATGCAGCACCACCCAGCAATTGGTCGAACTGATCCCCAGTTCCTTACAAATCTCTTCCGTTTCCATCCCGAGCATTTCCCTCATCATGAAAATTCTTGCAGTATTTTCCGGCAGGCGATTCAGGCAGATTTCGAATATCTGCCAGAACTGCTGATCGGAGGCGCTCTTTTCCGGATCCCCCCAATTGGAGGGGCGAGCATCCTCCTGCCAATGTCCATCCCCGTCGAACAGGTCGTCATAGGCGTGGTCAGGGATATCGGCAATCTCGGACGAAGGGGAGCGGATCCTTTCCCGGATGATGTCGACGATCTTGTTTTTCAGAATGCCGAACACCCAGGTCTTGAGCCTGGACCGGTTGTCGAACGATTTCCGGTTGGAGAGTGCGGCGGCCATGGCTTCCTGAACCGCATCCTCGGCCACCGAATCGTCCCTGAGCTGCAGCCTGGCGAACCTGAGCATGTCGCCATGCAGCGAAGTAAGTTCATTTTCCATTTTTAAAGCATATCACCACAAATCCGGTGTAAGGAATTTCGATCAGGCGCGACTAATGGCCAGGAAGGATAAAAACTTCCCGGAAAATTTAGATGGTTATTACTTCAGGAGAATGAAAATGTCGCAAACATGCAAAACGGAAGAAGGAAAGTGCGGAGCCTGCGGCGGGCACAAGGCCGCGATGATGATGCTCGCATTCGTGGTGGTGGCAGCGCTTGCAGGCGCCGCCTCGATGTTTCTTGGCAAATAATCCTTTATCAATTCGCAAGGGAAGAACTATGTCGCTCATGTGTTCGATGGATGGCTGCAAGCAGAAACAGGGCATGTGCATTCACGAAAAAATGATGATGGTGATGGTAGCCATTATTGCAATCGCCGGCGCAATCTGGCTGGCCAAGTAAGAAGCGCGTGTAAGGATTTCCAGTCAGCCACGACTAATCGTTGCAGTACCACTTTAACCTACCAAAAAGGAGTTTCATTATGGATCGTCGTCACGTACTTACCGCCGCGTTCGGAAGCTTGCTCGCCATGAGCCTGATGAGCGGCAACGCAAATGCAGCGGACAAGATGAACATGGAAAAATGCTGGGGAATCGCAAAAGCCGGGCACAATGACTGCTCCAGCAACAAGAGCGCGCATTCCTGCGCGGGGCAAGCCACGAAAAACAACGACCCGATGGATTTCGTCGCTGTCCCCAAGGGAACCTGCAACAAGATCGCCCACGGCAGCCTCGAGCCCGGCAAGGCAGGCTGATCCGGTAATGCAGCCCGCAAGCCATTTTCTTCCGGTCCGCGCTGGCATCGGCTTGCGGGCTCAGCACTATGAACAAGTGCTGGAAATGCTTCCCCCGCTCGGGTGGGTGGAAGTGCACAGCGAGAATTTTTTCGAGGGGGGCGCTGCCCTCCATACCCTCATCAAAGTCCGGGAAAATTATCCGGTAAGCCTGCATGGCGTAGGCATGGGTCTCGCCTCTCCCGGCCCGATAGACCATCAGCATCTATCGGCATTGAAACGGCTTTGCGACAGGGTTCAGCCTGCCGCCGTATCCGAGCATCTTTGCTGGAACTCCACAGGCGAATTTGTCGTCAACGATCTTCTGCCGTTTCCCTATACGCGGGCGTCCCTGTCTCACGTCTCCGTGCGCGTTGAACAGGTTCAGGAGAAGATCGGACGTCGGTTGCTGATCGAAAATCTATCCAGTTATCTTTCCTTCGCCAGAAGCGAAATGAGCGAAGGCGAATTCCTGGCGGAACTCGCGAAAAGCACAGGCTGCGGCATCCTGTTCGATGTGAACAACCTTTACGTGAACTCGAAGAACCTTGGGGTCGATCCGGAATCGTTCATTCGAGCGCTGCCCAGCAATGCGGTGATGGAATACCACCTTGCCGGCCACAGCGTCCGTGACGGATGTCTGGTCGATACCCACAGCGACAGGGTTTGCAACGAAGTTTGGGATCTGTACAGGCTGGCGCTGCAACAAGTTGGGAATCGCCCCACGCTGATCGAATGGGACAACGACACCCCTGACCTCTCTGTCCTGCTGGAGGAAGCAGGAATCGCGCAGTCACACATGGAACACCGACATGACAGCATGGTTTGAAGATGTTTTGGAATTCGGCAATGCCATCCGCAACAATGACGCGATGTCCGGCGGAATAGGACCGAATTACCCGATCGGAACCGCGCTTGAAATTTACCGGAATAATTATCGCGGCAATCTCCAGGGAGCGCTGGGACTTGCCTATCCTGTGATCAGGCAGCTTGTCGGAGACGAATTCTTCAGAATGATGGCCATCATGCATATCGAGTCCCGCCCTTCGAAGAGCGGCAATTTGCACGACTATGGCGCAGAACTCAGCAAGTTCCTGGCGTCTTTTCCCAATGCACAGGAATTGCCCTATCTACCAGAAATTGCGAAGCTAGAATGGGCATGCCATATGGCCTATTTCGCCGCGGACATTGAGCCAATCGACATCGTGCTCCTTGCAAGCATTGCCCCGGAAAACCAGGACCGTTTGCGCTTCCTGTTGAATCCCGCCTGCAGGATTGTTCGATCATCCTTTCCAATCGTGGATATCTGGCAGGCGCACCAGCCAGGCATGCCGGAGGATTTTCTCATCGATCTCGACAGCGGTCCTCAAATCGCGCTGGTGAACCGGAGAAACGATGTCGTTCGTGTCGAAGCATTGAGCCTCCCGGAATCGGCCTGGCTGGAAGAAATTGAATCCGGCGCCACGCTCTGGGATGCGACAGCCGTCGTGCTCGAGAACCATCCCGATTTCGATCTTGAATCGCATCTTGTGAACTGGATAGAGCAGGAAATCCTGGTCGATTTCGACCATGAAGCAAAGGAGAATTGAAATGAAATGGCTTTCCCTGATCGCAAGGCTCTACTACAAGGCTTCACATTGGCCGGAATATCTGGCGCCGCTGATGGATCTCGGACTGCGATTCTATCTGGCAAGCGTGTTCTTCAAATCCGGGCTCACAAAAGTGCAGAGCTGGGACAGCACGCTTTATCTCTTCAACGACGTATATCATGTTCCCCTGCTTCCGCCGGAATTGGCTGCGCTCATGGCTGCAAGCGCGGAATTGGGGTTGTCCGCGCTCCTGGTGGCGGGGTTGCTGGGGCGATTTGCCGCGGCCGGCCTATCCATCCTCAATGTCGTCGCGGTGATATCCTATTCCGATCTGAGCCAGGCGGGGCTCAACCAGCATCTGTCTTGGGGCATCCTGCTCGGCATCATGCTGGTGGTCAGCCGGTGGCAATGGTCGGCGGATGCCTGGATCGAGCGCAAGCTGATCAGTTTGACGAAGTAAATTCTTTAACGGAATACCTGTCCCAGAGGCGATGGGCCGTTTTTCATTGCGCAGGCGTTATATAGGCAAAAGATACTCTATCAGAGCATTCCAATCCGCAAATCCCCATCGGACAACTTTGCAACTATAAAAACAGCACGCGCAGTTTATACGATACCATCTCTTGTGGCGATGGTAGTCATCAGGGCTTTCCAATGCAACATACCCCTTCTACCACGCTTTTTGCGCCATCCTGGACGGAGAAGAGCGTTCTTGCAATCAATCCTGAAGTGCGCGGCGCAGCAGACAAAATCTATGCTGGCATTCAAAAATAATAACCTTGTCGAAGCTTAAAAAAGCATCATAAAACGTAAAGTCCCTTCGGGGGACTTCTCAAAGCATTTTTGCCCAGTTTCTCGACGGAATACCTGGCCCAGAGGCGATGGGATTGTCCCGGCTGGACCGTGACGACGTCGTCGGCTGCATTGCCTGTCTCGATGCACAGCATGCCGAGATGGCTTCCCATGTCCCCAAACTTTTCGGCCTTCTCTGCTCCCGGATTCCAGACCACGGTCGAACGGCTGCCCTGCTTCTCGATCCTGATTTTCCTGTTGAGTCCAGGATCGACCAGAATGCAGTCGGAATCCGTGCCCACGTAAACCCTGTCGACTTCGCCACTGATTCTCACCGGGCCGTCCTGGATTTTCCTGCCGCCTTCAACCTTGTCGATATAGGATGTATTGTCGAGCCCGAGCACTTCGACGTCTGTTGCGTCGCTCACCGAAAAATAGGTGTGCAGCGCGCAGCCCAGCTCGAATGGCTCGCTGCCCGTGTTGTGCGTGACGAGTTCCACCTCGAGCGCCTTGCCCACAGTGAACCTGCATTCCACCATCGAGGTATGCGGCCAGAAGGGCGATTGCGGAATCAGCCTCAGCTTCGCGCCCGATTCGTGTGACTCGACCAGCTCCCAGTCGAGATTCCTCGCGATGCCGTGGGCCGGATAGGATGGCTCAGAAGCATGGGGGCCGAACCAGGGCCAGCAGATCGGAATACCCCCTCGCACCGATTTGCCCTTGACGTATCTGGCCCGGTCGGAGAGCCAGATCACCGGCGCTTCCCCCTCAGGCTGCCATGTGAGCAATTGCGCGCCCTGCAGCAGGAGGACCGCCTCCCCATCCGGATTCCCTATCCTGATCTGTTCCAAATCATCCATGACTGCCCCTTCCAACATTGATAATTAATTCGCGTCCGATGCGGGTTCTGCAGAAAACAAAACGTCTTCCCGGAACATGGCGATTCAGTTCCTGTTTCGGTAGTTGACCTTGCTTTCCGCCTTGCCGGCGACATAGGAGAAAAATTCGCCGACGTTTTCGTATTGTTGCGCGATGGCCAGTTCGGCCAAGGCATCGATGAGGCGGCGGGTGTCCTCGATTTCATTCAGGCTGCGGCCGCAGGCAAGGCAGATCGTGCCGTCATCGCGGCAGGCGGTTTTGCCTTTGCAGGGAGTGAAGCTTCTCATGGCGGATCCTTTTGCGTAACAGGCTCAAAAATGTGATCTTAAGAATCACGCATTAAAGCACAACTTTGCGCAATTCAAGCAATCGCCAATCAAATCCTGTCGTTCGCAGTCTGAATTTTCGCCTCTGCGGCTCTATGGATCGAGCGCCCCCCGGAAGGACGGGTTGGCTCGAACCCAGGACCAGGCGAGCAGGAGGGAGACGAGGCGCGTGGCGAAGAAATACGCCAGTTCCGAACCGCCTACGATGAGGACAAGCTTACTCACCTATCTTGCCAAAGGATTTCCATGTGCCGGGGAAGACGGCGCGTAACCGTCAATACGGGCGATTCACATGCACTGCGCAACGCCGTTTTCTTTTGTCGGCTTGTGCGACGGATGGATCACCAGCGTCTCGTCCTTGCCTATCGTGCAGCCCCAGCCCA